>NZ_JAZDCH010000023.1:0-83391 GCF_036311905.1 Brachybacterium sp. J153 | reverse complement strand
GTAGTCCGCGAGCAGAACTCCTCACCCCCAGGGGGTTTTTGCCCCGCTCCGCGTCCCGGCGGCAGGGTCCGGCGTGGGCGGGGCATCCTCGACCGAAGGAGGGGTCCCGCGGCGGAGCGCTCGGCGAGAATGGGGCGGTGACCACCGCTGACGTCGGAGCCCCCGCACCCCGCAACCCCGAGGCCGCCGCCCCGCGGCAGGCCCCCGCCGACCGGCCCGCCGTCGTCGGCGCCCTGATCTCGCTGTTCGTCCTTGCAATCGGCGTGACGATCGGGCTGAACCCCGAGGGCGTCGTCGTCTCCCGCGATCCGGGCTACGCCCCGATGCCGGTGCCGCTGCTGATCGTGCCCGCTCTGCTCGCGATCGCGCTCACCCTGCTGCTGCCGCGCGGCCGCGGCGACGCGGAGGTGGGCGTGCGCCGGCCCCGCGCCGTCCGCGCCGAGGCCGCGCTGCTGGTGCTCCTCGCGTGCGGCTTCCCGCTGCTGGTGCCGCTGCTGCCCACCGACGAGGACTACGTGCTGGCGAAGGCCGTCATGTTCCTCCTGGTGCCGATGGTGCTGCTCGCGCTGTCCGCCCGGCGCCGTGGGCCGTCGATCGAGATCGGACGCCCCGAGGTGCGCGGGTGGGTGATCGTCCTGCCCGCGCTGGTGCTCGGCGTGCTCTCCACCCTCGGGCCCTTCTCCTCGGGCGGGCCCTCCGCCTGGCCGCCCCTCGCCCTGCTGCTGATCGCCGCGACGGCCACCGCGATCACCGCCGGCGTCGGCGAGGAGCTCCTCTACCGGCGCCTGCTGCAGACCCGGCTCGAGGCGCTCGTCGGCTCCGGGACCGGGCTGCTGCTCGCCGCGATCCTCTTCGGCCTGATGCACGTCCCCAGCCACGGCGACGGGTCGCTGTGGGCGAGCACGGCGCAGGCCCTGGCCCTCCAGGGGACCACCGGCATCGCGCTCGGCCTGATGTGGCGGCGCTGGCGGAGGCTGTGGGTGTGCATCCTCGCGCACCTGCTGCTCAACGGCTTCGGCGTGCTCCTGCACCTGGTGGGGCTGCTCGTCTGATCGGGGGACGCGAGCGGGAAGGCGTCCGCTCCGGCTCCGCCGCCCGCGAACGCGGCCCGACCCGTCGGCCCGCCGGATAAGCTGGACGACGCCAGTCGCGCCGACCGAGGAGGGCCTGTGTCCGGAGATCTCATCGACACCACCGAGATGTACCTGAAGACGGTGTTCGAGCTCCACGAGGCGGGAGTCGCGCCGATGCGGGCGCGGATCGCGGAGCGCCTCGGCCACTCCGGCCCCACGGTCTCGCAGACGGTCGCCCGCATGGAGCGCGACGGACTGCTGCACCTCGACGACCAGCGCCGCATCCGGCTCACCCGAGAGGGCGAGGAGATCGCGACCGACGTCATGCGGAAGCACCGCCTCGCCGAGCGGCACCTGCTGGACGTCATCGGGCTCGACTACCCGCACGTCCACGAAGAGGCGTGCCGCTGGGAGCACGTGATGAGCCTCGAGGTCGAGCAGCGCATCGCCGCGCAGATCCGGCCGCCCTACGTCGATCCCTACGGCAACCCGATCCCGGGCCTCGCGGCCCTCGGGATCGACGAGACCGCGCTCACCCCCGAGGGTAAAGACTCCGCCTCCGCCGTCTCGGAGCTCGTGGAGGTGGTCGCCGACGGCGAGACCCGTGCCGTGCGCCTCGAGCGGATCGGCGAGCGGGTGCAGTCCGATGTCGCGCTGCTCGGCGACCTCGCACGTCAGGGCATGATCCCGGGAGCGGACCTGGAGGTCGAGCGACTCGCCTCCACCCTCGTGCTGCGCGGCCCCGAGGGGGGAGAGGTAGCGGTCACCGAGGTGGTCGCCGGCCAGCTGCACGTCAGTCTGCCGACCGCTCGGTAAAGGGTCCGTCAAGCTCTCCCCAGAACCTTTCGGTCGAGCTGTCCCGAAGCCCGCTCAGCTCCTAGTCTCGGGGTGCACCGCGGGACCAGGACTCACGGTGACCCGCCCGGAACGCCCCATCGCGCACCGGATCGGAGAGCGAGACGCCGAGAGCGCGAGGACCACGGTCCAGGGGCAGGGAGCTGAACGTGTCGAAGACTGCGATGAACACCCACCGCCGTGCCATGCGCCCGGTGACCCCGGCCGTGCGCGCCGGGCGCGCCGCCGCCGGGACCGCGATGGCCGCCGCCATGCTGCTCGGCGGTGCCGCCGCCGCGACCGCCGATCCCGCCGCCGAGGCCCCCGCCGCCCCGCAGGCCGACGCCGCCCCCGCCGTGCTCACCCCCGTGAGCGCCCCCGCCGTCGGCATCCCCGCCGCCGAGGCGTCCGCGAGCGCCGCGACCGTGATCGCCCCTGCCGCGACCATCTCCATCGAGCTGCCCGAGCCCGAGCCCGTCGTCGAGGAGACCCCGGCGGAGGACGAGGACGAGCAGGAGGGCACCTCGGAGGAGACCGAGTCCCGCGACGAGGACGAGTCCGCGGACCGCTCCACCGAGCGCGAGAGCCGTGAGGAGTCCTCCGACGAGTCCGACTCCGACGAGTCCGACTCCGACGAGTCCGACTCCGACGAGTCCGACTCCGACGAGGAGTCCTCCGAGGACGAGGAGCAGAGCGAGGCTCCGGCCTCCGCCGCGAAGGGCAGCTCGGTCCTGGCCACCGCCCGCTCCGGCATCGGCACCCCCTACGTCTACGGCGGCTCCTCGCCCTCCGGCTGGGACTGCTCCGGCTTCGTGCAGTGGGTCTACGCCCAGCACGGCATCAACCTCCCCCGCACCGCGGGCGCGCAGGCCGCCGCCGGCACCGTCATCCCCCGCTCCGAGGCTCGCCCCGGCGACCTGGTCTACAAGCCCGGTCACATCGGCATCTACGCCGGTGGCAACCAGTTCGTCGACGCCGGCAACCCCCGCGTGGACACCTCCGAGCGCAAGATCTACTCGGGCGACTGGACCTTCATCCGCGTCGGCTGATCGCCCCAGCGCCGTTCCGGCCCCGCCTCCCCTCCGGGAGGCGGGGCCGCTCCCGTTCCCGGGGGAGGGCCGGGTACCGTGGAACGGTGCCGACCTCACGCGCTCTCGATCCCGTCCGCGACCTCCTCGCCACGGCGCTGCTGCTCGTCGCGACGGTGCTGGGGGCGGCGTGGCTCCCCGCCGTCTGGCTCGAGGAGAACGTCGTGGACCAGGAGGGCTTCCTGGCGATCGCGCAGCCGCTCGGCTCCGATCCGGAGCTGCAGCGCGAGCTCTCCGACTCCGCCGTCGAGGAGGTGCTCGGGAACGAGAGGGTGCCCGGCTGGCTCGCGGACTCGATCCGGCCGACGCTCGAGGAGCAGGCCGCGAGACTCACCGGAACCGGCGGCTACCAAGCCGTCTGGGACGAGGCGATGGTCCAGCTCCACGGGGCCCTGTTCACCCCCGGCGGGAGCCCCGTCGACGTCGACCTCGCGCCCCTGGCCGATGAGATGCTCACCGCCGTGGAGGACGCGGTGCCCTTCGTGAGCGTGCCCCGCCCCGAGGACCTCACCATCACCCTGTTCACCGTCCCGGACGTACCGCTGCTCTCCCGAGCCGAGGTGCTCGACCCCTGGGCGCACCGGCTCGGGCCGATCGCCCTGGTGCTCGCCGCCCTCGCCCTGCTGCTCGGCGCACACCGCCGGATCCTGCTGGTCCTCGCCGGGCTCGGCGGGATCGCCGCCGGGCTCGGCGACTGGTTCCTGGCGCAGCGGATCGAGCAGATCGTCCCCGACCAGATCGACCAGGCCGCCGTCCTGGGGTCGATCGTGCAGGCGTTCCAGGAGCGCTTCGCGGCGGAGGTGGGGCCCTCGGCGGTGATCCTGCTCGGCGTGGGCGCCCTGCTGGCCGCCGCCGGGCTGGTCCTGCTGGGTCTGCGGCACCGCAGCTGAGCTGCGCGGCGGGAGGCAGGCGCCGCCCGACGGCGGATCAGAGCAGGCCGAGCCGCTCGAAGGCGTGGAGCACGCCGTGCTCGGCCGGAGGTGGCACCTCGAGATCCGCAGCGGCGAGGACCTCGGCGCGCGACCCCCGAATGGCGACCCCCGTGCCGGCGGCGCGGAGCATGCCCAGGTCGTTCATCCCGTCACCGATCGCGATCGTGTCCGCGACGGGCACCCCGAGGTGCTCGGCGAGGAGGAGCAGGCCCTGGGCCTTGTCCACCCCGGCGAGATGCAGCTCGCCCGAGCCGAGGCCGTCCGGGGAGATGGAGTTGGGCAGCGCCCCGAGCTCGGGGCCGATGTCCTCCGCGAGGGCCTCGATCGGCACGGGCGAGCTCCAGACGGTGATCTTCGCGGCCGGCACCTCCGCGAGGCGATCGGTGGTCCTCACCGCAGCGAGGAGGTCCTCGGTGCCGCGGCCGCGATCCCCCTCGGCGGGGACCACCGACCGGCGGGGACGCTCGCGCAGCAGCTGCGCGGACCGCTCGGTGCACCACAGGGCATCGGGGGCCTCGAGCACGAAGGCGGCGCCGTGCGCCTCGAGCACGTGGACCGCCCGCGCGGTGACCTCCGGGGGCAGACGCTCATCGCGCAGCAGCTCCGACCCGATCCGCACGTGAGCACCGGCGGAGGTGATCCAGCCGTCGAAGAGCGCGGCGACGTCCTCGGCGACGATCGATCCCGGGCGCCCCGTCGACAGCAGCACGGCATGTCCGGCCGCGCGGGCGGCCAGCACCGCCTCGGCCTGGGCGCGGGGCACGACGCCGTGCCGGGCGAGCGTCCCGTCGAAGTCGAGGAAGGCGGCACGTCGGCGGAGAGCGGAGCGCCCCGCCCGGTCGCAGGCGACGGCCTCCGGGCCGGTGGGCGTGGCGGGGACGGACGACGGGGCGGAGGGGGACACGGCGCTCCTGGGCGGTCTCAGCGGTGGGGGACCCGCGCGGGGCGCGGAGGCTCCAGCCTAGGCGACGTCGCCGCACCCGCGACGGCCGCCTCAGCGGGGACGGTGCGCGCTGAGCCGCACGTCGAGGCGGACGGTCAGGCCGTCGGCCGCGGCGAGCGCGGCCTCGACGCTCGCGGGATCCACGTGCCGGGCGCTCGGCGTCATCGCCACCAGATCCTGCGCCTGCTCGGCGGTGAGCGCGAGCTCGGAGCGCACCTCCCGCTCTGCGACGAGCGTGAACAGCGGATCGAGCGCCCGGTGCAGGCGCTCCTCCTTGCGCGGGTCGACCGAGACCATGCCCGGCACCACTTCGCGCAGCTCCGCCAGATGGCCCGTCGCCGGACGCGCCACCAGCAGCGCGCCGCCCGGGCGGAGCACCCGGGCGAACTCGGCCGGGTTCCGCGGCGCGAAGACGTCCAGGAGCAGGTCGACGGACCCCGCGGCCAGCGGGAAGGGGGCGAACACGTCGCCGGTCACCGCGGCGGCCCGCTCATGGGCCCGCGCGGCGGAGCGCAGCGAGCGCGCCGAGGTGTCGAGTCCCAGGCCGACCGCCCGGTCGAAGCGCTCGAGCATACCGGCCAGGTACCAGCCGGGTCCGCAGCCGGCGTCGAGCACCGTCGCACGCTCGTCCCGCCGCAGGGCGGGGACGGTCGCCTCGGCGAGATCCCCGAGGGCGGTGAGCAGCGGGGTATAGGCGCCGGTGGCCAGGAAGCGCTCGCGAGCCCGTGCCATCCCCTCATCGTCGCCCGAGACCGCCCCGCCTCCGCCCAGCAGCGAGACGTAGCCCGCGCGGGCACTGTCGAAGCTGTGCCGCTGCGGGCAGCGCAGGGCGCGCCCGTCGGCCGCGAGCGCGCCGGCGCAGATGGGGCAGCGCAGCAGCGGGAGCCAGGCGGCGAGCGCGGGAGGGAGCTCGGCGGGGGAGGGGGTCACCCGAGCTCAGGCCCGCTTGACCAGGGAGAGCTCGAACTCGAGCTGGATGCTCTCGGAGACCAGCAGGCCGCCCGAGTCCAGAGGGGTGTTCCAGGAGATGCCCCAGTCGCGACGGTCGATGCGACGGCTGCCCTCGAGGCCCGCGCGGACCGAGCCGAAGGGGTCGTTCTCGACGCCCACGAGGCGCAGCGGCACCGCGAGATCGCGAGTCACGTCGCGGATCGTCAGGGCGCCGTCCACGATCCAGCTGCCCTCGTCGACCTCCTCGATGCGGCGGGACACGAAGGTCATCTCCGGGTAGGTCTCGACGTCGAAGAAGTCCGCGCTGCGCAGGTGCTCGTCGCGCTGCGGGGTGCGGGTGTCGATGCTCGCCATCTGCACGGTGAGGGTGGCGGAGGAGGCGGAGGGGTTCTCCGTGTCGAGCACCAGCGTGCCGCTGACCTCGTTGAACGCTCCCCGCACCTTGGTGACCATGGCGTGACGGGCGGCGAAGCCGATGCGGGTGTGGGTGGGATCGACGTCCCAGGTCCCGGACAGCGCGGAGTCGGACATGGTGGCCTCTTCTGATCGGAGGCGGACCGCCGGGAGGGGCGACACCGCCGGGGTCGGGGGCCATGGGCCCCCGGGTCACGGGGATCGACCGCCTGGCCGATCGACGGAAACCTACCAGGGCCCCGGGGCGGGGTCCATGTCGCCCGATCCCCGACCGTCGTGCCGAGCGGTCCGAGAGGTGTGCCGAGCGGTCGGGCCGCCGAGCGGCGACGGGGCGCGCGCCTTAGCCGAGGGGCGTGCCCGGACCGGCCTCGCTCCGCGCCCGGGCCGCCTCGAACAGGGAGAGGTCGTGAGAGTTGATGATCTGCACCTCCGGGTCTCGGGCGAGGGCACGCAAGCGCCTCTGGGTGCGGTGCATCGTGCGCGGATCCTGCGCGATGAGCGTCTGGCGCAGCCGCACGTCGAGACGGAGCCGACCCGTGCGCAGCGTGCGCGCGTCGAGCGCCGCATCCCCGATGTGCAGCAACCACCCCTCGGGCGTCGGCACCGCGACCCCGGCATGGCCGGGCGTGTGACCGGGCAGCGGCACCAGCAGCAGCCCCGGGGCGACGTCGTCGAGCTCGACCGTCCCCTCCAGCCCCTTCCAGGTGCGGGTCCCCCGCGGATGGGCGACCAGGTTCGGATCGTGGCCCCAGTGCCCGGTGCGGTACCGCTGACGCACCCGGGGGCCGCGCCCGTCCCGGATCGCCGCCGCCTCCGCGGCGAGCAGGTGGATCCTGGCGTGGGCGAGGTCCGGGATGCCGCCGGCGTGGTCGAGGTCCCCGTGGGTGAGGACCACATCGCTCACGTCCGCGGGGTCGAGGCCGAGGGCGCGGATCCGCCCCACGGCGGTCCGGGACAGGTCGAGATCGGGGAAGAGCACGTGGCGCACGGGGCCGAGCCGGCGCGGATCGCGCACGTCCTCGGTGCCGAACCCGGTGTCGACCAGCACCAGGCGGTCACCGATCTCCAGCAGCAGCACGTGGCAGACCATGCGGCCGACGGGGGTGCGGAGGGTGCCGCAGTCGAGATGATGGATGCGCATCGAGTTCTCCTCGGGTCGATGACCTGTCCTGGACACGGTGACTCAGCCGCCGACGTACTCGCGTAGGTGCCGCGCCGTGAGGGTTGATCCGTCGGCCACGAGCTCGGCGGGCGTGCCCTCGAAGACGACCCGGCCCCCGTCGGCGCCCGCCCCGGGGCCGAGGTCGATGATCCAGTCCGCATGGGCCATCACCGCCTGGTGGTGCTCGATGACGATCACCGAGGTGCCGGCGTCGACCAGGCGGTCCAGCAGCTCGAGGAGGGTGCCGACGTCCGCGAGGTGCAGGCCCGTCGTCGGCTCGTCGAGCACGACCGTGCCGCCCGCGGTGCCCATGTGCATCGCGAGCTTGAGCCGCTGCCGCTCGCCGCCCGAGAGGGTGGTCAGCGGCTGGCCGATGGTGAGATAGCCGAGCCCCACCTCGTCGAGGTGGCGCAGGATCTTCGCGGCCGCGGGCACCTTCGCCGCCGGATCGGTCTGGCCGGAGAAGTGGGCGAGGGCGTCCTCGACGCTCATCTCGAGGACCTCCGCGATGTGCTTCCCGCCGAGGGTGTACTCGAGCACCGACGCCTGGAAGCGGCGGCCCTCGCACTCCTCGCACGGCGTCGAGACCGTCTCGAGGAAGCCGAGCTCGGTGTAGATCACGCCGTTGCCCTTGCACACCGGGCATGCGCCCTCGGAGTTGTTGGAGAACAGGGCGGGCTTGACGCCGTTGGTCTTCGCGAACGCCTTCCGCACCGGCTCGAGCAGGCCGGTGTAGGTCGCGGGGTTCGAGCGGCGCGAGCCGCGGATCGCGGACTGGTCCACGACTGTGACGTCGGCGCCCTTGGGGAGCGAGCCGTGGATCAGCGAGCTCTTGCCGGAGCCGGCCACGCCCGTGACCACGGTGAGCACGCCGAGGGGCACGTCCACGTCGACCTCCTGCAGGTTGTGCTGCGAGGCGCCGCGGATCTGGAGCGACCCGGTCCGTTCCCGCACCTGCTCCTTGAGCGCGGCGCGGCTGCCGAGGTGGCGACCCGTGAGGGTGTCCGCGGCGCGCAGCCCCGCGACGTCGCCCTCGTACTGCAGCTGCCCGCCGTGGCTGCCGGCGCGCGGGCCGAGGTCGACGACGTGGTCGGCGATCGCGATCGTCTCCGGCTTGTGCTCGACGACGAGAACCGTGTTGCCCTTGTCGCGCAGGGCCAGGAGCAGCTCGTTCATCGTCGCGATGTCGTGCGGGTGCAGGCCGATCGTGGGCTCGTCGAAGACGTAGGTGATGTCCGTCAGCGCCGAGCCGAGATGGCGGATCATGCGGGTGCGCTGCGACTCGCCGCCGGAGAGCGAGCCGGAGGGCCGGTCGAGCGAGAGATAGCCGAGCCCGATCCGCACGAAGGCGTCCAGCAGCGCGGCGAGGTTCGCGAGCAGCGGCGCGACCGTCGGCCCCTGGTGGCGGCCCCGCAGGTCCTCGACCCAGCGCGCGAGCTGGGTGATCTGCCAGGCGGTGACGTCGGCGATCGAGACCCCGTCGATCAGTGAGGTGCGGGCGTGCTCCGCGAGGCGCGTGCCCTCGCACTCGGGGCACTCGATGAACTTCACGGCGCGATCCACGAAGGCCCGCACGTGCGGCTGCATCGAGTCGCGGTCCTTGGACAGCATCGACTTCTGGATCTTCGGGATCAGACCCTCATAGGTCATGTTCATCCCGTCGATGCTGATCTTCGTCGGCTCCTTGTACAGGAAGTCGTGCAGCTGCCGCTTCGTGAACGACTTGATCGGCGTGTCCGCCGGGAAGAAGCCGGAGCGCACGAAGATCTTCACGTACCAGCCGTCAGGAGAGTAGTTCGGGATGGTGAACGGGCCCTCGTCGAGCGACTTCTCCTCGTCGTACAGCTCGGTGAGGTCCACGTCGGAGACCTGGCCCATGCCCTCGCAGCGCGGGCACATGCCGCCCACCCGCGAGTAGGTGGCCTTCTCGGCGATGGTCTTCGCGCCCTTCTGCACGGTCATCGCGCCGGAGGCGGTCACGGAGGGGACGTTGAAGGAGTAGGCGCCGGGACCGCCGACGTTCGGCTCGGCGAGCTTCGAGAACAGGGTGCGCAGGTAGGCGTTCGCGTCGGTCACGGTGCCGACGGTCGAGCGCACGTTCGCGCCCATCCGCTCCTGGTCCACGATGATCGCGGTGGTCAGGCCCGAGAGCTCGTCGACATCGGGACGGGCGAGCGACGGCATGAAGCCCTGCAGGAACGCGCTGTAGGTCTCGTTGATCATCCGCTGCGACTCGGCGGCGATGGTCCCGAACACGAGCGAGGACTTCCCCGAGCCGGACACCCCGGTGAACACCGTCAGGCGGCGCTTCGGGATGTCGAGGGAGACGCCGCGGAGGTTGTTCTCCCGCGCCCCGCGCACGCGGATCACGTCATGGGCATCGGCCGACGGGACGGACGAGGTCTGGGCGGTCATGGCGACTCCTGCGGGAGGGGAGGGGGAGGACGGGGAGGGACGCGAAAGGGTGGGGAGGACGGGGCCCGGTCATTCTGCCACCGGCCCCGCGGCCCGGAGCGGCCACACCCGTCGGCCCGGAGCGGCCGGTGCCGTCGGCCCGCCGATACCCTGGGGAGGTGAGCACCCCGACGCACTACGACATCGCCCTGATCGGCTCCGGCTCGATCAATTCCTTCCCGGGTCCCGACCTCGCCGGTCGCACGATCGTGCAGATCGACCGCGGCGTCGGCCCCGATCACGTCTTCGGCGGGACCTGCCTGAACCTCGGATGCATCCCCACCAAGATGTTCGTGCACACCGCGAACCTCGCCGCGACGCCCGCGGAGTCCGCGCGCTTCGGCCTGAGCGAGCGCCTCGAGGGCGTGGACTGGCCCGCGATCCGGGACCGCATCTTCGGGCGCATCGACCCGATCTCGGCGGGCGGCGAGGCCTACCGCCGCGATCACGAGGACAACGCCGACCTCACGCTGCTGCGCGGCACCGCGACCTTCGTCGGGCCGAAGCGCCTGCGCGTCGAGCTCGCGGGCGGCGGCAGCGAGGAGATCACCGCCGACACCGTCGTGCTCGGCGCCGGGTCGCGGCCCGTGATCCCGGCGATCGACGGCCTCGCCGAGGCCGCCCCGCACACCTCCGACACGATCATGCGGCTCGGGGCGCTGCCCGCCTCCCTGCTGATCCTCGGCTCCGGGGTCGTGGCCGTCGAGATGGCGCACGTGCTCGCCTCCCTCGGCGTCGAGGTCACCCTCGTCGCCCGCTCGGGGCGGGTGCTGCGCGCCGCCGACCCCGACGTCTCCGCGCGGCTCACCGAGATCCTCGGGGAGCGGCTGCGGCTCGAGACCGAGCTCGCGACCACCGCGGTCCGGCGCACGGCCGACGGGATCGAGCTGCGCGGCGAGCGGGACGGCGCCGAGGTGGTGCTGCGCGCCGAGGAGATCCTCGTCGCGACCGGACGCCGGCCCAACTCCGACCTGCTCGGGGCCGAGGCCGCCGGGATCGATCTCGCCGACGACGGCCGCGTCATGGTGGACCCGTACCAGCGGGTGCTCTCGGGCGGCGAGGTGCTCGAGGGCGTCTGGGCCCTCGGCGACCTCTCCAGCCCGCACCAGCTCAAGCACGTCGCCAACCACGAGCAGCGCATCGTGCGGCACAACGTGCTGCATCCGGAGGACCTGCGCCGCTCGGACACGATGCCCGTGCCGGCCGGGGTGTTCACCCACCCGCAGGTCGCCTGGGTGGGGATCGACGAGGAGACCGCCCGCGCGAGCGGCCGCGCGGTGCGGGTCGCGACCCAGGAGTATGCCTCGATCGCCTACGGCTGGGCGATGGAGGACACGACCGGCTTCGCGAAGCTCGTCGTCGACGCGGAGACCACCGAGATCCTCGGCGCGCACCTCATCGGCCCCGAGGCGACCACCCTGATCCAGATCCTGATCCAGGCGATGAGCACCGGGCAGACCGCACGGGACATCGCCACGACCCAGTACTGGATCCACCCGGCCATGCCCGAGCTGATCGAGAACGCCCTGCTGCAGGTGATCTGAGTGGCCCGGGCCCGAGCGAGACCCGGGCCGGGGCCGCGGCGACGAACGGTCGAGGTCAGCCGGCCTGCTCGTTGCTCGGCAGGCAGGACTTCAGCGGGTCCTGCTCGATGACCGGGGCCTCCGTCGCGGTCTCCTCGCCGGTTCCGGACTCCTCCGCGGAGGACTCCTCATCGCTCGGGGTCTCCTCCTCGGCGGTGGTCTCCTCCGCGCTGCTCTCCTCACGGGAGGACTCCTCGCCGGAAGCTTCCTCCTCGGGGGCGGCGCCGGTCTCGGCGGGCTCCGTGGAGCCGGGCTCGGTCTCGCCCACGACCGACTCCGGCGGATCCGCCTTCAGGGAGTCCTCGATGGAGGCCTGGGTCCACTCCTTGAGGTAGTCCCAGTCCGCGTTCGCCGACGGGGTGACGTCCTGCGTGATCGGGTACGAGGTGAACCCGCCGTCCTTGACCCGCAGGGCCAGGTCCACGAAGGCGTCGAGATCGGACACCGGGATGTCCGTGACGATATTCTGCTCGGCCGTGTTGACCAGGCCGGGGATCGACATCGCGAGGGTCGCCGGATCGGCTTCCTCGGCGACGGCGCGGACCATGCGCTGCTGGCGGCACATGCGGTTGAAGTCGTCGGAGCCCTCGCGGGAGCGGGCGTACCAGAGGGCGTGGAAGCCGTCGAGCGTCTGCGCGCCGGGCTCGATGTAGCCGTCGATCGGACCGGCGCCGCCGCCGATCGGGATGCGCCGCTCGACCACGAGGTCCACGCCACCGATGGCGTTGACCAGGTCCTCGAAGCCCTGCAGGTTCACCATCGCGTAGTAGTCGGTCTCGAGGCCGAGGGTCTCCTCGACGGCCCATCGGGTCGCCGTCAGGCCCGGCTCGGGATCTCCGGGGAAGAGGTCCGGACGGTCCTCGGCCCAGGTCCACACGGCGTTGATGAGGTCCTGGTTCTGCCCGAAGTAGCGGAAGCCGTCCGGGAAGACCTCCGCGGCGGGGGTGCCCTCGGGGAAGCGGACGTGCTCGAGGTTGCGGGGGATGGAGAACAGCGCGGTCTGGCCGGTCTTGGTGTCGATCGAGGCGACCATGAGGGTGTCGGGGCGGGTGCCGGTGCGGTCAACGCCCGCGTCCTGCCCGAGCAGCATGATGTTGACCCGCTCGGTGTTCGCCCACGGGTCCGGGCCCTCGGCGAGGTCGGCTGACCTGCCGCCGGCGAAGACGCTGCTCGAGCCGAGGAGGGACTGCCCGGCCCACAGTGAGCGGACCGTGTAGCCGGCGGGGATGGCGACGGCGACGACCATGGCGGCGGAGACCGCGAAGGCCAGATACCGACGCGTGCCGGTGAGTCGCTCCTTGGTGGTCTGGGCGAGGTTCGCGAGCACGATCTGCACGATCCAGACCAGCCCCACGACGGCGGCGACCGCGAGGAACCCGAGGAGCACCGTGCGGGAGGTGAGCAGCTGGATCATCTGCAGCCGGTCGCCGAACCTCCACAGCAGCAGGCCCGCGATCACGACGGCGGCGAGCACGGCGAGCAGAGCGATGCCGAGCCGGCGCATCCGCGTGGTGAGCAGGCCGGCGCCGGGCAGCACGGTGGTGAGCACCGTCCATCCGGCGACCTTCGGCAGGGAGCCCTCCGCGCGGCCCTCTTCACGGCGGGAGCGCGCGGCGGTCGAACGGGCGGCGAGATGCTCCGAGGCAGCCGAGGCAGCCGAGGCAGCCGAGGCGTCGGACGCGTCCGACGAGTCCGGGGACTCCGAGGAGTCCGGGACGTCGGGCCCGGCGGAGGGCTCTGCCGGCTCGGCCGACGGGGCGGGCTGGGTCGACGGGGAGGGAGCGCCCCAGGCGTCCTGCTCGTCGAGGAGGATCGCCCGCCGACGGCCGTGGCCGGGACGGCGCGCGGCGCGGTCCGCCGCGGCGTCCGCGGGCGGAACCGGGGCAGCGAGCGGCGACGTGGGGGGCTCGACGGGGGTGGTCGACGGCTCGACGGGCTGCGCGGGGGAGGACGTCTGCGCGGGCTCGGCCGAGGATGCCGGGGGCGTCGTCGCTCCCGGCCAGGTGCGCTTCGCCCCGCCGTTGCCGAAGGCGGCATTGCGGTTGGCGCGCGCCTGATCGGGGGGCAGCGGCGTCGAGGTCGGTCGCCGGAGCGGCTCCTGGTGCCTGCCGGACCGACGGCGTCGACGTCGGGGGGCCGAGGAGGGGTCCGTCATGAGCGACATCCTAGGTTCACGGGGCGCGATGATCGCGCATCTGCCTGTGAGGACCTGGTGGAGGGTCGATGCCTGCCCGGTGACGCGTCGCCTCCGTATCCTGGAGGGCATGCGCCTGATCCATGACCCGTCGACCGACCTCACGTACGACGACCTCTTCTTCCTCCCCTCCCGCTCCGCGATCACGTCCCGCTTCGACGTCGACCTCGGCAGCGATGACGGCACCGGCACCACCATCCCGCTGGTCGCCGCGAACATGACCGCCGTCACCGGTCGGCGGATGGCGGAGGTGATGGCCCGCCGCGGCGGCCTCGCCGTGCTGCCGCAGGACCTCTCCCCGGAGCGACTCGACTCGATCGTCCGCTCCGTCAAGCAGCGGGACCTGCTGGTCGACCATCCGCTGACCCTCGGGGTCGACGGCACCCTCGGCCAGGCCGCGGACCTGCTGCCCAAGCGCCCCCACGGCGTCGTCGTCGTGGTCGACGCCGAGCGCCGCCCGCTCGGCGTCGTCTCCGCGCAGGAGATCGCCGGTCGCGACTCCTTCGCCGCCGTCGGCGAGGTGCTCGACTCCGAGGCGCTCGTGGTCGGCCCCGCGGACCTCGACGTCGAGCCCGCCCTGCTCCATGCCCGCATCGCCGCGACGCACCACGACATCGCCGTGGTCACCGACGAGGACGGCACGCTGCGCGGCGTGCTCACCGCCACCGGCGTGCTCCGCTCGACCATCTACCGCCCCGCTGTCGACGACGCGGGCCGGCTTCGCATCGCCGTCGCCGTCGGCATCAACGCGGACATCGAGACCCGGGTGCGCGAGCTGGTCGACGCGGGCACCGACGTGATCGTGCTCGACACCGCCCACGGTCATCAGGACAAGATGCTCGAGGCGCTGCGTCGCGCCCGCACCGTCCTCGGCCCGTCCGAGGACACGCCGGTGCGGCTGGTCGCCGGGAACGTGGTCACCGCCGAGGGCACCCGCGAGCTGATCGAGGCGGGCGCCGACATCGTCAAGGTGGGTGTCGGTCCCGGCGCCATGTGCACCACGCGGATGATGACCGGCGTGGGCCGGCCGCAGTTCTCCGCCGTGCTCGAGTGCGCGGCCGAGGCCCTTCGCCTCGGTGGTCGCGTGTGGGCCGACGGCGGGGTGCGCCACCCGCGCGACGTGGCCCTCGCGCTCGCCGCGGGTGCCTCGAACGTCATGATCGGCTCGTGGTTCGCGGGCACCTACGAGTCGCCCGGCCAGATGCGCACCGACGAGCGCGGACGGCGCTACAAGGAGAGCTTCGGCATGGCCTCCAAGCGGGCCGTCTCCCACCGCACCGCCCACGAGGACGCCTTCGCCCGGGCTCGCAAGGGCCTGTTCGAGGAGGGCATCTCCACCTCGCGCATGTACCTCGCCGAGGGGGCGGGCGGCGTCGAGGACCTGCTCGACGTGATCACCGCGGGCGTGCGCTCCTCCTATACCTACGCGGGTGCGGCGGACACTGACAGCTTCCGCGAGCGGGCCGTGATCGGGCTGCAGGGCGCCTCCGGCTACGCCGAGGGTCGGCCGGTCTCCAGCTCCTGGAGCTGAGTCCGGGGCCGATCGACCGGGACCGGGCGGGGCAGCGCACGACGCCGTCCCGCCCGCGTCCCGCCCGCGTCCCGCCCGCGTCCCGCCCGCGTCCCGCCGGCGTCTCGTCGGGGCTCGTCGGCCGGTAGGCTTCCGGTCATGACGACTCTCGTGATCGGTGGTGCCGGGTACATCGGATCGCACGTGGTGCGGCTCCTGCAGGAGAAGGGCGAGCGGGTGGTCGTGGTCGACAACCTCTCGACGGGGCTGCGCTCCCGCTGCGAGGGCGTGGAGCTGATCGAGCTCGACATGACCCTGCCCGACGCGGCGGAGAAGCTGGCCTTCCACCTCCGGGCCTCCGGCGCCGACTCGGTGATCCACTTCGCCGCCCACAAGCAGGTCGGCGAGTCCGTCGCGAACCCCGAGATGTACTGGCACGACAACATCGCCGGCCTCGCCAACGTGCTCGCCGCCTGCGCGAGCGCCGAGGTGCGGGACGTCGTCTTCTCCTCCTCCGCCGCGGTCTACGGCATGCCCGACGTCACGGTGGTCACCGAGGACCTCACCCCGCAGCCGATCAACCCCTACGGCGCGACGAAGTACGTGGGCGAGTGGATGCTCGCCGATGCCGAGCGCGCTCACGGGATGCGCACCGTCGCCCTGCGCTACTTCAACGTCGCGGGCGCCGGCTGGCCCGAGCTCGCCGACACCGCCGTGATGAACCTGGTCCCGATCGTGCTGGACCGCCTCGAGCGGGGCCTGGCCCCCGTCGTCTTCGGCGACGACTACGACACCCCCGACGGCACCTGCATCCGCGACTACGTCCACGTGCTCGACCTCGCGCACGCCCACATCGCGGCGCTCGACTATCTCCGCGGCGAGGAGCGGGAGCATCGCGTGTTCAACGTGGGCACCGGCGAGGGCTCGAGCGTGCTCGAGGTGATCCAGGCGATCGCCCGCGCGAAGGGCATCGAGATCACGCCCGAGATCGGCGAGCGCCGCGCCGGCGATCCCGCCCGCCTGATCTGCTCCGGCGACCGCATCGCCCAGCACCTCGGCTGGAAGTCTGAGCACGGCCTGGACGACATCGTGCGCTCCGCAGTCGAGGCGCGCGGCGCGATCACCCCCGACGTCGAGGCGTACCCGGAGGGCTGAGACCGGCCGGGGCGGGTCCTCCGCCCCGGCGCCCTGGCGTCCTCAGGTGAGGTAGCGGTAGATCGGGTCCTCCGGATCGATCCGCTCGATGGTCATGTTCGAGGCGGCCATCCGCGCCATCAGCGGATCGAGGTCCGAGCGGGTGCCCAGTTCGACGCCGACCAGGGCGGGACCCTCCTCGCGGTTGTTGCGCTTGATGTAGTCGAACAGCACGATGTCGTCGTGCGGGCCGAGCACCCGGTCCAGGAACCGGCGCAGCGCCCCCGGCTCCTGCGGGAAGGTCACCAGGAAGTAGTGCTTGAGGCCCTCGTGGACCAGGGAGCGCTCGACGATCTCGGTGTACCGCGACACGTCGTTGTTGCCTCCCGAGACGACGACCACCACGTCCCCCGTCGACTCCTCGTCCTCACCGCCGGAGCCCCCGCGGCCCAGATGCGGGATCGCCCCGGTGGCCACCGCGGTCGCCGCCAGAGCGCCCGCGGGCTCGGCGATGATCCCGTCGACCTGGTACATCTGCAGCATCTCGGTGCACACCGCGCCCTCGTCCACCGCGAGGAGCTCGGGCTCGATCGCGCGGACCATCCGCAGCGGGGCGGCGCCCACGCGGCGCACCGCGGCGCCGTCCACGAAGGTGTCCAGCTCGTGCAGGGTCACGGGCCGCTCGGCACGCACGGCCGCGGCCATCGACACGGCCCCGGCCGGCTCCACGCCCACGATCCGCACCGATGGGGTGCGCTCGCGCAGCCACGCCCCGCAGCCGCCCAGCAGGCCGCCTCCGCCGACGGGCAGCACCATCGTGCCGACCTCCCGGCCGTGCTCCTCCCGCAGCTGCTCGACGGCCTCGAGGGCGACCGTGCCCTGCCCGGCCATGATCAGGGGGTGGTCGAAGGGCGGCACCTGCGTCGCCCCGGTGCGCTCGGCGTCCTCGGCCGCGGCCTCCGCCGCGTCGTCGAAGGTGTCGCCGACGAGCAGCAGCTCCACGAACTCGCCGCCGATCGCGACGATCCGCTCGCGCTTCTGGCGGGGGGTGGTGCCGGGCACGTAGATCCGCCCCCGGATGCCGAGGGCGGCGCAGGCACGGGCCACGCCCTGGGCGTGATTGCCGGCGCTCGCCGCGACCACGCCCGCCTCGCGGGCGGCCGGGGGCAGGGAGTCCAGGAACAGATGGGCGCCGCGCAGCTTGTACGAGCGGACCGACTGGAGGTCCTCCCGCTTGAGCCAGACGTCGACGCCGGCGAGTTCGCTCAGCCGCTCGCTGTGCAGCAGCGGCGTGCGGCGCAGCACCGGGGCGAGGCGCTCGGCGGCCGCCTCGACCTCCGCGGCGCCCAGCGGCAGGGCCGGGGGAGCGGGGTCGGCGGGGCGGGACGGGGCGTCGGTCATGCGAGGTCCTCCCGGGGGATGACCAGGGCGGTCGCGAGGGCGGCGATGCCTTCGCCGCGACCGGTCAGGCCGAGGGCGTCCGTGGTGGTCCCGGAGACCGCGACAGGAGCTCCGACGACCGCGCTCATCGCGGCGCAGGCCTCTTCTCGACGGGCGGAGAGCCGGGGACGGTTGCCGACGACCTGCACGGCGATGTTGCCGATCTCGAAGCCGGCCCCGCGCACCAGGCGAGCGGCCTCGGCGAGCAGGGTGGACCCGCTCGCGCCCTCCCACTCGGGACGGTCGGTGCCGAAGTGGGTGCCGAGGTCGCCGATCCCGGCGGCGGAGAACAGCGCGTCGCAGGCAGCATGGCAGGCGACGTCGGCGTCGGAGTGGCCGGCGAGGCCGCGCTCGCCCTCCCAGGTGAGGGCCGCGATGCGGAGCGGGCGCGGGGAGCCCTCCGGGGCGAAGGCGTGCACGTCCACGCCGAGGCCGACGCGGGGCAGGGCGCTCATCGGGCCCCGCCCCCCTCCAGGCGCGCGAGCTCCCGGTCGATGTCCGCGAAGGTGAGCGCCGCGTTCGTGCCCAGCAGCAGCGGCATGGCGGAGACTCGCGGGATGCCCAGCGCGGCGGGCAGGTCGACGGTGCTGACCACCAGATCCGCCTCGAAGTCGTTCGAGAGCAGGTCCATCACGGTCGCCTGCACCACCTGCACCTCGCGCCCCGACTCGGTGACGTGCTCGCGCACCTGGTCCGCGATCAGAGCGGCGGTGGCGATCCCCGCGCCGCACACGATGGCGATGGTGAGCATGCAATCTCCTGGACTGGCGACGGGTGGGCGACGGTCGATTCTGTCATGCCCCGAGCAGGACGTCCACGTCAGCGGGGTCGGCCGTCTACGATGCCAGCGTGAACCAGCCCCGCCGCCACCGCTCGGCACGCCGCACCGGCCGTGCCGCCGGCATCGTGCTCGCCGGAGGCTCCGGCACCCGTGTGGGGGCCGGCATCAACAAGGCGTTCCTGCCGCTCGCCGGGCGCAGCATCGCCAGTTGGGGTCTGAACACCCTCGCCCGCGTCGAGGGCGTCGGGCTGCTGGTGTTCGTGGTGCGACCCGAGGACCTCGAGCACGCCCGCTTCGTCGCGGACCGCGAGACCGAGCGCCCGCTCGAGATCATCACCGGCGGGGACACCCGGCAGGAGTCGGAGCTGCTGGCCCTGCGCCATCTCGCCGATCGGATCGACGCGGGAACCGTGGACACGGTGCTCATCCACGATGCGGCCCGTCCGCTCGTCTCCCACGGCCTCGCCGCCGCCGTGCTGCACGCCGCCAGGGAGACCGGGGGCGCGGTGCCGGGGATCCCGGCGACCGATGTCGCCCCCGTCGGCTCCGGCGACACGCTCGCCCCCCGGGCGCACCTGCGCCCCGAGTCCCTCGTGCGGGTGCAGACCCCGCAGGGCTTCCGCGCCGCGACCATCCTCGACGCCTACGAGGCGGCCGCACGGGACGGCTTCGTCGGCACCGACACCGCCTCGTGCGCCGAGGAGTACACCGACATCCCGGTGACCTGGGTGCGGGGCGAGGAGACCAACTTCAAGATCACCTATGCGCAGGACCTGCTGCTGGCCCAGGACGTGGTCACCGCGCTAGGTTTGAGGACCGGGTGAGGAGGAGCCGATGTCCGTCCAGGAGAGCTATCTGCGCTGCACCGCCTGCGAGCAGGAGTCCGAGCATCAGGTCGTCTACGCCGGCCGCTTCGTCACCGAGATCCAGTGCACCTCGTGCGGGGCGGTGACCCGGCTCGACGTCTCGGAGGACTACCTCCCCGATCTGCGTCAGCGCATCTCGAGCAAGCCCGGCCGTCTGATGCGCCGGCTGCGCCACGACCCGGGAGAGCTGGCCACGAGCCTTCCCCAGCGCACCCTGTCGAAGCCCCGGCGCATGCTCGAGGAGTTCCGCACCGTCTGGCGCAGCCGCCGCGACGACTGACCCGGCTGCTGCGTCCCGGGTCCCGCGGCGGGACCCGGGTCGGCGCGATCAGGGTCGCCGCGCGAGGCCGTGTCGGTGGGAGGTGTCGCGGGCGAGGCCCAGCGAGATCTGCGCCTGCCAGAGGGTGAGCCGGTCCACCAGGGCGGTCCCCGCGTGCGAGCCCTGGACGGTGCGGACGGCCGCCCCGCGGTCGAGCAGCGCCTGGATCTCGTCGAATCCTGCGGAGGGGGCGTCGGCGACAGCTCCCGCGAGTGCCTCGCGACGCAGCAGCCGCGGGCTCTGCAGCGCCGCCAGGGTGCTGCGGTCCACGTTCCGCAGCCCGGAGGGTGCGATCTGCTTGACGGAGTCCGTCATCGCGACCGTCGGCACCACGGCGTCGACACCGGGGGCGAGCGCGGCGAGCACCGCGGAGACCACGGCTGCCGGGGTCAGTGCACGCTCGGCGTCATGGACCAGCAGGAACGGCTCGTCGCTGTGCTCGAGCGCCGTGGCCAGCGCCTCGCGCCGACCCGCCGCGACCTCGTGCACCGCCGCGCGGCCCGAGACCGCCCGGCGCAGCGGCTCCGCCGCGTCGGTGCGGGTGATCACGAGCGGGGAGGGCAGTCCGAGGTCGCGTGCGGTGCCGAGCAGGCGATCGACCAGCAGCGAACCGCCCAGGGGCTCGAGGCCCGGGGTGGGGGCCGCGCCGACGATGCCCGGCGCGGGCGGGGCGAGCGCGAGGATGATCGGCCGCACCTCGGCGGCCGACGGGGGAGCGGTCACGACCGGCCGCTCAGGAGGCGAGGACCTCGTCGAGGATCGACTCGGCATCGGTCTCGTCGGTCTTCTCGGCCAGGGCGAGCTCGGAGACGAGGATCTGGCGGGCCTTGGCGAGCATCCGCTTCTCCCCGGCGGAGAGGCCGCGGTCCTGATCGCGGCGCCAGAGATCGCGCACGACCTCGGCGACCTTCTTGACGTCCCCCGAGGCGAGCTTCTCGACGTTGGCCTTGTACCGGCGCGACCAGTTGGTCGGTTCCTCGGTATAGGGCTGGCGCAGCACCTCGAAGACCTCGTCGAGGCCCTCCTTGTCGACCACGTCCCGCACTCCGACGAGATCGACGTTGTCCGCGGGGACCTCGATCGTCAGATCGCCCTGGGCGACCTTGAGCTTGAGGTAGGTGCGATCCTCGCCCTTGATGGTGCGGGTCTTGACCTCCTCGATGAGCGCGGCACCGTGGTGCGGGTAGACGACGGTCTCGCCGACAGCGAAGTTCATGTGGTGGGTCCCCTTTCCGCGTGACAGTCTACCACCGGGTCCACGTGGTAAAATGCGCGGTTCTCCGCATCTCGGCTGGTCAGGGCGTTGCCGAGCGCTTTCGAGCGGTGGTCGGGGCGCTGATCGAGCGTTTGTCGGGCGTTGGTCGGGGAGGCGTGCGGGCATCGGCGGCCGCGGCGCGAGGGGATCTTGCGGGGGAATCCGGGACGGGGTGGTGCGGTACCCTGTGAGGGCTGTCCTTCGTCCCTCCGCCGCCGGTCGCGGCATCGAACAGGAGTCCTCCGTGCGCACCTCCCGTCGTCTCGTGCTCTCCGCCGCCGCCCTGGGCCTGGCCCTCGCCGCGTCCGGATGCGCGTACTTCAACCCGGTGCAGACGCACGAGTTCTACCAGGCCGCCGACGGCACCAACGCGAACCTCTCCCAGGACGGCTCGACCGTGATCGGCGTGCGCAACGCGCTCGTGATCCTGCGGGAGGACGGCACCGCCGAGTTCTCCGCCACGGTCGTCAACTACGAGCAGGCGATCGAGGGCGCGGAGCCCACCCGCACCGTCGACCTCGCGGCCGCGACCTCGGACGGTACCGCGATCTTCGCCACCGGCGTGTCCCTCGCGCCGGAGCAGGTCGTCTCCCTCGGTGCGGGCGAGGACAGCGACCAGAGCGTCCAGATCGGCGACGCCTCCGGTGTCGTCGCCGGCGACATCCTCGACCTGACCGTCACCTCCGGCGATCAGACCGTGGTGATCTCCGTGCCCGTCGTCGACGGCAGCCTCGAGCACTACAGCGAGACCGAGAGCGGGGAGAACGCCGGCGCCTGAGCGCCGCGCGGGCCGCGCCGCTGCACCGGCAGCGCGCAGCATCGAGTCAGACACAGAGCGCCCCGCGGCCAGGCCGCGGGGCGCTCTGTCGTCCGTCGTCTCCGGGTCGCTCCGCGCGGGAGAGCCCCGGGCGCGCTCAGGCGCCGGAGGACTCGAACTTGTAGCCGAGGCCGCGCACCGTCACGAGGTGGACCGGGTTCTTCGGGTCGTCCTCGATCTTCGCGCGCAGCCGCTTCACGTGGACGTCGAGGGTCTTGGTGTCGCCGACGTAGTTCGCGCCCCACACCCGGTCGATGAGCTGGCCCCGGGTGAGCACCCGGTCCACGTTGCGCAGCAGCATCTCGAGGAGCTCGAACTCCTTCAGCGGCAGCGCCACCTCCTGGCCGTGCACCTGCACGACGTGCCGCTCGACGTCCATCATGATGTTGCCGGCGCTGAGAGTGGTGTCCTCTTCCCCTTCGCCCGAGTCCTGACCGCGGCGCAGCACGGCCTTGATCCGGGCGAGCAGCT
This sequence comes from Brachybacterium sp. J153, assembly GCF_036311905.1. Classification (NCBI taxonomy): domain Bacteria; kingdom Bacillati; phylum Actinomycetota; class Actinomycetes; order Micrococcales; family Dermabacteraceae; genus Brachybacterium; species Brachybacterium sp. J153. Next base: position 61,170 of record NZ_JAZDCH010000023.1, on the reverse strand, counting down.
CGCGGGAGGAGTAGGGCTTGGTGACGTAGTCGTCGGCCCCGAGCTCGAGGCCCAGCACCTTGTCGAACTCGTCGTCCTTCGCCGTGAGCATGATGACCGGCACCGAGGAGGTGCGGCGGATCTCGCGGCACACCTCGGTGCCGCTCATGCCGGGGAGCATCAGGTCCAGCAGCACGAGGTCCGCGCCATGGGCGGAGAAGATGCGCAGGCCGTCGGTCCCGGTGTCCGCGACCGCGACCTCGTAGCCCTCCTTGCGCAGCGAGTAGGACAGCGGATCCGAGAACGACTCCTCGTCCTCGACGATCAGGATGCGCGTCATGTCAGAGTCCCTTCCCCGTGGCGTGGTCCGAGTCCACGGTACGGGAGCGTCGGGCGGAGGCGGCCTCCGCGGTGTCCTTCCGATCGGTGGGGCGCGCCCCACCGACGGTGATGGTGTCCGTGCGCCCCATCTCGGGCAGGCGCAGGGTGAAGGTCGAGCCCTGTCCGGGCATCGACCAGGCCGTCACCTCGCCCCCGTGGTCGGAGGCGATGTGCTTGACGATCGCGAGGCCCAGTCCCGAGCCGCCGGTCTCCCGCGACCGGGCCCTGTCCACGCGGAAGAAGCGCTCGAAGACCCGCTCGAGGTTCTCCTTCGAGATGCCGATTCCCTGGTCCTTCACCGACAGCTCCACCATGCCGTCCTCGCGGCGCACCGAGACGCCCACCCGGGTCATCGGACCCGAGTAGGTGATCGCGTTGGAGATGAGGTTGGACAGGGCGGTGGTGAGCATCGGCGCGGAGCCGAAGACACGCAGGCCGCTCGCGCCGCCCACGGTCACCTCGATCCGCGACCCCAGGGCGAAGTTCCGATTCATCGCCACCGCCTCGCGGACCACCTCGTCGATCTCGGTGGGCTCCGCATCCGGCAGCGCGGAGGAGCCCTGGACCCGGGACAGCTCGATGATCTCCTGCACCAGGCGCGCCAGGCGCCGGGTCTCGGACTGCATCCGCTCGGCGAAGCGGCGCACGGCCTCGGGATCCTCCGCGGCGTCCTCCATGGTCTCGGCGAGCAGGGTGATCGCCCCGACCGGGGTCTTCAGCTCGTGGGAGACGTTCGCGACGAAGTCGCGGCGCGTCTCCTCGACGCGCACCTGGCGGGTGAGGTCGTCGGCCAGGAGCAGCGCCCCGTGCTCGCCGAGAGCCCCGATGCGCACATCGATGACCGACTCCGAGTCGCCGCCCGCCGCGCGGCGCAGGGTCAGGCGCTCGTCCCGGAAGCCGCCGTTGCGGCCGACGTCGGCCGCGAGCTCCATCAGCTCCGCGCTCGCCAGCCGCGGGTAGTCGCCCTCCGCGGCACGCACGATGCCGTAGGAGTAGGCGAGCGGGGAGGCCCGCAGCACGTCGCCGCTCGCGTCGAGCACCACGTACGCGGAGGACAGGATCGCGAGCACCTCGGCGGCCGCCACGGGAACCACGGGGCGCTCCTCCTCGGACTCGGCCGCGGGGATCCGGCGGTCGGCACGCAGCAGCGCCAGCGCGGCCGTGCACCCGATCACCAGGCCGATCGCGCCGGCGAGCAGGAGGAGGGCAGTCGTGGGCACCACAACAGCCTAGGCCCCGGATCGCCTCGCCTGGCATTCCGCTGCGAGAACCGGCACACTGCGAACCAGGAGTTCATGGGGACCACACCTGTCGTTCATCCGCCGCCGACAAGCGTTCACCGACGATTGCGAGGATGCGCGGCGACGATCCCCTTCAGACAAGGAGCATCACCATGCGCGAGGCGTACCAGAGCGACCTGCAGCACGTCATCGACGATCTGGTCGACATGGCCGAGATGGCCGGGACCGCACTGAAGGACGCGACCACCGCCCTGCTCGAGGGCGATCTCGCCCTCGCGGAGCGGGTCATCGCCGCCGACCCCCACCTCGACGAGCGCCAGAGCGAGCTGGACGCGAAGGTCGTCGAGCTGCTGGCCCGTCAGTCCCCGGTCGCCACCGACCTGCGCCTGCTCGTCGCGGCGCTGCGGATGAGCTCCTCGCTCGAGCGCATGGGCGACCTCGGGGCGCACATCGCCCTCATCGCCCGTCGGGCCCATCCGGCCCTCGCGGTCCCCGATTCGCACCGTGAGCAGATCGCCCGTATGGCCGAGCTGGCGGGGGCGGCGCTCGTGGAGGCCGCGCAGGTCATCGCGGAGCGGGACCTGGCCCTCGGGGCCCAGGTCGAGAAGGAGGACGAGGAGCTCGACGAGCTCATGCTGCAGATCTCCCGCGAGATGTCCGGCGAGTCGGGCCTCACCAACAGCCAGGTCGTGGACATGACCCTGCTGATCCGCTTCTACGAGCGCCTCGGCGACCACGCCGTGTCCCTCGTGCGTCGCGTCGGCTTCCTGGTCACCGGCGACTCGCTCGACACGCTCAGCGCGAGCGTGGACGTGCAGGACATCTGAGCCGTCCCCCTCTCCGACGACGAACGCCCCGCGGTGCTCCGCGGGGCGTTCTCGTCGTTCGGGGGAGTGTGCGGGCCGGGCCCGGCCCGCCGGCTCAGCCGCGGTTGGGGCGGGGCCGACGACGGGTCAGCCCCTCCGCGCCGGCCTTCGCGCCGCGCTGGGCGAGCAGGCGGAAGCCCTGCAAGAGCACGCCGGAGACCAGCGCCCACAGCATCGCCTTCCAGATCGGCTGCTCCTCGGACGGATCTCGGATGGCCCGGATCTCCGCCTTCGAGAGACCGTCCTTCTTCGCCTGCTTGCGCTGCCGGAGCGTCTCCTTGCGGGTGGCCTTGGTGGCCTTCGGGGTCGGGGCGTCCTCCCCGAAGACGACGCCCCAGCCGGCGGCGGCGACCTTCCTCCCGAGGGTGGCGGCGATGACGCCCGCCAACGGGACAGCGATCTTCACGAGCGGATTGGCCACGGAGTTCCTCCAGTCGACGAGGTGGTCAGTAGGTCCCGGCGTTCTGAGCGTAGTACGTGCCCATGTCGTCCTCGCGCAGCGCGGCGCGGAGGGTCTCCATGGCGTCCTCGTCCGTCGCGACGACGCTCGCGCCACCGCTGGTGGTGGTGGGACCGCCGTGGGGCACGGAGAGGAAGTACATGTCGCCGCTGCGGATCGAGCGCATCGACAGCCCCAGCTCGACCAGCGCCGAGGAGGTGAGCTGGTCGTCGGTGGTGAGATAGGGGGAGATCGAGCCGACGGTCTCCGAGAGCTTCCCGGGATCGCTCAGGGTGTCGGCGCTGATCAGCTTCGTCGCGATGCCCTTGAGCACGGCCTGCTGGTTCCGGTTGCGCTGGAAGTCGCCGTCGGAGAACTGCTTGCGCTCGCGCACGAAGACGAGTGCCTGCTCGCCGTTCATCGTCTGGGTGCCCTCGGTGAACTCGAAACCGCCGGCGCTGAAGTTCTCCGGGACCGCCACGTCGATCCCGCCGAGGGTGTCGACGAGGCCCTGGATGCCGTCGAAGTCGATCAGCGCGACATGGTCGATCGGCACGCCGGTGTAGTTCTCGACCGTGGTCACCGCGAGGCTCAGGCCGCCGAAGGCGAGGGCGGCGTTGATGCGGTTGGTGCCGTGGCCGGGGATCTCGACGTACAGGTCACGGGGGAAGGAGATGACGTAGACGGTCTCGTTGTCGTCCGAGACGTGCACGAGCATCATCACGTCGGAGCGCTGCCCGGTCACGCCCTCCGAGGCGGCGTCCTCCTCGGAGCGCTTGTCGGAGCCGAGCAGCAGGAAGTTGCGGCCCGATCCGGGCTCCGCCTCGGGCCGATCGCCGTCGGAGGCGCCACGGGTGATGGTCTCGACGGTGCGCTTCTGGTACTGGTTGTCGATCCCGCGGAGGTAGTTCGCCACCACGAGGCCGACGCCGAGCACGAGCACGGCGACGAGGCCCAGGGAGATCAGGGCGATGCGACGACCCCGTCGACCGCGAGGATCGGGGGCGTCCTCGTCCTCCCAGTCGGAGGGGAGCTGGACGTCGTCGGGGGCGTTCATGAGGACTCGCTCTCGCAGATGGTCGACAGGCGCGCGAACCCCATGCCGCTCAGGGCGCGGAGCGGGTGTACGCGAGATCCCATACTAGGCGGCCCGCCGCGCGTCCCTTGGTCTCGAAGCTGGTCTTCACACGACCCGCGAATCGCGGAGCCCATCCCTCCACGGGGAGCCCCGGCGGGACGTCGTCCGTGGTGGTGCCCTCGGGGCGGGGGCCGTCCGGGTGCAGCGGCTCGAGATCCTCGTGCGCGTCGAGCTGCTGGCGCATGTGCCCGGCGTACTGCGCCCAGTCGGTGGCGAGGCGGAAGGTGCCGCCGGGGGCGAGCAGCGGCAGCACGGCGTCGAGGAACGGAGGGTTGATCAGGCGCCGCTTGTGGTGGCGGGACTTCGGCCAGGGATCGGGGAAGAACACCCACAGCTCCTGGATCGAGCCCGGGGCGAGCAGGGCCGGCAGGGCACGCTGCGCGTCCAGCGGCAGCAGCCGCAGGTTCTGCGGGAGAGCGGGGCGGAGCCGGTCCAGGCGGCTGAGGGTCTGCGCGAGCCCCGGACGGTAGACCTCGACGCCCAGGTGATCCCGCTCGGGGTGCGCCGCGGCGGCGGCGACGATGTTCTCGCCGAGTCCGCTGCCCACCTCGACGACCAGCTCGGCGCGGCGGCCGAAGACCTTCTCGAGGTCGAGCGCGGCGTCGTCGGCGGGGAGCGTGTCCCGCTCGCCGCGCGGGAGGTCGAGGACGTAAAGTTCGGCGAGACGGTCCCAGGCGGTCTGGCGGCTCGGCGTCAGGCGCTCGCCGCGCCGGACGAAGGAGACCACGTCGCGGGTCGGACCGGGCCCTTCAGAGGACACGGCGGATCGCGCCGTCGGCGACCTCGACGGCGACCTCGGGCAGATGGGTCGTGGCCGGCCCGAGGAGCACCTCGCCCGTCGCGGCGTCGAAGCGCGAGCCGTGGCACGGGCAGTCCAGCTCCGCCTCGTTCTGGCGCAGGGCGCAGCCGTTGTGGGTGCAGTACCCCGAGTAGGCGGCAATCTCCTCGCCGGTGCCGCGGACGATCAGCACGAAGGGGCTCTGGCCGCCGAAGTTCACGAGCGTCGAGGCGTTCTCCGGGACCTGGTCCAGGGGGATCGAGCCGTCCTCGGTGGCGCGCACCGGGTCCGCGGTCCCGAAGCCTTCGTCCTCGGGGGCGCAGGCGGCGAGGACGCCGAGCCCGGCGGCGGAGGCGGGCAGCAGCAGGGCGTGGCGGCGGGAGAGGCACGGGCGTTCCATGCGCCCAGGATAGGCCGCGACCCTGGAGGTGCGACGGGCGGGGATCTCACACATCGGCGGCCTCGAGCTCGCGGGGATCCCAGGTCAGCAGGCCGCGGGCGCGCCAGCCCCGCCGCGTCACGGCATCCAGGGCCTCGCGGCGCAGTGCGGGGGAGAGGCGGTCGAGGTAGAGGGAGCCGTCGAGATGGTCCATCTCGTGCTGCAGGGCGCGGGCGAGCACTCCGCCCTCGTCCTCCAGCACCACCTCGTCGCCCTCGAGATCGATCCCGGTCACCCGGGCGCCGCGATGACGGGCCGTCGGATAGCCCTCGCCGGGGACGGAGAGGCATCCCTCGAGGGTTTCCTCGTCGAGCTCGAGCCCGCCGAAGCGCTCGAGTCGGGGGTTGATCACCACGGCGCGGTGGCGCTCCCCGCTCGCGTCGGGGCAGTCCACGACGAACAGCCGCCAGCGCGACCCCACCTGCGGGGCGGCGAGGCCTGCTCCGTTCGCGGCGTCGGTGGTCTCGAACATGTCCGCGACCAGGGTGCGGAGCTCGTCGGTGATCTCCCGGACCCGACGGGTGCGCTGCGCGAGCGCGCGGTGGCCGACGATGGTGATGGGGCGGACGGTCATGCGGGGGAGTCTCCTGGAGGGTCGGATCGGGGATTCTCGTGAGCGGCGGGGGATGCGGAGGAATCAGAGGATGCAGCGGAGTCAGCTGAGGAGGACGTGGAGTCAACGGACGCGGACGTGGTGGGGGAGGAGGTCACCCGGTGCCGTGCCGGCGGGTTCACCGCGAGGGGGTTGCGGGCGTCGACGATCCACGGCGTGCGCTCGTGGCGCAGCGGGTCGCCGCTGCGCACGGATTCGGCGACCGCCCGGCCGATCTGCTCGGCGTCCGCGGCGTCGGCCGCCAGGAAGTCGAGGGTGTGCGTGGCGTGGGAGTCGAGCACGATCGCGTGCCAGGCGTCGAGACCGCTCGCGATCTGGCGGGCGCGCAGGAACTCGGCATCCAGAGCGGCGCCGCCGATGATCACGATGTTCGCGAGCCACAGCAGCAGCAGGATCGCGATGAGCCCGTTGAGGACGGTGAGCACCTCCGCGAAGCGCGTCGCGTAGGCCAGGAGGCGACCGGCGAGCAGCGCGGCCCCGAACAGGGTCAGCACCGAGAGCGTCGACCCGAGGGTCATGAGTCGGTACCGCGGCAGGCGCACGTTGGGGAACAGGTAGTAGGCCAGCGACACACCGATGATCAGGATGACCAGCAGGATCGGCCACTTCACCAGGTTCCAGGCGTGGAAGGCGAAGATCGGGATGCCGATGAACTCGCCGATCCGCTGGCTCGCCTCGCCGCCGACGATGATCATGCCGATCGCGAGGAGCACCACCGAGACGATCAGCACCGTCTCCCCGAAGACGATCGTGCGGAACCAGAGGAAGGGCCGGCCCTCGCGCGTGTCGTAGACCCGGTGCAGGGCGCGGTGCAGCGCCGCGACGCCGTTGGAGGCGGAGACGAGCGAGCCGAGGGTGCCCAGCAGCAGCCCGAGCAGGCCGCCGGAGGTGCTCGAGGCGGCCTCGATCGCGGTGAGATACGGCGCGGGGTCCAGGGTCGGGAAGATCTCGACGACGAGGCGGGAGAGGGCCTGGAGGGTCTCCGCCTGGATGCCGATCAGCGACATCAGCGAGACCACCGCGACCGCGCCCGGGAAGAGCGAGAGCACGGAGTAGAAGGTCATGGTGCCGGCGACGTCCCACACCTGGATGTCGAGCAGTCGCATGCGCACCCGGTTCAGGACGTGCACGATGCTGAGCCGCGGCCGGGCGTGCTCGACGATCGGTCGGGGCCGACGCCCGGCGCTCATCCTCGCTCCGCCCCGCGGGTCGCGCCCTGGCCGTCGCGGGGGACGGCGGGGGTGCGGCGCATGATGCTCCTCGATCGGAACGGGCGGGACGGATCGGGAGCCTATTGCATCAGGGGCCCTCGATCCGGGACCTGCCCGCTGCTCCCCGGGAGGTCAGGGATTCTCGAGCAGGTCGTCGGGATCGGTGGGGACCGGGTACTCCCACGGCTCGTCGGGATCCTTGGGGACGAAGGAGGTGACGATGCTGCCGTCGGCCCGCTGATCGCCCAGGCCGCGCGGGGAGGAGAGCACCGCGTCGTCGAGCACCGGACCCTGGTCGGCGAGCGGGACCGCCCGGCCCGCGGCGGTGACCCGGACCTCCTCGCTGCGCACCGTGACCTCGATCTCCGGACCCTCCTCGAGGGTGAAGGAGATCTCCTCGCGCACCAGGCGGACGGTGAAGCGGGACCCGCGCACGGTGAGCGGGAAGCTCAGCTCGGGCCAGTCCACCGGCAGACGCGGGTCGAAGGAGATCCGGCCCTCGTCGTGCCGCATGCCCGCGAAGCCGTGCACGAGGGCGTTCCACACCCCGCCGGCCGAGGCGATGTGCACGCCGTCGGCGGTGTTGTGGTGGAGGTCGCCGAGGTCCACGAAGAGACCCGCGCGGAAGTAGTCCAGTGCGGCCTTCTGATGGCCCACCTCGGCCGCCATGATCGACTGCACGACGGCGGAGAGCGAGGAGTCGCCGGTGGTGATCGGGTCGTAGTACTCGAAGTCGGCGCGCTTCTCCTCGGCGGTGAACTCGCTGCCGCGCAGGAACAGGGCGAGCACCACATCGGCCTGCTTGAGCACCTGGAAGCGGTAGATCACCAGCGGGTGGTAGTGCAGCAGCAGCGGGAAGGCCTCGTCGGGCGTCGCCGAGAGGTCCCAGACCTCGCGCTCGAGGAAGCGGTCCTCCTGCAGGTGGATGCCGAGGGACTCGTCCTTGGCGATGAGCATGCCGTCGGCGCAGGCCTCCCACTGCTCGAGCTCGAGGTCGTCGAGCTCCAGCTCGACGCGGAGCTCCTCGTGCGCCGCCGGATCGGCCTGCTGCAGTTCGCGCACCGCGGCGGCGGCCCGGCGCAGGTTGTAGCGGGCCATCACGTTGGTGAACAAGTTGTTGTTGACCACGGTGGTGTACTCGTCGGGGCCGGTCACGCCGTGGATGTGGAAGGCGGCGTCGCCGTCGGCCGTGACCCGCCAGAACCCGAGGTCCGACCACAGCCGCGCGGTCTCCACGAGCACTCGAACGCCGTCACGGCGCTGGAACTCGAGGTCCCCGGTCACGTCGGCGTACTGCGCGAAGGCGTAGGAGACGTCCGCATCGATGTGGTACTGCGCCGTCCCGGCCGCGTAGTAGGCGGAGGCCTCGTCGCCGTTGATGGTGCGCCAGGGGAACAGGGCCCCGCGCTGGTTCAGCTCCCGGGCTCGCTCCCGCGCCTTGGGCAGCAGGTTCACGCGGAAGCGCAGCGCGTTGCGGGCCCAGCGCGGCTGGGTGAAGGTGAGGAAGGGGACGACGTAGATCTCGGTGTCCCAGAAGTAGTGGCCCTCGTAGCCGGATCCGGTGAGGCCCTTCGCGGGGATGCCCCACTGGTCGGAGCGGGCCGCGGCCTGGGCGAGCTGGAAGAGGCACCAGCGGGTGGCCTGCTGCTCGACGGGTCGGCCGGGGAGGCGCACGTCGGAGCGGGTCCAGAAGTCCGCGAGATAGCGGCGCTGGTCCTCGAGCTGGACCGCGTGCCCCGCTTCGCGCACCCGGTCCAGGGTGCGACGGCAGCGGTCGAAGAGTTCCCGGTGGGGGACCGACCGGGAGGAGTGATAGGCGACCGCCTTGCGCACGACGAGGCTCTGCCCCGCCTCGAGATGGGCGCGCGAGATGTGCCGGCCCTGGTCCGGGGTGGTGTCCACCAGCTGCTGCACCTCGGCCTCGGACTCGACCTGGTGATCGGCGCCGACGCCGAGGGTCATCCCCGACTGCGCCACCCGATAGCCGAGCAGCATCCGCCGCTCGCTGTGCCAGTCCTGCTGCGGCTCGAGCACCCGGTGCGTGAAGGCGGTGGTCTGACGGGGATCGTGCTTGTCCGTCACGGGACCGGGCCCGCCGCGGGAGCCGAAGTCGTCGGCGAAGTCCGTCCGGTTGATGATCTGCGAGGAGATCGCGATCGGCGCCGCGCCGTCGAGCATCGTCACGCGCATCTCCATCAGCGCGAGGTGGCGCTGGGTGAAGGAGACCATGCGCGAGGTCTCGACCTTCACCCGCTTCCCCGCGGGAGTGCGCCAGATCAGCGCGCGGCGCAGCACCCCCTCGCGGAAGTCGATCCAGCGCTCGTACTCCTCGAGGTCTGCGGTCGAGAGCAGCAGCGGCTCGTCGTCGACGTACAGCTTCATCACCGTCGAGTCGGGGACCGGGATCATCGTCTGCCCGGTGCGGGCAAAGCCGAAGGCGGATTCCGCGTGCTGGATCGGCCAGGTCTCGTGGAAGCCGTTGAGGAAGGTGCCGTGGCTGTGCACGTCGCGGCCCTCGGAGGGCGTGCCGCGCATGCCCAGGTAGCCGTTCGCGGTGGCGAACAGCGTCTCCATCAGGCCCAGGTCGCCCCCGGGCCGGGACTCCACCAGCCGCCACTCGTCCAGCGGCAGCCGCGTGCGGTCGACGGGGTCGGCGGGGATGGTGCGCAGACGGGTCATGCCAGCTCCTCCAGGTCGGCGACGACGAGGGTCGTAGGGGTCGCGCCCGCGGCGGAGAACGCCGTAGCGCCGGCGCCGCGGTCCACGCCGATCACCGCGCCGAAGGCGCCGTCGGCGCCGGCGCGCACCCCGGAGACGGCGTCCTCGTAGACGACCGCGTCGGCCGGCTCGACGCCCAGCAGACGGGCCGCGTGCACGAAGGTGTCCGGGGCGGGCTTGCCGGGCAGCCCGTCCCGGGCCGCGACGTTCCCGTCGACCACGTGCTCGAAACGATCGCGCAGACCCGCGCCGCGCAGCACCTCCTCGGCATTGCGGCTCGACGAGACGATCGCGAGACGCGCCCCCTCCGGCAGCGCGTCGAGATAGGCGACGGTGCCCGGGTAGGGGGCGACGCCTTCGGCCCGCAGCAGCTCGAGGACCTGGTCGTTCTTGCGGTTGCCGAGGCCCTTGACGGTCTCTTCGCCCGGCGCCTGGTCCGCGGGATCGGTGTCCTCCCCGAGGGGCAGCTCGATACCGCGCGAGGCGAGGAAGGAGGCGACGCCGTCGTAGCGGGGCTTGCCGTCGACGAAGGCGAAGTAGTCCGCGTCGGTGTACGGCTCGGCGACGCCGCGGGAGGCGAGGAAGTCCGAGAACATTCGGGCCCAGGCCCGCATGTGCACCTCGGCGGTGGGGGTGATCACGCCGTCGAGGTCGAAGAGATGGGCGCGGAAGCCCGTGCGGACGTGCGACGGGTCCAGGGACGGGGAGCGGTCTGCATCAGGGGTCACGCCCGCCATGCTACGGCCCGTCCCGTGCCCTCCCCGGGGAGGGAGATCGATGGCCCCGCGGCGGAGGGTCGGCTAGTCTGCTCGCGTCCGTGCCCGCGCGAGCGCCGGTGCGGAGCCATGACGAACCCCTCCGAGGAGAAGATGGCTGTCACGGAGTCGCTGCCCGTGGTCGACGCGGTGCGCCGCGAACTCGAGATCGACGAGCAGGTCCTGGACGGGCGCCCCCGCGTGCGCGCGGTGCTCACCCTCACCACCCACCTGTCCCGCTCCCCGGCCCAGCTGTGGCCGCTGCTGACCGATCCTGCCCGCCTCGCGCGCTGGTTCGGCCCGGTCGACGGCGAGCTGGTCGAGGGGGGAACCTTCCGCGGCCCGCGCGGCGCCCGGGGGAGGATCGAGACGGTCGAGGCCCCGCACCGTCTCTCCCTCGTCTGGGAACGGGAGGGGGTGGCGGACCCGCTGCTGATCCGGCTGGACCCCGAGGACGACGGCACCACCGCGCTGTCGCTGCGCCACACCGCGCTGCTGGACCGGCAGGACTTCGCGCGCGGCGGTCCCGGCCTCGCCGCCATGGACTGGGAGATCGCGCTGCTCGCGCTCGCCGCCGAGACCGACGGCTGGCGCGACACCTGCCAGCAGGAGGTCCCGGTGCCCACCGCCGACTGGCTCGACGGTCCGGACGGCGCCGGCCTGGTGCGCGCCTGGTCGGTGCGCTGGGCGGCTCAGGCGCTCGCCGCGGGGGTCGACGAGGAGACGGTGCGGCGGGGCGAGAACGCGACGGTGCACGCCTTCGAGGGGTGAGCGGGGCTCCGCCCGGCGCGTGTCCGCAGAGCGGAGGTCTTTGCCCGGGCTCACGATCTCCTGGCAGACTCGGCAGGTGACCCCACCCGTGCCCCGCCCCCGCTCCGGGGACGGGCGCACCGCCGCGCAGGTCATCCGCTCCCTCGCCCCGTCCATCTACGCGCCGAGCTTCCTCGAGTTCGCCGGGATGGCGGCGCTCATGCCGATGGTCCCGCTGCTCGCGCTGGACCTCGGGTTCAGCCAGTCGTCCGCGGCGGCGCTCACGGTCATCTTCGGGATCGCCTCCTTCGCGGGGCCGATCCCGGCCGGCCGGGTCCTCACGCTGCTCGGGGCGCGTCTCGCCCTGGTGGGCACCGGCGCGCTGATGATCCTCGCGAGCCTCGTGGCCTTCGCGGTGATAGAGCCGGGTGCCGCCGCGGAGCCGGCCCGTCACCAGCAGCTCGTCCTCGTCGGCCTCCTGGTCGTGATCGCCGCCTGCTCGCAGGTCTGGCACCTGGGGCGGCAGTCCTATCTCGGCACCGCCCTGCCGCCCACGATGCGCGCCCGCGGGATGACGCTCTACGGGGGCACGATCCGCCTCGGCGAGGTCGTCGGGCCGCTGTTCGGGGCGGTGGTGATCGCGACCGTCTCCTCGACCGCGGTCTTCGTGCTCTTCGCGGTGATGGTCGGCGCCGCGACGGTGATGATCACCGTCTTCCTGCCGCCGGGGGAGACCCGTGCCGCGGTCCCGCCGCGTCCCCGGAGGGGCATGCGCAGCGAGGCCCGGATCCGGCTCGACCGGGCCGTGCTGGGCCGCATGATCGCCGTCGGCGCCGGCATCACCCCGGTGATGATGGCGCGCGTGAACCGGCCCGTGATCGTGCCGCTCCTCGGCGCCCACCTGGGGCTGGACCCCGCGTGGATCTCGCTCGTGTTCGGGGTGAGCGCCGCCCTCGAGATACTCCTGGTGCTCCCCGCGGGGACGCTCATGGACCGCTTCGGGCGGGCCGCCGTGGCAGTTCCCTGCGCCCTGCTGATGGGAGCGGGCTTCGTGCTCCTGGCGGTGCTGGGCACGACGCTCGACGGCCACGGACGCACCGCGGCGCTGATAGCCCTGCTCGTGCCGAGCCTGCTCATCGCGCTCGGCAACGGCATGGGGTCGGGCATCGTCATGACCCTCGGGGTCGACGTCACCCCGGTGCACGGTCGCACCGGCTACCTCGCGTGGTGGAACACGATGCTCGGCGCCGGGCGGCTGGTCGCCCCGTTGCTGGTCACGGGGGTGACGCTGGTCGCGCCGGTGGCCGTCGCCGGGGCGGTCACCGGCGGACTGTGCCTCGTCGGCGGCTCGTGGCTGCTGCGGGCCCTGCCCCGGTACACCCCGGCCGGGACCGGGCGCCGGGGCCGGGGCGGCGCGACCGCCCGCTGACCTCGGGCCGCGCAAGGGCGGGTGCGGACGGGACGGCGACGGTGCCGTTCCGCCGGAGCGGCGGACTGGTCAGGCGGCGCTGGGTCCCTCGCCGGCCGCGACGGCGGCCGCGGCGAGGTCGAGCATCTGCTGGGTGGTCTCCTCGCGGCTCGAGTCGCGGGCGATCGCGATCTCCACGGCGAGCGGCTCCACGGCCTGCTTGAGCAGGTTCTTCTCGGCGAGGCTGGAGGGGTTGCCGCCGCTGTCGCCGTAGATCTCGCGGACGACCTCGATGCGGTCGGTGAGCCGGCCGGTCTGCAACTGCATCGTGAGGGTCTTGATGCGATGGGCCCAGGAGGCCTTCTTCTCGGGGGCGACGATCGGTGCGGCGAGCTGCTCGAGCAGCGCCACGATCTCCTCCTCGCCGAGCAGCTCGCGCAGCCCCACGACGTCCTTGCCATCGGCGGGCACCGAGATCGCCATCTCCCCGTCGACCACCGAGAGGTCCACGTACTCCCGGTCCTCTCCGCGCACGGTCCGGGTGCGGCGGGCGACGATGCGCACCGGGCCGTGCACCGGGTGGCTCAGCAGAGAGCCGATGGCGGGGACGGACGAAGGGGCGGGGGTGGCGGCGACGGACACGGGTGTTGACCTCCTGGAAGGGCGCGGGATGCCGCGGATCGGAGCCGACCTGCTCGGGGCGAGCGGGCGGCGCGCCGATGGCGACACGGACCAGTTTCTCACGGTTCTGACAGAAAGGCCAGGTCATGACGTCTCCAGGGGAGGGATCTCACGGTCTTGGCGTCCTCCGCGAGGCCGGCACGACCCTCTCGGAGCGCCGAGATCTCGACCATGGCGGAGGGCGCGGCGCGACGGGATGCGCTGTGATGGGGCGCATGGTCGCCGCCCCCGCCTCCCCGCTCGTCGTCTTCGACCGGGTCGGGGTCTTGCGGGACGACAGCGCGCTGCTGCTCGAGGCGAGCGGGAGCGTCGGTGCCGGGGAGGTGCTCGCGATCACCGGGGCCAACGGCAGCGGGAAGACGACTCTGCTGAGGGTGCTCTCCGGCGCACTCGCCCCGACCTGGGGTCGGGTGCGCGTGGCGGGTCGGCGGCCCGACGACCGCGACCGCGCCTTCCGCACCGCAGTCGCCGCACTCCTCGGACCGGCGCAGACCGCCCGCGATCTCACTGTCCTCGAGCACCTCCAGTTCGTCGGCGCGACCTGGGGTGACCGGGCGGCCGAGGCGCTGGAGAAGGGACGGCGACTGCTCGAGGAGTTGCGGATCCTCCCGCTCGCCGACCGCTTCCCGCACGAACTCTCGAGCGGCCAGTCCCAGCTCGTCTCCCTCGCCCTGACTCTCGCGCGTCCCAGTTCGGTCCTCCTGCTGGACGAGCCCGAGCAGCGGCTGGACCCGGAGCGGCTGGGCCTCGTCGTCGAGGCCGTGCGGGCGCGGGCCGCGGCCGGGGCCGCGATCGTGCTCGCCAGCCACAGCCCGCAGTTGGTCGAGCAGCTGGCCGGCCGCGATCGCCGGGGCGACCGGGCTCACGGGCCCGGTGGCCTGGGTCGTGCTGCTGCTCGGCACGCTGCTGCTGCTCGGGGCGACGGGCGCCTTCGTCGACGGGATCCGGCACGCCGTGCACACCCTCGGCGCCCCGCCGCTCCTCGGCCAGCGGGCAGGGACCCAGATGGTTCTCCACGCGGTGGCACCGCTGGTGTTCCTCCTCGTGCTCGCGGCCCTGGGCGGTCTCGCGGTCGCCGCGGCGGGCGGAGCCTCCGGGCCCGCAGCGGTGCTGCTCCCGGTGGGGACCGCCGTCGTCGTCCTCGCCTCACGGGCGTGGGATGCGACGAAGGGGACGATGCCGCTCTCGCTCGCGACCCCGATCCCGACCCCGCAGGGCGACCTGTCGGTGCTGGTGATGCTCGCCTGGCAGGCCGACGCGGTGATCGTGCCGCTGCTCGCGGCCGCCCTGCTGCTGGCCGTGCTGCCGCTCGGGCAGCTCGCGGTGCTCGGCGTCGCCGCCGCGCTCGCCGCTCTGCTCGGGCTGCTGACCGCGCGGCGCCTGCGAGCGCTGGAGAGCTAGGAGCCGGAGATCCTGCAGAACCTCGAGAATCCGCAGACCACGACGACAGGAGACGCACCGTGGACATCCGCACCACCCCGAACCCGCTGGTCCGTGCGGCCGGACGCCTGCTGCGCCGGCTGAACTCCCGCCACCCCTGGGACCACAACGCCCACTTCCACCGCTGGATCCTGCGCTCCCTGCCGGAGGGGGCGACCCGTGCCCTCGACGTGGGGTGCGGCCGGGGCGAGCTGGTCCGGGCTCTCGCCGGGGCCGGCCTCGCCGTGGACGGCATCGACCCCGATCAGGAGATGGCGTACGTCGCCGCGCAGCGCTGCCGTGACCTCCCCGCGGTGGCCATCCGCCGTCGGACCCTCGACGAGCACGCGGACGAGATGCTCGCGAGGCACCCGGAGGGTGCCTATGACGCGATCACCTTGATCGCCTCCCTGCATCACCTGGAGCTCGAGTCCGCGATCGCCCGTCTCCGCGCGTTGCTGCGTCCGGGCGGGAGTCTCCTCGTCGTGACCCTCACCGTGCCGCGCACCGCGGCCGACACCCTGTGGGACATCGGGAACGCGCTGACGAACCCGCTGATCGGACTCGTCAAGCACCCGTGAACGGTGCGGGATCCGGTGCCGGGGCCGAGGATCCCGCTGCGGGACCCCGCCTGGTCCCACGGGGAGCTCCGCGAGCGCGTCCGGTCGGTGCTGCCGGGCGCGGAGCTGCGTCGGCGGGAGGGGTTCCGGTCGACGCTGCGCTGGCGGAAGCCGGCCTGAGGTCGGCGTGAAGCCGGCCGGACGCCGGACCGCGTCAGGCGCGGTGCGCGGCGATGACCTCGCCGAGGCGGCCGATCGCGTCCTCGATCACCGCGGGGGCATGGGTGACGAAGCTCAGCCGCATCGTCGAGTGGTCGGGATGGTCGGCGAAGAAGGACCAGCCGGGGAGATAGGCGACCCCGGCCTCGACGGCGTCCTCGAGCATGGACTGGGCGTCGTAGCCCTCGCCGAGCGCCGCCCACAGGAACATGCCGCCGTCGGGGTGGGTGACGTGCGCGCCGTCGGGGAGGACCGGGGCGATCGCGCGCGCCATCGCGTCGCGCCGTTCGCGGTACACCCCGCTCACCGTCGCGATGTGCGCCTCGAGGTCCGCCGTCTCCAGGTACCGGGCGACCATCAGCTGGTCCACCACGGAGGACTGCATCGAGATCGCGGCCTTCGCGACCGCGAGGGTGTCCCGCACGGGACCCTCCGCCCGCATCCAGCCGATCCGCACGCCCGGCGCCATCAGCTTGCTCATCGAGTTCAGCAGGATCGTCCGCTCGGCCATGCCGGGCAGCGCGGCGATCGGCGCCCAGGTGCTGCCGGTGAAGCTCAGCGCGCCGTAGGGGTCGTCCTCGACCAGCGGCACGTCGGTGCGCAGCAGCACGTCGGCGACCGCCTGCCGGCGCCCGACGGGCATGGTCCGGCCGGTCGGATTCTGGAAGGTGGGGATCAGGTACACCATCCGCGGATGATGCGTGCGGATCGCCTCCTCGAGCGCCTCGGGGATCACGCCGTCGTCGTCGGTCGCCACGCCGATCATCCGGGCGCCGTGCACGGAGAACGCCTGGACCGCGGCCAGGTAGGTCGGGGACTCCACGAGCACCACGTCGCCCGGCTCGAGCAGCGCCTGCGCGACGACGAACAGCCCCTCCTGCGAGCCCGAGGTGATCCGGATTTGCGAGGCGTCGGTGGCGAGGTCCCGGGAGAGGCGCCGCGCCGCCTGCTCGCGCAGTTCCCGCTCGCCCTCGCTCACGCCGTACTGCAGGGCGCGCTTGCCCTGATGGGCGAGCACCCAGTCGTAGGCAGCCGTGACCGTCCGGAGGTCGAACAGCTCCGGGTCCGGGATCCCACCGGCGAAGGAGACCACGTCCTCGCGGGCGGCAAGGGCGAAGATGTCCTTGAGCGGGGACGACTCCATGCCCGCATAGCGGGGGGCGATCGGGAAGCGGTACGGCGCGGCGGACGGGGACGAGGTCATCGCTCCATCGTGTCACGCGCGGGGGACGGCGCCGGGCAGCGGCGCCGTGAGATCCGTCCGCGCGGCCGTCCGGCGTGCGCCTGGCGGCGCGTGGCGGCTGCGGGGAGACTGAGGGGATGGTCGATCCCGGGGACGACACGACGGTCCGGCGCCTGCGCGCTGCGGGCTGCGTCTTCGCCGAGGAGGAGGCCGAGGTGCTCCGCCGTGCCGCCCGCGACCCGGCGCAGCTCGAGGCGATGATCCGCCGACGCGAGGCGGGCGAGTTCCTCGAGAACGTCGTCGGGGCGGTGGAGCTCCTGGGGGAGCGCCTCGCGGTCGCGCCGGCGGTGTTCGTGCCGCGGCAGCGCACCGCCCTGCTGACACGAGATCGTCGGCCGCGTCGCCCCGCAGCTCGACCCCCGCACCTGGTACGGGATGCCGGCCTGGGCGCTCGACGGCGAGGTGGTGTGCTTCTTCACCCCCTCCTCGACGTTCGACGAGCGCTACTCGAGCTTCGGCTTCAACGCCGCTGCGCGCCTCGACGAGGGCAGCATGTGGCCGACGGCCTTCGGGGTCGCCGAGGTGGACGACGCCGCCGCGGAGCGGATCGCGGAGCTGGTCGCGCGCGCCGTCGGCTCCTGACGAGCGGCGGCCGCGAGAGCGGACGGGACGCGCACGGGCCGCGGCTCCCTGTCCAGGGAGGCCGCGGCCCGTGGTCTGGAGCGGGCGACGGGAATCGAACCCGCGTAATCAGTTTGGAAGACTGAGGCTCTACCATTGAGCTACGCCCGCATGACCGGACCATTCAACCAGATCAGCGGGCCGGGAGCACCTCTGCTGTGCGCCGCGCGACATGCATCTCCTCACAGGGGCCTCGAACGCATCCGATGCGAGTGCGGGCGAGCGGGTAGCATTCCCTGGGTTGCCCTCCGGGGTGTAGCTCAGCTTGGTAGAGCACCCGCTTTGGGAGCGGGAAGTCGCAGGTTCAAATCCTGTCACCCCGACTCCGCTGCCGGTCGCCACCGCGCGCGAGCCCCGGGCATCCGTGACAGCAGTCCACCGATCCACGATCCACAGGGAGACCTGACCAGTGAAGACCGAGTCCGAGAAGCTCAGCCCCACCCGGGTGAAGCTCACCGTCGAGGTGCCCTTCGACGAGCTGAAGCCCGCCGTCGAGGCCGCCACCGCCAAGATCGCCGACCAGGTGCAGATCCCCGGCTTCCGCAAGGGCAAGGTCCCCTCCACGCTCGTCGAGCAGCGCTTCGGCCGCCCCGCGATCATGCAGGAGGCCGTCAACGACGCCCTCCCGGACTTCTACCAGAAGGCCGCCGCCGAGGCCGAGCTCAAGCCCGTCGGCCGCCCCGAGGTCGAGGTCAACGAGGTCCCGGGCCTGGACGGCACCGAGACCGGCAGCCTGATCTTCACCGTCGAGCAGGACGTCCGCCCCGACATCGAGCTGCCCGATCTGTCGACCCTCGAGGTCGAGATCGAGGAGCCCGCGGTCGACGACGACGCCGTCGAGGTGCGCCTGACCGAGCTGCGCGAGCGCTTCGGCACCCTTGTGGGCGTGGACCGCCCCGCCGAGGATCGCGACTTCGTCTCCCTCGACATGGTCGCGACCATCGAGGACGAGGAGATCGAGACCGTCGAGGGCGTCTCCTACCAGATCGGCGAGGGCAACATGCTCGAGGGCCTCGACGAGGCGCTCATCGGCCTCTCGGCCGGCGAGGACACCACCTTCACCTCGACGCTCGCCGGTGGCGAGCGCGCGGGCGAGGAGGCGACCATCAAGGTCACCGCCCAGTCCGTCAAGGTGCGCGAGCTGCCCGAGGCCGACGACGAGTTCGCCGAGATGGCCTCCGAGTTCGACACCATCGACGAGCTCAAGGAAGACCTGAAGACCCAGGCCGAGGCCGACGCCGCGGGCAACCGCGTGGCCCTGGCCCGCAACGCCCTCCTCGAGAAGCTCCTCGAGGAGCTCGAGATCCCGGTGCCCGAGCAGCTGGTCGAGGACGAGGTCCTCACCCACCTGCAGAACGAGGGCAAGGAGGCGGGCGACCCGCACGGCGAGGAGATCCGCGAGGACACCGTCAAGGCGATCCGCGCCCAGTTCCTGCTCGACGAGCTCAACGCCACCCGCGAGGTGCAGGTCGGCCAGAACGACCTGATGAACTACATGGGTCAGCTCTCCCAGCAGTACGGCATCGAGCCGAACCAGCTGCTGCAGATGCTCGCCCAGTCCGGTCAGCTCGAGCAGATCT
The DNA here is from genome assembly GCF_036311905.1 of Brachybacterium sp. J153. NCBI lineage: Bacteria > Bacillati > Actinomycetota > Actinomycetes > Micrococcales > Dermabacteraceae > Brachybacterium > Brachybacterium sp. J153. The sequence goes on along the minus strand of NZ_JAZDCH010000023.1, from coordinate 42,131 downwards.
TCGGCGAGGTGCAGCGCTCCAAGGCCCTCGACGTCGCGCTGCGCGAGGTGACCGTCAAGAACGCCTCCGGCGACGTGCTCGACCTCGGTCTCGAGGCCGAGGAGGAGGCCGCGGCCGAGGAGTCCGACGAGGACGAGGCCCCGGCCGAGGCCGACGAGGCCGCCGACTCCGAGAAGTGAGTCCTCTCCCGTCCGCGGACGGGCACTGACGGGCCGTCCTCCCTCCGGGGAGGGCGGCCCGTCCGTCTGCCCAGGGCAGTGCAGGGCAGGGTCGCTGAGAACCAGGATCGTGCCGCTCAGCGGCGGCGCGGCCGGTAGAGGCGCCCGCAGTTCTCGGGATCGGTGCCGATCGTGCCGGCCGCCTCCCAGCGCACCCGTCGGCCGCCCGGCACGTCGAAGATCCGCACCCCGTCGCCCAGGAAGATCGGCACGGTCCACACCTGCAGCTCGTCGACGAGATCGTGCTCGAGGGCCTGCCGGGCGATGTCGGCGCTGATGATCTGGACGTCGAGGGGCCCCGCGATCTCCCGGGCCCGGGAGATCACCTCGCGGACGTCCAGGTCGAGGGCGATCACCGAGGGATCCGCGGCGAGCTCCTCGGGGCGGTGGGTCAGGATGATCTCCGTGCCGGACCAGGCCCCGCCGTAGGCCTCCGCCGTCAGCTCGTCCCGCTCGCCCGCCTGCTCGCGGGCCGCGTCGTAGCCGCGCCGTCCGGAGATGATCACGCCGACGGCTGCCGCGAGTCCGGCGAGCTCCGCCTCGTCGGCCGCCTGCCGCTCGGCCGCACTCTCGGCCCCGCCGGGCGCCGCGGGGGTGTCGGAGAGGAAGCTCATGTCGTGGCCGGGGCCCGCGATGAACCCGTCGAGCGAGGCGGTGAAGCCGTAGGCGACCTTGCCCATGTCTGCTCCTGGTGCGCTCGGGATGGCGGGACCCGCGGTGGCGGGGTGGCGGACCCTCGGGTCCTTCAGCCTGCTCCCGCGGTCGTGAGGAGGTCAAGGATTCCGCCCGGGATGCGGGACGGGCCCGATCCCCTCGAGGGGATCGGGCCCGTAGCCGGCGGAGCCGGAGGGATCAGCGGTAGCTGACGAAGGTCGGGTTGCCCCAGATCGAGCGCTCGACGACGCGCTGCTTCGAGCCGGAGGCGTCGATGACCTGGCCGTCGCCGGCGTAGATCGCGACGTGGCCGGGCCAGGCGACGATGTCGCCGGGGCGCGCCTCGGACTGCGAGATGGTGCGGCCGCCGTCGGCGATCGCGCCGGAGGAGCGGGGCAGGTCGATGCCCGCGGCCTCGTAGGCGAAGTTCACCAGGCCGGAGCAGTCCATGCCGCTGAGGCTGGAGCCGCCCCAGGAGTAGGGGGTGCCGACGGCCGAGCGGGCCGCGTCGACGATGCTGCTCGAGGAGGAGGAGCCCTCGGAGGAGGACGCGGAGGCGGAGCCGCCGACCGGAGTCGAGGAACCGCCGTTGAGCGCGCCACGGGTCTGGGGGCCGACCACGCCGTCGACCTGCAGGTCGTTCGCGGCCTGGTAATCCTTGACGGCCGCGTGGGTGCGCTTGCCGAAGACGCCGTCGACCTCGAGGGAGGCGCCGTTGTCGTTGAGCGCCTTCTGCAGGTCCTCGACGTTGTCGCCGCGCGAGCCCCAGCGGAGCTTCTCGGTCGAATCGAGGGCGGCGGAGGGGGCCGCGGTCTGGGCGGCGGGGGCGGACTGCGCGGGAGCGGCGGGGGCCGCCGGGGCGGCCTGGGCGGCGCCTCCGGTGAAGGCGGTGCCGACGAGGACGGAACCGAGGATCGCGGCACCGCCGACGCCGTAGGCAGCCTTGCGGGCGCCGGCGATCGGGGTACGGGCGAGACCGGGGGTCCGGTGGGTGTTGTGCTTGGCCATGAGTGCGGTTCGTTCCTTCCGGGCCGGTCACGTCGACCGGGGATGTCGTGCTGGATCGTGCGACCACCGCTGTCGGGGTGAGTGCGTCACCGTGGGTGATGGATTCACCGTAGGGGCCGGTGCGCGCCTGACCGAAGGGCTTTGGGGGAGCCGGGCAGGGGACTTGACGGGGTCTTTGCGTCAGGTCGACCAGACGTGACCAGACGGAGGGACGGCTTGACGATCCGGCGAACCGTCGGACACAGCGGCGGACGGGGTGCCCTCGCGCCGTCGGCCAGTGCGCCTGCGGCGAACAGCCCCCCGAGGCGCCCTGCGCACCGCCTAGAGTCGAGCCATCGTCCATCCCGCCCTGAAGGAGACACCGTGACCTCTCAGAACACCAGGACCTCCGCGCCGCGCGGCGCCATGGGGGACACCCCCATGGGGCTCGACGACAACGTCTACCAGCGCCTGCTGCGCGAGCGCATCGTATGGCTCGGCTCCGAGGTGCGCGACGAGAACGCGAACGCGATCTGCTCGAAGCTGCTGCTGCTCGCCGCGGAGGATCCCGACAAGGACATCTACCTCTACATCAACAGCCCCGGCGGCTCCATCACCGCGGGCATGGCCATCTACGACACCATGCAGTTCGTCAAGCCCGACGTGGTGACGGTCGGCATGGGCATGGCGGCCTCGATGGGGCAGTTCCTGCTGTCGTCCGGGACCAAGGGCAAGCGCTACGCGACCCCGCACACCCGGGTCCTCATGCACCAGCCGCTCGGCGGCCTCGGCGGCACCGCCACCGACATCAAGATCCAGGCCGACCTCATCCTCTCCATGAAGCAGCAGCTCGCCGAGCTGATCGCCGAGCAGACGGGCAAGAGCGTCGAGCAGATCCACGCCGACTCCGACCGCGACCACTGGTTCACGGCCGCCGAGGCCCTCGAGTACGGCTTCATCGACAAGATCGTCAGCGGCTCGGGCGACGTCACCGGCGGCGGCGGCACCGACGACTGACCGTCCTCCCGCCCGCCCCGTCACCCGCAGACACCACCCCACGCCAGGAGACCTCGTGACCTTCGACCCCCGTTTCTACGGCTCGCTGCCGTCCGTCCCGACCGCGCAGGTCGGTGCGGGCACCACCCCGATGCCCACCAGCCGCTACGTGCTCCCGCAGTACGAGGAGCGCACCGCTTACGGCTTCAAGCGCCAGGACCCGTACACCAAGCTCTTCGAGGACCGCATCATCTTCCTCGGGGTGCAGGTGGACGATGCCTCCGCCGACGACGTGATGGCGCAGCTGCTCGTGCTCGAGTCCCAGGACCCGGACCGCGACATCACGCTGTACATCAACAGCCCCGGTGGCTCCTTCACCGCGCTGACCGCGATCTACGACACGATGCAGTACATCAAGCCCGACATCACCACCGTGTGCCTGGGCCAGGCGGCTTCCGCCGCCGCCGTGCTGCTGGCCGCGGGCTCCCCGGGCAAGCGCCTCGCGCTCCCGAACGCCCGCATCCTCATCCACCAGCCCGCCATGGGCGGTCAGGGCGGCGGCCAGGCCTCCGACCTGGAGATCCAGGCCAACGAGATCATGCGCATGCGCGAGTGGCTCGAGCAGACCCTCGCCCACCACTCCGGCCGCACCGCCGAGCAGGTGAGCAAGGACATCGAGCGCGACAAGATCCTCACCGCCCAGAGCGCTCTCGAGTACGGCCTGGTCGACCAGGTGCTGACCTCCCGCAAGGAGCCCCGCGCCCAGGTCGCGCGCTGAGTCCGACGGGGCGGGGGCCCTGGCCCCCGCCCCGTCCGGCACGCCTCCGTCCCCGGGCGCGGCCTCCCGCATCCGCGGGGCCCCGCACGGTACCGTGGACGAGGTCCTCCACCGCGAGGACCGCCCTGCCGGGCATCGGCCCCGCAGACCCCCGACCACCTGACGAGAGGACACGCAGATGGCCCGCACGAGCGAGGGGACGGACGTCTTCAAGTGCTCCTTCTGCGGCAAGTCGCAGAAGCAGGTGGAGCGCCTGATCTCGGGTCCCGGGGTGTTCATCTGCGAAGAGTGCATCGAACTGTGCAACGAGATCATCGCGGAGGAGATCCAGGCGGCGCAGCCCGCCGCCGAGGAGCAGGCGCCGCTGCCCGCCCCCCGCGAGATCTTCGACTTCCTTGAGGAGTACGTGGTGGGCCAGGAGCCCGCCAAGCGCGCGCTCTCGGTCGCCGTCTACAACCACTACAAGCGTCTGCGCGCCCAGGACGCCGAGGCCGGTACGCACGGCGGTAAGACCGCGGCGGCGGCCCTGGCCGAGGAGGCCGGGAGCCACGAGGACCCGGTCGAGGTCGCGAAGTCCAACGTGATGCTCGTCGGGCCCACCGGCTGCGGCAAGACCTATCTCGCCCAGACCCTCGCGCGCATGCTCGACGTTCCCTTCGCCATGGCGGACGCGACCGCGCTGACCGAGGCGGGCTATGTCGGTGAGGACGTCGAGAACATCCTGCTGAAGCTGCTGCAGGCCGCGGACTACGACGTCAAGAAGGCCGAGCGCGGCATCATCTACATCGACGAGGTCGACAAGATCGGGCGCAAGGCCGAGAACCCCTCGATCACCCGCGACGTGTCCGGCGAGGGCGTGCAGCAGGCGCTGCTGAAGATCCTCGAGGGGACGGTCGCCGCGGTGCCCCCGCAGGGCGGGCGCAAGCACCCCCACCAGGAGTTCATCCAAATCGACACCACGAACGTGCTGTTCATCGTCGCGGGCGCCTTCGCCGGCATCGAGGACATCATCGGCTCGCGGATCGGCAAGCGCGGCATCGGCTTCGGCGCGGAGCTGCACACCCCTCTCGAGCAGGAGCAGATCTACTCCAAGCTGCTGCCCGAGGACCTGCTGAAGTTCGGGCTCATCCCCGAGTTCATCGGCCGCCTGCCGGTGATCACGAGCGTGACGAACCTGGACCGGCCGGCCCTCATCTCGATCCTGACCGAGCCGCGCAACGCCCTGGTGAAGCAGTACCAGAAGATGTTCGCGCTGGACGGTGTCGAGCTCGACTTCGAGCAGTCGGCGCTCGAGGCCATCGCGGACAGGGCGATCGCCCGCGAGACCGGGGCGCGCGGTCTGCGCGCGATCCTCGAGGAGGCGCTGCAGCCGGTGATGTTCGAGGTGCCCTCGCGGGATGACGTCGCGAAGGTCGTGATCACCGCCGGGGTGGTCACCGAGGGGCGCGCGCCTCTCATGGTCACCGCGAAGGACGGCGAGCGCGCCGACCGCGAGCGCCAGGATCGCTCGGCCTGATGAGCGCAGACCGTCCCGCCCCGCTCGTGCCCGACGACGTCGAGCGTGCCCGTGAGCTGCTCCTCGGGGAGCGCCGCAGCATCGACAACATCGACGCCGCCCTCGTGCACCTCCTCGCCGAGCGCTTCGCCCACACCCAGCGGGTGGGGGTGCTCAAGGCGGCCCACGGCCTGCCCCCGGCGGATCCGGACCGCGAGCAGCAGCAGATCCAGCGTCTGCGCTCCCTCGCCGACGAGGCGGGCCTGGATCCCGTCTTCGCCGAGGCCTTCCTGCGCTTCATCGTCACCGAGGTGATCCGCCACCACGAGCGGCTGCGCGAGGAGCACCCCTCCTCCCCGGAACAGTCCGGCCCGTCGGGCCCCGCCTCCTCCTGACCAGCAGGGGAACCTGCCCGGAGTCCCTGCCCTGCGCCGTGCGCGCTGGTAGTGTCGGCGCCATGGCTCGCACCACGTTCCTCGACTGGCCGGTGATCCGGCAGCTTCGCGGAGCGGATCCGACCGGTCGTGGCACCGCCGTCACCTCCGCGCGGACCCGCAGCATCGCGCCGCGCACCGCCGCGGCGGACGGTGTCGTCGACAGCGTCTGCCCCTACTGCGCCGTCGGCTGCAGCCAGCGCGTCCACCACCAGGACGGACGCGTCCTCAGCATCGAGGGCAACCCGGACTCCCCGATCTCCCGCGGTCGGCTCTGCCCCAAGGGGGCCGCGAGCGAGCAGCTCGCCAACTCCTCCCTCCGCCAGACCACGGTCCGCTACCGCCGGCCGTACGGCACCGAGTGGGAGGACCTCGACCTCGACACCGCGATGGACATGATCGCGGACCGCTTCCTCGAGGCGCGCCGGAAGCACTGGGAGGACGTCGACGAGAAGGGCCACCCCCTGCGGCGCACGATGGGGATCGCGAGCCTCGGCGGCGCGACCATCGACAACGAGGAGAACTATCTGATCAAGAAGTTCTTCACCGCCGCGGGCGCCATCCAGATGGAGAACCAGGCCCGCATATGACACTCCGCCACGGTTCCCAGTCTGGGAGCCTCGTTCGGTCGTGGCGGGGCCACGAACACGGTGCAGGATTTCGCCAACGCTGACCTGATCGTCATCGAGGGCTCGAACATGGCCGAGGCCCACCCCGTCGCCTTCCAGTGGGTGATCGAGGCGAAGAAGCGCGGCGCCCGCGTGATCCACATCGATCCGCGCTTCACCCGCACCTCGGCGAACGCGGACCGGCACATCCCGATCCGCAGCGGCACCGACATCGTGCTGCTCGGCGGCGTGATCCGGCACGTGCTCGAGAACGAGCTGTTCTTCGACGAGTACGTGCGGGCCTACACCAACGCCTCGACGCTGATCTCCGAGGAGTACGGCGATCCCGAGGACCTCGGCGGCCTCTTCTCCGGTTACGACCCGGACACCGGCACCTATGACGACTCCACCTGGGCGTACGCCGGGGATCCGGACCGCATCGCCCGCGGTCTCCCCGAGCGCGACGAGACCCTCCAGCACCCGCGCACCGTCTTCCAGATCCTGAAGCGCCACTACGCGCGCTATACGCCGCAGATGGTGCAGGACACCTGCGGCATCTCCCCGGAGGACTTCGAGTTCCTGGCGCGCTCGATCGTGGAGAACTCGGGTCGCGAGAAGACGACGATGTTCGCGTACGCCCTCGGCTGGACCCAGCACCAGGGCGGTGCGCAGATGATCCGCACCTCCGCGATCCTGCAGCTGCTGATGGGGAACATGGGCCGTCCGGGCGGCGGGATCATGGCCCTGCGCGGCCACGCCACCATCCAGGGCTCCACCGACATCCCGACGCTCTACCACATCCTCCCCGGGTACCTGCCGATGCCGAAGGCCGGCCAGGACGACTTCGCCGAGTACGTCCTCTCCGTGGGGAGGAAGGAGCAGAAGGGCTTCTGGGCGAACGCGGACGTCTACGCCGTCAACCTGCTGAAGGCCTGGTGGGGCGAGCACGCCACCGCCGAGAACGACTGGGGCTTCCACCATCTGCCCCGGCTCACGGGCGCCCACGGCACGTACCAGACGGTGATGCGGATGCTCGAGGGCGGGGTCGACGGATACTTCCTCTTCGGCCAGAACCCCGCCGTCGGCTCGGCCAACGGCCGCCTGCAGCGCCTCGGGCTCACCCACCTGAAGTGGATGGTGGTGCGGGACTTCTACATGATCGAGTCCGCGACCTTCTGGAAGGACGGGCCGGAGATCGAGTCGGGGGAGCTGTCCCCGGAGCAGATCGGCACCGAGATGTTCTTCCTCCCGGCCGCGAACCACACCGAGAAGGCCGGCTCCTTCACGCAGACCCAGCGCCTGGTGCAGTGGCGCGACAAGGCCGTGGATCCGCCCGGTGATGCGCGCAGCGACCTCGAGTTCATGTATGACCTGGGCTGCCGTATCCGCGAGAAGCTCCGCGACTCTACCGATCCGCGCGATCGACCGATCCTGGATCTGACATGGGACTATCCCGTCGACGAGCACGGCGAGCCCGATGCGGAGGCGGTCCTCGCCGAGATCAACGGCCGCCACCTGACCGGGGAGAAGGCCGGTCAGCCGCTCGCCTCCTTCGGGGAGATGGCGGCCGACGGTTCGACCATGGGCGGCTGCTGGATCTACGCCGGCGTGCAGGCGGGCGGGGTCAACCGGGCACGCCGGCGCACCCCGGGACAGGATCAGGACGAGACCGCGGCAGACTGGGGCTGGGCCTGGCCCGCGAACCGTCGGATCCTCTACAACCGCGCCTCCGCCGATCCGGCCGGCCGGCCCTGGAGCGAGCGGAAGAAGTGGGTCTGGTGGGACGAGGAGGCCGGGACGTGGACCGGCAAGGACGTCCCCGACTTCCCGCCGACCAAGCGGCCCGACGATCCCGGCGACCCGAGCAAGGGCGGCGCGGCGGCCCTCGCGGGAACCGACGCCTTCATCATGCAGTCCGACGGGAAGGGCTGGCTCTTCGCCCCGACCGGGATGGTCGACGGGCCGATGCCCACGCACTACGAGTCGCCCGAGTCGATGATCCGCAATCCGTTGTACGCGCAGCAGTCCAACCCCACGCGCGTCACCTTCCGCGACGAGGACAACCTCAGCTCGGCGGGTGCGATGGGGGCGAGCGGCGAGGTCTACCCGTACGTGTTCACCACCTACCGGATCACCGAGCACCACACCGCGGGCGGCATGAGCCGCTTCCTGCCCTATCTCGCCGAGCTCCAGCCCGAGATGTACTGCGAGGTCTCCCCGGAACTCGCCGAGGAGCTCGGACTCGAGCCCTACGGCTGGGCGACCATTATCTCGGCGCGCAATGCCATTGAGGCGAAGGTGCTGGTCACCGAGCGGATGACGCCGCTGCGCGTGGGGGAGCGGACCGTCCATCAGATCGGCCTGCCCTTCCACTGGGGGCAGGGCAGCGAGGCGATCGTGACCGGGGACGGGGCGAACGACCTGATCGGCATGAACCTCGACGCCAACACCCAGATCCAGAACAGCAAGAACAACGCCTGCACGATCCTCCCCGGGCGCCGGCCGCGCGGCGCCGGCCGGGCCGAGCTGGTCCGGGAGTACCGTCGGCGGGCCGGGCTGATCCCCGCGCTGCACCCGCAGGTCGACGGGGCCGAGGGTGCGCCGGGTGCGGGACCGGCCGTCGAGGGGACGGCGCATCAGGTGCGCGGTCCCGAGGAGGCGACCGCCGTCCCCACGGGGGAGCCGACGATGAAGGAGATGAGGAACCGATGAGCCTGCTCGCCGGACCCGAGGGACCCGCGGCGGAGGCCGGCTGGGGCCACGATCACGAGCGCCGGGGGTTCTTCACCGACACCTCGATCTGCATCGGCTGCAAGGCCTGCGAGGTGGCCTGCAAGGAGTGGAACCGCAACCCGATCGACGGCAACCTCGAGATCCTCGGCTCCAGCTACGACAACACCGGCGAGCTCGGCGCGAACACCTGGCGCCACGTGGCCTTCGTCGAGCAGGGCCGGGAGCGGATCGAGGAGGCGCGCGAGTCCGGGCGGAAGCTGGTCAGCCTCGGCATGCCGGGGATCGGGCCGAGGAGCACCGGACCGCGCGGCGCCATGCCCGCCGGGGACATCGCGCAGGCGGACCGCACCCCGCCGGACACCCCTGAGTTCCGCTGGCTGATGTCTTCGGACGTGTGCAAGCACTGCACCAACGCCGGATGCCTCGACGTGTGCCCGACCGGCGCGATCTTCCGCTCCGAGTTCGGCTCCGTGGTGGTCCAGCAGGACGTGTGCAACGGCTGCGGCACCTGCGTCAGCGCCTGCCCCTTCGGGGTGATCGAGCGCCGCGACGACGGCACCGTCTCGCCCTTCGCCGTGCGCGAGGAGGAGGACCCGCGCCGCAACACCGCGAGCAAGTGCACGCTGTGCTACGACCGGCTCGTCGACGGCGAGCAGCCCGCCTGCTCCGCGACCTGCCCCACGCAGTCCATCACCTTCGGCGAGCACCCGGATCTCACCGCCGAGGCCCGGCGGCGCGTCGCCGACCTGCACGAGCGGGGCATGACCGAGGCACGGCTGTACGGCGCGAACCCGCGGGACGGCGTCGGCGGCACCGGCTCGGTGTTCCTGCTGCTGGACGAGCCCGAGGTCTACGGCCTCCCGCCGGACCCGCAGGTGCCCACGAAGTCCCTGGCCCGCACCTACGCCCGCACCGGCCTCGCGGCCGCGGGCATGGTCGCGGCCGTCGCGCTGTCCTTCCTGGGAGCGCGCCGATGAGCCTCACCGCCTTCGACGCCGACCGACCGCCGGAGCAGCCCCGACGCCGCGGCGGCGGGAGACGCCGCCGTCGCCGCGGCCTCGGCGAGGTCGGGATGGGCGACGGGTCCCGCGAGGGTGCCGTCGTCGAGGACGTCGAGATCGAGCGGTCCGGCGAGTACGACTCCTACTACGGCCGGCCCGTCGTCAAGGCCCCGCCGTGGAAGGCCCCGATCGCCGCGTACCTGTTCCTCGGCGGGGTCGCCGGCGGCTCCGCCCTGCTGGCCTTCGGCGCGCAGACCACAGGCAGGCCGTTGCTGCGCCGCAACACCCGGCTGGTGGCGCTGGGCGCGATCGGGCTCGGCACCGTCGCGCTCATCGAGGACCTCGGCAGACCCGAGCGCTTCCTGAACATGATGCGGACCGTGAAGGTCACGAGCCCCATGAGCCTGGGGACCTGGGTGGTGGGCGGGTTCGGCTCGCTCTCCGGGGTGCTCGGCGCGGTCGAGGTCGACCGCCTGGCGGGGGAGAGGCTGCCGCTCGGAACTCTGCGCCCGCTGCTGCACGCCGCCGAGGGTCCCGCCTCCGTCGGCCAGGCGGTCCTCGCCCCGCTGCTGGCCTCGTACACCGGGGCGCTGCTCGGCAACACCGTCGTCCCCACCTGGGAGGCCGGCCGCGGCCACCTCCCGGCCCTCTTCGCCTCCTCCGCGAGCCTCGCCGCGGGCGGTGCCGCGATGGTCACCACCCCGGCGAAGGAGGCCGGACCGGCGCGGCTGCTCGCGGTCGCCGGGGTCGCGGGGGACGTGGTGAGCATGCACCGGATGAAGGAGTCGATGCACCCGCTCGAACGGGAGCCGCTCGAGACCGGCGCCCCGGGGCAGCTGCTCGTCTGGGCGGAGCGCCTCGCCGTCGTCGGCGGGATCGGCGCGCTGCTGGGGCGGCGCAGCCGTGCGCTCTCGGTCGCGAGCGGCGCCGCGCTGCTCACCGCCTCGGCGCTGACCCGTTTCGGCGTGCTGCACGCCGGCCTCGAGTCCGTGAAGGACCCGCGTCGCGTGATCGAGCCGCAGAAGGCGCGCCTGGCGGCCCGCCGCGCCGCCGGCATCACCGACGACTCGATCACCACCGTCGGCTGAGCGGGCGGCGGGAGCTCGGTCAGCGCACCCGGATCCCGGAGCCCGCGACCGTCTCGCCGATCACCGGGTATCCGGGCACCTCGCCGACCACGAGCAGCCCGCCCGAGGTCTGTGCATCGGCGAGCAGCAGCAGATCGTCCTCGGTGATCCCGGGACCCGCCTCGACCCCGGGCCGCACCCAGTCGAGGTTCCGCCGCGTCCCGCCGGAGACGAAGCCGTCCCGCAGCGCCTCCGCCGCCCCGTCGACGAGCGGCACCGCGGCCCGCTCGATCACGGCGCCGACCCCGGAGGCCCGGGCCATCTTCGCCAGGTGCCCGAGCAGCCCGAATCCCGTCACGTCCGTCGCCGCGCGGGCTCCGGCGGCCAGCGCCGCCCGGGACGCCTCGCGGTTCAGCGTGGTCATCACCTCGATCGCCGCGGCGGAGACCTCGCCGGTGGTCTTCATGCGGTTGTTCAGCAGCCCCACCCCGAGCGGTTTGGTCAGGGTGAGCGGCAGACCCGGCTCCGCGGCATCGTTGCGCAGCAGGCGATTCGCCGGAGCGGTGCCGGTCACGGCCATGCCGTACTTCGGCTCGGGATCGTCCACCGAGTGGCCGCCGATGACCGGGACCCCGGCCTGCTGCGCGATCGCGAGACCGCCTCCGAGCACCTCCTGCAGCAGCTCATAGGGCAGCACCCCGCGGGGCCACCCCACGAGGTTGATCGCGACCACGGGCTCACCCCCCATCGCGTAGATGTCGCTGAGCGCGTTCGCGGCCGCGATCCGCCCCCAGTCGTAGGGGTCGTCGACGACGGGGGTGAAGAAGTCCGCGGTGGAGAGCACGGCGGTGTCCCCGTCCGGTCCGCCGATCCGCACCGCGGCGGCGTCGTCGCCGTCGTCGAGCCCCACGATCACCTGGTCGTACCGCTGCCCGCTCAGGCCCCGGACGACGTCCTCGAGCTCGCCCGGCGGGAGCTTCGAGGCGCAGCCGCCGCCGTGCGCCATGGTGGTCAGGCGGATCCGGGGACCCGGCAGCGCGGGGACCACAGGAGCAGGTGCGCCGACCGCCGCCGGAGCGGTGTCGGGAGCGGTCGGGGGGAGGTCGTCGGCAACCATGCCCCGAGCCTAGCCGTCCCCGTGAAGCGGCAGGTAAGGCGGTGATAGCGTGGGCGACGGAGGCGTCTGCGCCCTGGTGGTCGCCCCAGTCTTCAAAACTGGTGGGACCGAGCATCTCGGTCCGGCGGGTTCGATTCCCGTCCGCCTCCGCCACACCGTCCGCGGTCGACGTCCGTCGGCCCCGCCCGCGCGAGCAGCGCGACGAGGAGGTCCCGTGCGCGCATCATCGTCGAGCGCCGGCGTCGGCCCCGGGGCCGGCATCGGCGAGGACCCGCGCCGCCGGATCCCCCGCACCGACCATCTGCTCGCCGATCCCGAGATCGCCGCGGCCGGGGCGAGCCTCGGCGCGGCCGCGCTGCGGCGCACGGTCCAGGGGGCGCAGGACCGCGCCCGACGCGGCGAGATCGCCCCCGAGGGCGTCCGCGACGCGGTGCTCGCCGCGCTCGCCCCCCGCTCCGCCGGATCGCTGCGCCCCGTCCTGAACGCCACCGGAGTGCTCGTGCACACGAACCTCGGCAGGGCTCCGCTCTCGGACGCGGCCCGCCAGGCCCTCCAGGAGGCCGCGGGATACACCGACGTCGAGCTCGACCTGGCAACCGGGATGCGCTCCCGGCGTGGTGCCGCCGCCCGCGCGGCGCTCCTCGCCGCCTGCCCCGCCGCCGAGGACGCGCTGGTCGTGAACAACGCGGCGGCCGCCCTGATGCTCGCGACCACCGCGCTCGCTGGCGGCCGCGAGGTGCTGTGGAGCCGGGGGGAGCTCGTCGAGATCGGCGCCGGGTTCCGCCTCGCCGATCTCGTCGCCTCCACCGGGGTGCGCATCCGCGAGGTGGGCAGCACCAACCGTACCCACGCCGAGGACTTCCGGGCAGCCTGCGCTGCGGGACCGACGGGAGCGGACGGCGGTGCGGAGGGGAGCCCCGGCGTGGGCGCGATCCTCACCGTGCACCCGAGCAACTTCCGCCTCGAGGGATTCACGAGCGGCGTCGGCATCGCGGAGCTCGCCGCGATCGCCCACCAGCACGACCTGCCGCTGATCGCCGATCTCGGGTCCGGCCTGCTGCGCCCCGAACCGGCCCTGCCCGCCGAGCCCGATGCCGCCGGCGCCCTCGAGGCCGGCGCCGACCTGGTTCTGGCCAGCGGGGACAAGCTCCTCGGCGGGCCGCAGGCGGGGATTCTGCTGGGGCGGGCGGAGATCATCGCGCGCCTCGCCCGTCACCCCCTCGCCCGCGCCGTCCGCGCCGACAAGCTCGCCCTCGCCGCCCTCGAGGCGACCCTCCGCGGGCCCGTCCCGCCGGTGCTCGCCGCCCTGCGCGCCGATCCGCAGGCGCTCCGGGAGCGCAGCGCGCGCCTCGCCGCCCGGCTCGGCGGGGAGCTGCGGGCGCACGACGGGCGCGTCGGCGGCGGGGGAGGGGTCGGGGTGCCCCTGCCCGGCTGGGCGGTCGCGCTCGAGGAGGAGCTCGCCGCCCCGCTGCGCACCGGCGATCCGGCCGTGGTCGGCACCGTCCGCGACGGCGCCTGCCTGCTCGACCTGCGCTGCGTGCCCAAGGCCGAGGACGGCGCCGTCGAGCGGGCCGTGCTCGCCGCCCGCGCCCGCCTCGAGGCGGAGACCCCCGCCCCATGAGCCAGGTGATCGCGACCGCCGGCCACGTCGATCACGGCAAGTCCACCCTGGTCCGCGCCCTGAGCGGCATCGAACCGGACCGCCTCGCGGAGGAGCGGCGGCGCGGACTCACGATCGAACTCGGCTTCGCCGGGACCACACTCCCCTCCGGGCGGGAGATCGCGTTCGTGGACGTCCCCGGGCACGAGCGCTTCCTCGCCACGATGCTCACGGGCCTCGGCCCCGCCCCGCTGGTCTGCTTCGTCGTGGCCGCCGACGGCGGCTGGAGCGCTCAGTCCTCCGACCACCGCGACGCGATCGCCGCCCTCGGCCTCGACCAGGGCCTGCTCGTGATCACCCGCACCGACCTCGCCCCGGACCGGACCCTCGAGGTTACCGCCCGCGCCCGCGAGGAGCTCGCGGGCACCGGCCTCGCGGACGTCCCCGCGGTCGCGGTCTCCGCCCGCACGGGGGAGGGGATGGAGACCCTGCGCGAGGTGCTCGACGAGGTCGTGGCCGGAGCGCGGACCCCCGACGAGACCGCCGACGTGCGCCTGTGGGTCGACCGCTCCTTCTCGCTCCCCGGCGCGGGCACCGTGGTCACCGGCACCCTCGGCGCGGGCACCCTGCGGGTCGGCGATGAGCTGGACCTGGTCGGCGCGGGCCAGGCGCGACGCACCACCGTGCGCGCCCTGCAGTCCGGCGGCGAGGACGCCGAGCAGCTCGGACCCGTGCGGCGCACTGCCGTGAACCTGCGCGGTGCCGAGGCCGGCTCGATCCACCGCGGCGACGCCCTGCTCACCCCCGGGGCCTGGGATCTGATCGGTGTCGTCGACGCCCGGGTCGACCTCTGCGGCGCGCTGGGCGACCTCGGCGCGGCGCCCGCGGAGCTCGTCGCCCATGCGGGCACCGCCGCGGTGCCGGTGCGTCTGCGTCCCCTCGGCGGTCCCCACGCCCGCCTCACCCTCGACCGGCCGCTGCCGCTGCGCTGCGGCGACCGGATCGTGCTGCGCGGCAGCGGCGAGCACCCGCTGCTCGGCGGCGCTCTGGTGCTCGACGTCGACCCGCCCGTGCTGACCCGTCGTGGGGACGCCGCCCGTCGGGCCGCTGCGCTCGCGGGGATCGGGGCCGACGGGGATGCCGCCGGGATCATCCTCCGCCACGGGGCGGTGCCGTCCGGGCGGCTCGTCCGGCAGGGGGTCCGCCTCCCGGACCCGCTGCCCGAGGGGATCGCGCGCGCAGGAGATCTGCTGGTGGACCGCGAGGCGCAGGTGGCCTGGTCGCGGCGTCTCGCCGAGCTGGTCGACGCCGAGCACACGGCCCGTCCGCTCTCGGCCGGGCTGCCGCTCAAGGCCGCCCTCGACGCGCTCGCCGCCCGCCGGGACGATGCCCGGACCGGTACGCGGGCCGGACCCGCAGGGCCCGCCACCCCGCCGCTGCCCGCCGCGCTCGGCCCCGCGCTGCTCCCGAGCCTGCTGCGCGCCGCGAGCCTCGTCGAGCGGGACGGCCGGCTCGTCGATCCGGTGCGTGCGGGAGGGCTCGGTCAGGCCGAGGAGTCGATCACCCGGCTCGAGGAGCGGTTGCGCGGCGCGCCCTTCGCGGCCCCCGAGGCGGAGGAGCTCGCCGCCCTGGGTCTCGGACCGGAGCAGCTCGCCGCCGCGGCCCGGCAGGGCAGGATCCTCCGCCTGCCGGGCGAGGTGGTGCTGTTGCCGCCCGCGGCGGCTCTCGCCATGCGGGAGCTCGCCCGGCTGGAGCAGCCCTTCACCGCCTCGGCCGCGAGGCAGGCGCTCGGCACCACGCGCCGGGTCGCGATCCCGCTGCTCGAGCATCTCGATCGCCGCGGCTGGACGAGGCGCGTCGACGCGGGCCGCCGCGAGATCGTGCGCTGACCGCCCGTCGCCCGGAATGGGGAGTGCTCCCCATGGGCGGTGCCGGGCATCCGCCCTAGGCTCCTTCTCAGATCAGGGACGAGCATCCGCCGACGGGGCGGGTCAGGGGAGGGGACGAGATGAGCGGGTTCCTCGGAGCAGACACCGAGCAGCTGCGCACGCAGGCGGAGGCCTGCCGGCGCGAGGCGGGCACGCTGCATGACCTCCTCGGCACCACCTCGGCACTGATCGCCTCGGTCGACTGGAACGGGCCCGACGCCGACGCCTTCCGGGAGCGGTGGACCTCCCAGGTGCGGGCGGGGATCTCCGCGCGGGCCGAGGAGCTGCAGGCGCGCGCCGACCAGTTGCGCGAGCACGCCGAAGAGCAGGACAGCGCCTCCGAGAACGGCCGTGGGGCAGGACCAGGACACGGCCCCTTCGGGCTGCCGCTGCCCTTCCCCTTCCCGCTCCCCGGCCCCTTCGGTCCCCTCGGCCCCGGTGGGCCCTTCCCGTCCTTCCCGCCCTTCCCCCTGCCGACGCCGTCGGGTCCCCCGGCCCCGCCGTTCTTCTACGGCGACCAGGGCTATTCGACCCGGGGCACCACCTTCGGGGAGCAGCGCCCCGTCGGGGACGACTTCACCTGGAACCCGGAGCTCCTGCCCGGTCAGGAGATCAGCAACGACGCCGGCTACGTGGACGTGCACGCAGGGGCGAACTACAGCGCGGGCACCAACGTCACCACCGACCCGTACGGCAACACCACTGCGACCATCGGCGCCCGTGGGAGCCTCGAGGCGGGGGTCGAGACCCAGCTGAACGGACCCTTCGGAACGGGGCTCACCACCAGCCACCGGGTCGGGGCGGAGGCGTACGTCGAGGCCGGCGGCACCGTCGGGCCCGACGGCTACTCGTACGGCGCGAAGGCGGGCTCGGGCCTGTACGCCTCGCAGAGCGCGACGCTCGACGGGCCCTTCGGGTCCTCCAGCACCATCACCACCGACGCCTACGTCGGCGCCAACGCGAACGCCTACAGCTACGCCCACGTCACCCGGAACGAGGACGGCCAGGCCAACGGGTTCACGATCGGCGGCGGCGCGAACGCCTTCGCCGGCGGCCAGGTCACTCAGACCTACGAGAGCACCAGTCCGGGCGGATGGTTCTCCTCCTCGACGTCGATCAGCGAGAAGGCCGGGGCCGGAGCCGGAGCCTCCGCCGGCGCGACCGTCTCGACCGACGAGATCTCGGTGAACGTCGGCGGGCAGCTCGCGGTCGAGCTCGGGCTGGGCGGCAGTACGAGCCTCGCCATCCACCCCAATCAGATCGTCAACACCTTCACCCCCAGCGACTACGACATCGACGACGCCATCTCGGATGCCTCCGGTGCCTGGGACAGCGCGAGCAGTGCGGTCAGCAGCACCGTCAGCTCCCTGAACCCGTTCGACTGATGACCCTCGCCCTCGGGGGCGAGGCCCCGGGGCGGAGCGGCTCGTCGGCCGGGATCCGCCTCAGCGGTGGCCGGGGTGGCGCGCCCACCACGCGGCGTGCGCCGCAGTGATCGCCTGCGCGGCACGGAGGTAGCCGCCGTCGGCGGAGTTGCCGCCCTCTCCGGAGGACATGGCCACGGCGCCGACGGCCACGATGTTCCCGTCCAGCAGGTGCAGGCGCACCCCGGTGGGACCCCGCCGTGCCGTGGGCACTTCCACCCCGCGCACCGCCGAGAAGGGAACCGTGCGGCGGGCGCTGGTGAGAGTCCGCCAGGAGACGTCCTCCGTGCTGACCGTGACCGAGGAGCGCTGTCCCGCCAGGAACAGCAACACCCCGGCGATCACGCCGATCGGGACGAACAGCAGCATCACCAGCACCGAGGCGTCCTCGCTCGAGAGCCACAGCAGCACCGGGAGCGGCACGAACACGAGGATGTCGACGACGGCGATCAGCGGGCCGACGACGCGCAGAATCGTCGCCGACCCGCTGCGATAGGTGCGAGCACTCATCGGGGACCGATCGATCCCCCGGTCAGGACGCGGCGCCCTGGCCGCCGCGCGGCTGCTTCACCGGCGGCTCGCCGAGCACGGCGTCCTCGGTGGTGATGCCCTCGACCTCACCGCCGACGATCTCGAGCGTCTCGATCCGGCCCAGTGCCATCAGGTCGTCGCGCGCGGCCTCGAGGTGTGCGGCCGTGGCCTGCGGGGCGCGCACCGTCACGGAGAGCACCGGCGTCTTCTGCGAGACCTTCGCATCGGACTTCAGGCGGCGCACCACGATCGCGGCCTGGGCGACCGCGTCGAGCAGGGCGGCGTCCTGCCCCGCGGCGGCCTCGCGCAGGGGCGCGGCCTCGGGCCAGGGCTGGGTGTGCACCGAGCCGTCCCGCCACCACGACCACACCTCCTCGGTCGCGAAGACGATCACCGGGGCGAACAGCCGCAGCTGCACCTCGAGCGCGATCGCGAGCGCGGCCCGCGCGGAGTCCGCTCCGGCCTGCCCGGTCGCGGAGTTGCCGTGGGCGCGCTCCTTGACCAGCTCGATGTAGTCGTCGCAGAAGGCCCAGAAGAAGGGCTCGACGAGCTCGAGCACCCGCGCGTAGTCCATGTCGTCGAAGGCGACGGTGGACTGCTCGACGACCTCGGCGAGGTTCGCCAGCAGCGCCCGGTCCAGCGGATCGGTGACGACGGCGGGATCGGCGGCCAGGCGGCCCGCCGGATCGGCGGGGGCCTCGCCGAAGCCGAGCGCGAACTTCGAGGCGTTGAGGATCTTGATCGCGAGACGACGGCCGATCTTCATCTGGCCCTCGTCGAAGGCGGTGTCCACGCCCTGGCGGGCCCGGCCGGCCCAGTAGCGGACGCCGTCGGAGCCGTGCTGCTGCAGCAGGCCGATGGGGGTGACGACGTTGCCCTTGGACTTGGACATCTTCTTGCGGTCCGGGTCCAGGATCCAGCCGTTGATCGAGGCATGCTTCCACGGCAGGGCGTCCTGCTGCAGGTGCGAGCGGACGATCGTGGAGAACAGCCAGGTGCGGATGATGTCGTGGCCCTGGGGGCGCAGGTCCATCGGGTAGACCTTCGAGAAGAGCCCATCGGACTCTGCGTCGGAGTTCCAGCCGCCCGCGAGCTGCGGGGTGAGCGAGGACGTGGCCCAGGTGTCGAGGATGTCCGGGTCCGCGACGAAGCCGCCGGGCTGGTTCCGCTGCTCCTCGGTGAAGCCCTCGGGCACGTCGATCGTCGGGTCGATCGGGAGCCGGTCCACGGACGGGGTCAGCACGGCGTCGTAGTCCGTCTCGCCGTCGGCGCCGACGCCGTACCAGACCGGGAAGGGCACGCCGAAGAAGCGCTGGCGGGAGATCAGCCAGTCACCGGCGAGGCCCTCGACCCAGTTGCGGTAGCGGGACTCCATGTGGGCGGGGTGCCAGGTCAGCTCCTTGCCGCGGGCGATGAGCGCATCGCGCAGGCCGCCCTCGGACTGGTCGCGGCCGCCGTTGGTCAGGTACCACTGGCGGGAGGTCACGAACTCGAGCGGCTTGTCGCCGTTCTCGTAGAACTTCACCGGGTGGGAGATCTTCTCGATCTCGCCGGTGAGGTCGCCGGACTCCGTCGCCATCTCCACCACGCGCTTCTGCGCGCTGAACACGGTGAGCCCGGCGAGCTCGGCGTAGTTCGCCTGCCCCTCGGGGGAGGTGATCCACGGCGTCTCCGGGAGGAAGCGGCCATCGCGGCCGATCACCGAGCGGGTGGGCAGCTCGAGCTCGCGCCACCAGGTGACGTCGTTCGCGTCGCCGAAGGTGCAGATCATCGCGATGCCGGCGCCCTTGTCGGGCTGGGCGAGGGGATGGGCGAGCACGGGCACCTCGACACCGAACAGGGGCGAGGTGACGGTGGTGCCGAACAGGCCCTGGTAGCGCTCGTCGTCGGGGTGGGCGACGAGGGCCACGCACGCGGGTAGCAGCTCGGGGCGGGTGGTCGCGATGACGACCTTCTCGCCGGAGCCGTCCGTGCGGGTGAAGCCGAGGCGGTGGTAGGCGCCCTCGCGGTCGCGATCCTCCTGTTCCGCCTGGGCGACGGCGGTGCGGTAGGTGACGTCCCACATGGTGGGGGCCTCGGACTGGTACGCCTGGCCGGCGGCGAGGTTCTCCAGGAAGGCTCGCTGGGAGGTCGCGCGGGAGTGGGCGTTGATGGTCTGGTAGCCGTGGTTCCAGTCGACGGAGAGGCCGAGGGCGCGGAAGACGTCCTCGAAGGACTTCTCGTCGATCTCGGTGAGGCGCTCGCACAGCTCGATGAAGTTGCGGCGGGAGATCGGCAGCTGGTTCGCGGCCTTCGCCGACTTGTTGTCGCCGCCTTCCTGCGGGGGCGTGAAGTCAGGGTCGTAGGGCAGCGACGGATCGCAGCGCACGCCGTAGTAGTTCTGCACCCGGCGTTCGGTGGGCAGGCCGTTGTCGTCCCAGCCCAGCGGGTAGAAGATGTTCTTCCCGCGCATGCGCTGGTAGCGGACGATCATGTCCGCCTGCGAGTAGCCGAAGACATGGCCGACGTGCAGGGAACCCGAGGCCGTGGGCGGCGGGGTGTCGACGCTGAACACCTGATCACGGGTGGTCTCCGGATCGAAGGCGTACAGCTGCTGCTCGCTCCATACGCCGTCCCACTTCTCCTCGAGGCCCTCGAGGGAGGGACGATCGGGGATCGAGGTCTGGGCGTCAGGGCGCGATGCGGTGTCGGTCATGCGGGACATTGTTCCAGGTCTGCGGAGCGGTGCAACGCAGGCGTCGGCAGTGTGAGCGCTGTCGCGTCACGGCACCCGCGCGGTCCACTCCTCGGTGCCGAACTTCGTCTCGACGAGCTGCCGCGCCCGCGCGAGCTCGTCCTCGGTGTAGGTCGACTCTGCCGTGTCGTAGCGGGCGCGGAAGTAGTCCAGGAACCCGTCGATGATCCGCTCCCGGGCCAGTCCCGACTGGGAGCGCATCGGGTCCACGCGCTTGTTCGCGCTGCGGGTGCCCTTGTCGGAGAGCTTCTCGCGGCCGATCCGCAGCACCTCGCCCATCTTGGCGGCGTCGATGTCGTAGCTCATCGTCACGTGGTGCAGCAGCACGCCGCCCGCGAAACGGCGCTGGGCCGCGCCCCCGATCTTGCCCTGCTCGGAGGCGATGTCGTTGAGCGGCACGTAGCGGGCCTTCACCCCGATCTCGGCGAGGGCGCCCATCACCCAGTCGTCGAGATAGGCGTAGGCCTGCTCGAAGCTCAGCCCCTCCACCAGCGAGGTGGGGACGACCAGGGAGTAGGTGATGCAGTTGCCCTGCTCCATGAACATGGCGCCGCCGCCGGTGATGCGCCGCACCACGCCGATGCCGTGCCGTGCCGCGCCCTCGGGGTCGATCTCATTGCGCAGCGACTGGTAGGAGCCGATCACCACGAGCGGCGAGTCCCAGTCCCAGAGGCGGAAGGTGGGCCCGCGCCGACCGGCGACCATCTCGAGCGGCAGCACCTCGTCGAGCGCCACGTGCATCACGGGCGGCAGCACGACGGGAGGGATCACCTCGAAGGTCAGGTCCTCCCAGCTCGAGGCGTGCCCGAGCGCGCGGCGCACCGCGATCGCGACCGCCTCGGCGTCGAAGCCGATCATCTGCACGGGCTCGGGGCGCCCGGCGAGGCGGTCGGTGATCGCGGCGGCGAGCTCGGCGGCGGTCGCCTCGGTGGGCATGCCCCTCAGGGCGGCGTTCAGGTCCTCGAGCGCCTCGTCGGGCTCGAGGAAGAAGTCGCCGAAGACGTGCGCGGAGGCGATCCGGCCGTCTGCCGCCGTCACGTCGACCGCGACCAGCTTCCCTCCCCGCACCTTGTACTCGCCGTGCAGGACCTGCGTCTCCTCGGGGGTCACCATGGCTCCATTGTGCGCTGGAGGGACGGGGGCCGCGGGCCCGGGACCGTACCTCAGCGGATCGTCAGCGAGCGCAGCGCCTTGTGGACCTCCCAGACGAAGTCCGCCGTCGACTGGCTCTTGCGGGGCGCGACCGCGTAGGTCTCGGACGGCCGGTCCGGGGTCTCCTCGCGGGTGACCCGCGGGATGAGATTCCGCCACTCGCGCGAGCCGCCCACCCACAGGCGGTACTCGGTGCCGGAGTCATCGCCGCGCTGCACCAGGCGCACCCCGAAGGAGGTCGCGGTCAGGGCGGGCTGGCGGCGGGCGGGGGCGAGGTCGAAGCCGCGGTCGCGCAGCAGCATCGGGTTCAGCACCGCCCACAGCAGCAGCCGGGCGCCCTCGACGGCGGAGGAGGCGGGCTCGCCGATCAGCTCGCCCGTCTCAGGCGGGGAGCCGGCCTCGGTGCGCCAGGCCGTCCGCCGGGACAGTTGCGCGAGCCGCTCCTCGGCGTCGGCACGGTCCGCCTCGTCCACCAGCGCGCCGATGCCGAGCGGGACCGGCGACTGGCCGGTGCGCAGGAAGTGCACGGGGGAGCCGTGGTCCGTCTCCGCGAACTCGAGGCCGGTGCGGGTGCGGCCCACGCCGGCCTGCAGGTGGGCGTCGGTCTGACCGCGGCGGGTGGAGAAGCGGGGACTGGTGCCGAACAGGGTCCGGGAGGCGTGGTGCAGCACGTCGAGGTGGGCGCGGAACTCGCGGGCGGTGTCCTTGTCGGTGAGCAGGCGCTTCGCGTCCACGGGGAACTGCACGACGGGTCGGCCCGCGTTCTCGCCGACCTCGCCGAGGGTCTCCCAGAGATGGGCGTGACCGGGATCCGCCTTCGGCATGCGGCGGCCGACGCGCGCCCAGCTGGTGGCGACGACGCCGTCCGGCACCGGTCCGTCGAGCTCGGCCCGATCGGTGTGGCGGGCGATCGCGAGCAGCAGATGCTGCGGGGAGGATCCCAGCGCCGTCCGCATCTGCTGCAGCTGGGCGGTCGAGAAGGGCCCGCCGACGCGCAGCGAGATCGCCAGGCGCGCCCCGTCGTCGCTCTCGGTGTCCGAGGGGAGCAGCTCGGCGACGAGGTCTGGGGAGGAGCGACGCAGCCGCGGGGCGGCCGTGATCGAGCCGGTGGTGTGCTCCGTGCGACCCACCACGCGCAGAAAGGCGTCGCGGCTGCGCGGGGACATCAGCACGAACTCGAGCATGTGGCGCAGCATCACCTCGACGCGCACATTGCGCTCGGACCAGTTCTCGAGATCCGGGGAGGAGGAGGCTCGGTCGACGGCATAGGTGAGCATCTGGCCGACGGTGGCGTATGAGCGGGCCATGGTCCTCCTTCTCGCGGGGTAGTCGTCCATTATGTCCCCGCCCAGTCTGTGACATCGCAGGTGGGAGGGGAAGGCGTGTGACGACGACGCGAGATGCCCGGATCGGTCAGGCGGTGGGGCCGTTCTGGGCTATCCGCCGCACCAGGTCCTCGATCGCGGGCTCGCTGAGGGAGAGGTCGCGCACCTCCGCCTGGGCACCGATCGCGGCGAGGATCCCCGGCACCGTGTGCTCCTGCCCCGAGAAGCGGAGCCGATGCCGGATCCCGTCGGCCTCGACCCCGGACTCCTGCACCCCGGGCGGCAGCTCGAGGTGATCCCGCGGGGCGGCGAGGTCGACGATCAGCTCGCGCGGCGCGCCGAGGTGGCGGCGGAAGTCCTCGAGGGAGCCGTCGTAGGCGACCGTCCCCTCGCTGACCACGACGATCCGCTCGCAGAGCCGCTCGACATCGCCCATGTCGTGGGTGGTCAGGAAGAGCGTCGAGCCCCGCTCCGCGCGGTCCTCGCGCAGGAACCGCCGCAGCCCCTCCTTCGAGACCAGGTCCAGGCCGATCGTCGGCTCGTCGAGCACCACCAGCTCGGGGGAGTGCAGCAGCGCCGCCGCGACCTCGCCGCGCATCCGCTGGCCGAGGGACAGCTGGCGCACCGGGCGGGAGAGGAAGGTCGCCAGGCCCAGGCCCTCGACGAGCCGCTCGAGCCGGGCCTCGCGCTGCCGCTCGGTGAGGCGGTGCATGGCGCCGAGGATCCCGTAGGACTCCCGCAGCGGCAGGTCCCACCACAGCTGCGAGCGCTGCCCGAAGACCACCCCGATCTCCCGCGCCAGACGGCGCCGCTCGGGCACCGGATCGCGCCCGAGCACCCGCACCGAACCCGCCGTCGGCCGCAGGATCCCGGTCATCATCTTGATGGTGGTCGACTTCCCGGCGCCGTTGGCGCCGACGAAACCCACCGCCTCCCCGCGTTCGATGCGCAGGGAGACCTGGTCGACCGCGCGCACGATCCGTCGGCGCCGCCGACGCTCGCCCGGCTCGGCCGCGCGGACCGCGTAGTCACGGCGCAGGTCCTCCAGCACGACGGCGGGGGAGGCGGGGGCGGTGGCGGCATCGGGTCGGGTGGGTTCGGGGGTGTTCATCCGCCGGCTCCTGTGTATCTGCGGACCCCCGCCCGCCAGAGCACGGCCGCGACGATCCACACCAGTACGGCGGCGGGCGCGCCCGCCCAGCCGGCCGACGTCGGGATCAGCGCGGGACCGGGCAGGTCCAGCAGGACGAGGGTGGGGGCGTAGGCGACGAGGGTCGCCGGGATGACGAAGGTGAAGAAGGCCCGCAGCGGCAGGGCGAACACCGCACCGGGGGTGGTGGCGACGTAGTTGCCGCCGTAGGTGAAGGCGTTCGCGAACTCGCGCCCGTCGATCAGCCAGAACTGCAGGGCCCCGGCGAGCACGAACAGGCCGCTGAAGATCGCGGCGCCCGCGAGGGGCGCGATCACGGCGAGCAGCAGCGTCTCCGGTCGGGGCGAGAAGTCGGCGACGACGAGCGCCGCGACGTACATGACCAGGCCCACGCCGATCCGGCCGATGCGCCGCAGCGACAGGTCCAGGCTCGAGATCTGCAGCAGCATCGGCACCGGGCGCAGCAGCAGGGTCTCGAGCTTCCCCGAGCGGATCGCGGCGGAGAGCGAGTCGGTCTCCCCGAAGAACATGTCGGCGAGGCCGAAGGCGAGGGCACCGAGCCCGTAGACCACCGCGACCTGGGCGAGGGTCATCCCGCCGAGGGTGCCGACGCGGGTGAGGATCACCCACAGCTCGAGGAACTCGATGCCCACCACGAGCAGCTGGCCCAGCACGTCGGCGAGGAAGCTGGTGCGGAAGGTCGCCTGCGAGCGGATCCGGGAGGCGTACAGCATCCAGATCATCCGCGGCGTCGAGACCGGCCGGTCCGCGGGGTCGAGCCGGCCGGCAGGGGCGGTGCGCTCAGCCACCCTGCACCTCCAGGCTGCGCACCCCGGCGCGGAGCACGGCCCAGGCCGCGAGGGCGAGCACTGCGATCCAGCCCGCCTGCACCGCGACCAGGCCCGCCGCCTCCGCGACGGGGATCCGCCCCGAGAGGGTGTCGATCGGGGTCTGGATCATCGAGGGGAAGGGGGTGGCGCGCGCGATCGCGAGCAACCAGTCGGGGAACCAGACGATGGGGATCAGGAAGCCCGACAGCAGGTTCATCACCGCCATGTACACCACCGACAGGCCGCGGGTCTCCACGAGCCAGAAGGCGGCGAGGTTGACGAGCATGTCCGCGAGGAAGGCGAGGGTGATCGCGAGCAGCAGCGAGAGCAGCCCCAGCGGGTAGGACAGCGGATCCTCGGGCAGAGCCAGGCCCGTGATCAGGGCGCCGATCAGCAGCGGCGGCAGGCCGCGACCCAGCAGGAGGAAGGAGGAGCGGCCCAGCTTCTGCGCGTAGAAGAGGGTCAGGAAGGGCACCGGGCGGAGCAGGTCCACGGCGATGTCGCCCTGGTGCACCCGCTGCGACACCTCGCGAGTCCCGAAGGCCTCGATCGGGGCGAGCAGCGCCTGTCCGAGCCACACGTAGGTCGCGGCCTGCAGTGCGGTGTACCCGGCCAGCTCGCCGTCGGCCGTCGCGATCGCGGCGAACAGGATCGAGGCCCGGATCAGTCCGAACACCGAGTTGGTGAACACCCCGGCGGCGGTGGCGAGACGGTAGGTCGAGTACTGCCGGAAGGCGGCGACGGCGACCCTCCAGTGCACGGACACCCGCGCGACAGTAGCCATCCGCGAGGCATGCCGCAAGGGGTGACGATCGGCCCGGACCTCGGGCGGTCTCCCGGACCAGTAGCCTGTGGCGGTCTCGCCCCCCTCCTCCTGAACCGGACTGCCATGAACTCCGTCGACACCCCTGCCGAGAGCACCGTCGCTCCCGACCCCGCGGGCCCGGCCGCTCCGCGTCGTCCCCGCTTCGGCCTGCTGCCGCGGATCGCGGTCGCGATCGTGCTCGGCATCCTGCTGGGCCTGGTGATGCCCGAGGCGATCGCCCGGGTCTTCACCACCTTCAACGGCCTCTTCTCGGGCTTCCTCGGCTTCCTCATCCCGCTGATCATCGTGGGCCTCGTGACCCCGGCGATCGCCGAGCTCGGCCGCGGTGCCGGGAAGCTGCTCGCCGCCACGGCGGGCGTCGCCTATCTCTCCACGATCGTCTGCGGCTTCTTCGCCCTCGCGCTGTCCCTGCTGGTGCTGCCGGGGATGCTCGACGGCGCTGAGGTGGTGAGCCTCGAGAACCCCGAGGACTCCGCGATCGCCCCGTACTTCTCGATCGAGATCCCGCCGGTCTTCGAGGTGATGACCGCGCTGGTGCTCGCCTTCTGCCTCGGCATCGGCCTGACGCTGGTGCGCCGCGGCGCCCTCCAGGAGAGCTTCGAGCAGCTGCGCACGATCGTGGTGCGCACCATCGAGGCGGTCATCATCCCGCTGCTGCCGGTCTACATCTTCGGCATGTTCCTGGGCCTGACCATGAACGGCCAGATCTGGACCGTGATCGGCACCTTCCTCGCCGTGGTGCTGCTGGTGTTCGCCATGACCGTGGTGGTGCTCCTGGCGCAGTACACCGTCGCCGGGCTCGCCGTGGGGAAGAACCCGCTGCGGATGCTGTGGACCATGGCCCCGGCCTACATGACAGCGCTCGGCACCAGCTCCTCCGCCGCGACCATCCCGGTCACCCTCGAGTGCACCAAGCGCAACGGGGTGCCCGAGGCGGTCGCCGGCTTCGTGGTGCCGCTGTGCGCGACCATCCACCTCGCCGGCTCGACGCTGAAGATCACCACCTTCTCCGTGGCGATCATGCTCGTGACGGGCATGCCGATCGACATCTGGGCGCTCGCCGGCTTCGTGCTGATGCTCGGCGTGGTGATGATCGCGGCACCGGGCGTCCCCGGCGGCGCGATCATGGCGGCCGCCGGCATCCTCTCCTCGATGCTCGGCTTCAGCGAGGCCGCGGTGGGGCTGATGATCGCCTCGTACATCGCGATCGACTCCTTCGGCACCGCCACGAACGTCACCGGCGACGGTGCGATCGCGGCGATCATGGGGCGCCTGTCCCGGGGCCGCGTCTCGGGGGACCTCTCGGTCGACGAGGCCCCGCACCTCCAGGGCACCTGAGCCGAGCGGCGGCGGCCCGGGCGGCGAGATCCCGGCGGACCCGTGACCGGATCGTGACCCGGCGTCCCGGGCGGTGACCCGGGGCCGACGCAAGTCCTTCCCGCCGCGCACGCTCGGCCCATGCCGAGCACTCCGAGCGCCCCCGCGGGCGGCGACCCCGCAGGCGCCGCCCCGTCGGGGACGGCGACGCACTGCCCCTACTGCGCGCTCCAGTGCGCGCAGACGCTCACCGCCGCCGCGGGAGGCGGGGCCGACGGCGGGCCCGTGCTCACCGTCGAGGGCCGTGACTTCCCCACGAACCAGGGCGGCCTGTGCCGCAAGGGATGGACGTCCGCGGAGGTCCTCACCGCCCCCGACCGGCTCACCGCGCCGCGGCTGCGCGGCGCGGACGGGGTGCTGCGGGAGGTCGGCTGGGACGTGGCCCTCGACCACGTCGCGACCCACCTGCACGAGCTGCGGGAGCGCTGCGGTGCGGATGCCGTCGCCGTGTTCGGCGGCGGCGGGCTCACCAACGAGAAGGCCTACGCGCTCGGCAAGTTCACGCGGGTCGTCCTCGGCTCGCGGCTCATCGACTACAACGGCCGCTTCTGCATGTCCGCCGCGGCGACGGCCTCGAACCGCTCGCTGGGCCTGGATCGCGGCCTGCCCTTCCCGCTCCCGGACCTCGCCGGCGCGGACTGCGTGCTGCTGCTCGGCTCGAACCTCGCCGCGACCATGCCGCCCTTCGTCCAGCACCTCGAGGGCGTGCGCTCCCGCGGCGGCCTCGTGGTCACGGACCCGCGCGGATCGGCGACGGCGGCGCTCACCGCGGAGGGCGCCGGCGTGCACCTCGCCCCGGTGCCCGGCACCGACCTCGTGGTGCTGCTGGCCCTGCTCCACGTGGTGCTCGCGGAGGACCTCGTGGACCACGAGTACGTCGCCGCGCGCACCACGGGCCTCGAGTCGCTGCGGGCGAGCGCCGCCGCCTGGTGGCCCGAGCGGGCGGAGGCCGTGTGCGGGGTCCCCGCCCGGCGGCTGCGGCAGGTCGCGCGGATGCTCGCCGATGCCTCCCCGTCCCGCGGCGGTCGCGGCGCCTATGTGCTCACCGGCCGCGGGGTCGAGCAGTCCACCCAGGGCACCGCGACCGTCACCGCCGCGATCGACCTCGCCCTGCTGCTGGGCCTCGTGGGCCGTCGCGGCTCCGGCTACGGCCCGCTCACCGGCCAGGGCAACGGGCAGGGCGGTCGCGAGCACGGGCTCAAGGCGGATCAGCTTCCGGGCTACCGGAAGATCACCGACCCGGGGGACAGGGCGCATGTCGCCGCCGTCTGGGGCGTGGACCCGGAGTCCCTGCCCGGCCCGGGCGTCCCCGCCGTCGAGCTGCTCGGCATGCTCGGCACGGAGGGCGGTCCCTCCGCGCTTCTCGTGTGCGGGGCGAACCCCGTCGTCTCCGCGCCGGACGTCTCCCGGGTGCGGGAGCGGCTCGCCGCGCTCGACCTGCTCGTCGTCATGGACACCGTCCCGTCCGAGACGGCGCTGCTGGCCGACGTCCTCCTCCCCGTCACCCAGTGGGCGGAGGAGGAGGGCACGATGACAAACCTCGAGGGCCGCGTGATCCGCCGCCGTCGGGCGCGGGAGGCCCCGGGCGGGGCGCGCAGCGAGCTGTGGATCCTCCGCGAGCTCGCCGCGCGGCTCGGCGTTCCGACCGGCTTCCCGGCCGAGGCCTCCGCCGTGTTCGACGAGCTCGCCCGGGCCTCCGAGGGTGGCCGCGCCGACTACTCCGGTCTCAGCCATGAGCGGCTGGACCGCGAGGGGTCGATGCACTGGCCCGTCCCCGGCCCGGACCATCCGGGGACGCCGCATGCGCTGCTCGACGGCTTCCCGACGGCCGACGGCCGTGCCCGCCTGCTCCCGGTGACCCACGAGGACCCGGCCGATCCGCTCCGGGCCGATGCCCCGCTGCACCTGGTCACGGGGCGCCTGCTCGAGCAGTACCAGTCCGGGGCGCAGACCCGCCGGGTGCCCTCCCTGCTCGCCGCGCGGCCCGCGGCCTTCGCCCAGATGCACCCCCTGCTCGCGGACCTCCTCGGCATCGAGGACGGCGAGGAGGTGCTGCTGCGCACCCGCAGCGGCGAGCTGCGGGTGCCGGCGGAGGTCACCGAGGAGATCCGGCCGGACACCGTCTTCATGCCCTTCCACTACCCCGGGGAGGGGAGCGCGAACCTGCTCACGGGCAGCGCGACCGATCCGCTCTCCGGCATGCCCGGCTTCAAGGTGACGGCGCTGGAGGTGCTCCCCGCGCCCCGGCCCGTCCCCGTCCCCGATGTGGTCACCGTCCAGCAGAGGAGCATCGTATGAGGATCGTCGTGATCGGCCACGGCATGGTCGGATCCCGGGTCGCCGCGGATCTCGCGGCGGCGGATCCGCAGGCGCGCCTGACGGTGCTCGGCCAGGAGGACCACGACCCCTACAACCGGGTCCAGCTCTCCTCGGTGGTCGCCGGGAAGGCGGATCCCGCCGCGCTCGCCCTCGAGCAGGTGGGGCCGGAGCGGGCGCGCGTGCTGCGCGGCGTGCGGGCCGTGCGCATCGACCGGGCCTCGCACCTGGTCCACGACGAGCTCGGGGAGGCGCATCCCTACGACCGTCTGGTGCTCGCGACGGGCTCCGCGGCGCGGATCCCCGACGTCCCCGGGCTGCGAGCGCCCGGGGGCGCCGCGGAGGAGTCGCCGCTCGTGGACGGCGTGAGCCCGCTGAAGGACCTCGACGACGCCGAGCGGATCCTCCGCCGCTGCGAGGGCGGCGGCGAGGTCGTCGTCCTCGGTGCGGGCGTGCTCGGCATCGAGGTCGCCACGGGACTCGCCGGCCGCGGGGCGCGGGTGACCCTCGTCCATCACCGTGAGCGGCTCATGGAGCGTCAGCTGGACCGCGACGCCTCGGAGATCGTGCACGGCGCGCTCGAGACGCTCGGCATCACCGTGGTCACCTCGGCGAGCGCGACCTGCGTCGACGCGCCGGAGGGCCGTCTCGAGACGGTGCACCTCTCCGACGGCTCGGCGCGGCCCGCGGACCTCCTCGTGCTGTGCACCGGCACGGTGCCGCAGACGGCGCTCGCCGAGGCGGCGGGCCTCGAGTGCGGGGTGGGGGTCCTGGTGGGGGAGGACCTCTCCTGCCCGGGGGACCCGGACGTCTTCGCGATCGGCGACTGCGCCCAGCCTCCCGAGGGGGCGAGCGGGCTCGTCGCCCAGGGCTGGGAGCAGGCGCGCCGGCTCGTCGAGTCCTGGAGGCCGCGGGAAGAGGAGGCGCGGGCACCCGCGCCGCCGCGCGGGACGGGCGGGGACCTGGTGCGGGTCAAGGCGGTGGGGCTCGCGCTCGTGACCATGGGCCGCATCGAGCGGCCGGGGCCCGGCCTGCACGCCCCGCGGTCCGTGCGGCTCGCGGATCCCTCGGGCGGCCGCTTCACCGAGGTGGTCGTGCACGAGGGGCGCCTCGTCGCGGCGACGATCGTGGGGGACGAGGACGCCGCGGCGGAGCTCAGCGCCGCGTTCACCCTGCGCACCCCGGTCCCGCGGGACCCGGTGCACCTGCTCGCCCGTCCGCTCGCCGCGCGGGCCGCGGCCCCGGCGGCCTCCGCGGCGGACATGGCAGAGGACGACGTCCTGTGCCAGTGCAACGGCGTCACCAAGGGGACCGTGTGCGCGGCGGTCGCGGGCGGCTGCGGGAGCACGGCGGAGGTCTCGCGGGCCACGCGCGCGGGCACCGGCTGCGGCACCTGCCGCTCCCGGATCCAGGAGCTGCTGGACGCCTCCCGCGACCGGGAGCCCGCCCCCGTGTGAGCGTAGCCCCTCTTGCCCGCGCGGGAGCGCGACTCCTACCCTTAACGCATGAACGTCTCATCAGATGATCAGGTGACGGTGATCGGCCCCGACGCCGTGGACCCTGCCGCCGTCGGGCACGCCCGCGCGCACCTGCCGGCGCCCGCCGCGGTCGCGGACGTCGCGGACGTCCTCTCCCTCCTCGGCGAGCCCCACCGGCTCACGCTCCTGCTCGCCCTGCGCGGCGGGGAGCTGTGCGTCCACGACCTCGCCCTCACGGCCGGCCAGTCCGAGTCGGCGACCTCGCACGCCCTGAAGCTGCTGCGCGCCCATCGCGTCGTCGCCCCACGTCGCGAGGGGCGCCGCATGTACTACCGGCTCGAGGACCCGCACGTCGTCGAGCTGCTGGACCTCGCCCTCACCCACACGGCGCACTCACCGCTGCGCCATCCCGAGCGCGGGGAGGGAGCCTGATGGGACACAGCCACGGCGGCCACTCCCACGGCGGCGGCGCGGAGGCGCTCAGCGCCGGCGGTCGCCATCGCTCCCGCCTCGCGATCTCCCTCGTCCTGATCGGCGGCTTCTTCGTCGTCGAGCTCGCGGCGGCGCTCCTGACCGGCTCGCTCGCCCTGCTCTCCGACGCCGGGCACATGGCCGCCGACGTCCTCACCCTCACCGCCGCCCTCGGCGCGACCGTGCTCGCCGCGCGCACCGCCCGCAGCAGTCGGCTCAGCTTCGGCCTGTACCGGGTCGAGGTCTTCGCCTCCCTGCTCGCGGTGATGGTCATGCTGGCCGTCGCCGTCTGGGTGGTGATCGAGGCGATCGGCCGGCTCGGCGCCCCCGCGGCGATCGACACCGGCCCGATGCTCGTCGTCGGCGTGCTGGGACTGCTCGTGAACCTCGTGGTGATGCGCCTGCTGGCCGCCGGGGCGCAGGAGAGCCTGAACCTCAAGGGCGCCTACCTCGAGGTGCTCGCGGACACCGTCGGCTCGATCGGCGTGATCGTCGCGGCGGTGCTCGTGGCCCTCACCGGCAGCGCCCTCGCCGACACCGTCGTCGCCCTCGCGATCGGCGCGTTCATCGCCGTGCGCGCGGTGACGCTGGGTCGCGAGGTGTTCGGGGTGCTCGCCCAGGAGACCCCGCGCCATCTCGACGCCGAGGGCATCGAGACCCACCTCGGGGAGGTCCCCGGCGTCGCCGAGGTGCACGACCTGCACCTGTGGACGCTCACCTCCGGCATGGACGTGCTCACCGCCCACCTGCGGCTGGAGCCGGGGGCCGACGCCCACAGTGTGCTCGACGCCGCCCAGCAGGTGCTGCGCGAGGCCCACGGCCTCGACCACAGCACCCTGCAGATCGAACCGGCGGAGC
The DNA here is from genome assembly GCF_036311905.1 of Brachybacterium sp. J153. Classification (NCBI taxonomy): domain Bacteria; kingdom Bacillati; phylum Actinomycetota; class Actinomycetes; order Micrococcales; family Dermabacteraceae; genus Brachybacterium; species Brachybacterium sp. J153. The sequence goes on along the minus strand of NZ_JAZDCH010000023.1, from coordinate 10,043 downwards.
ATCGCACTGACGCGGAGAGCACCTGGTGAGCTCACGAACCGGGGCCGGGCGGGCTGGACCGCGGACGTAGGCTCGGTGCCATGAGCACCCCCGTCGCGCACCCTGCGTCCTCCGCGTCTTCAGCGTCTCCGGTCCCGCCCCCCGCCCTGACCGCCGTGGTCACCGGCGCCTCCTCCGGCATCGGTCGCGCGACCGCCGCCCGCCTCGTCGCCGACGGCTGGCGCGTCCTCGCCGTCGCCCGCCGCGAGGACCGCCTCGCGGAGCTCGCCGCCGAGACCGGCTGCGATGTCCTCGGCGTCGACATCACCGACGACGCGTCGGTCGACGCCCTCGTCGGCCGGGTCCGCGAGCTGTTCGGCGAGGGGCTCAACGCGCTCGTCCACGTCGCCGGCGGCGCCCTCGGCGTCGAGCCGGCCGCCGAGGCAGACCTCGCCAAGTGGCAGCGCATGTACGACATCAACGTGCTCGGCACCGTGCGTGTCACCCGCGCCCTGCTGCCCGCCCTGCGGACGAGCGGCCGCGGCGACCTGCTGTTCGTCACCTCCGTCGCCGGCCACGAGGCCTACCCCGGCGGGTCCGGCTACAACGCCGCCAAGGCCGGGGAGCACATGCTCGCCGCCGCGCTCCGCCTCGAGCTCAACGGCGAGAAGGTCCGCGTCATCGAGATCGCCCCCGGCATGGTGCACACCGAGGAGTTCTCCCTCGTGCGGCTCGGCGATCAGGAACGGGCCGACGCCGTCTACGACGGGGTCGAGAACCCGCTCACCGCCGAGGACTGCGCCGACGTCATCTCCTATGCCCTGAACGCCCCGCACCACGTGAACCTCGACCTGGTCACCGTGCGCCCCCTCGCACAGGCCGCGGCGCATCGGGTCGCGCGCCACCAGGGGGTCTGATGGTCCACGGCGGAATGCCGGGCGGCGGCATGGGCATGGGTATGGGCGGCGGAGGCGGAGGCAGGGGACCCGAGGAGCGGCTCCCGAAGGGGCAGAAGGCCGATGTGCGCCGGGTGCTCGCCCTGTTCACGCCGTACCGGGCGACGCTCGTCGCGGTCCTCGCGCTGATCGTGCTCGGCGCCGCGGCGGGCGTCGTCTCCCCGTTCCTGGTGCGGGAGATCGTCGACGTCGCACTGCCCGAGCAACGCGCCGACCTGCTCGCCTGGGCGGTCGGCGGACTGATCGCCGTCACCATCGTCTCCAGCGCCCTGGGCGTCACCCAGGCGATGCTCTCGACCCGGGTGGGGCAGTCCGTCATGCACGACTTGCGCGTCGCGGTCTACGGCCATCTGCAGCGGATGGGGCTGGGCTTCTTCACCCGCACCCGCACCGGCGAGATCCAGTCTCGCATCTTCTCCGACATCGGCTCCATGCAGGCCGTGGTCACCAACGTCATGACCCAGATCGTCTCGAGCGGCGCGGGGATCCTCATGGCGATCGTCGCGATGTTCGCCCTCGACTGGCGGCTGACCCTCTTCTCGCTCGTCGCCCTGCCGTTCGCGGTGTGGATGAACCGGCGCGTGGGCGGGCGCCGCCGGGCGATCGTCAAGCAGCGGCAGGAGAAGGCGGCGGACCTTTCCGCCGGCATCCAGGAGTCGCTGTCCGTCTCCGGGATCCTGCTGGGCCTGACCATGGGTCGCACCCGCGCCCTGGTGGACGACTTCACCGCCGACTCCCGCGGGCTCGCCGATCTCGAAGTGCGCTCCGAGATGGCCGGCCGCTGGCACATGGCCGTGTTCACGACGCTGATGGCGCTGTTCCCGGCGCTGACCTACCTCCTCGGCGGGCATCTGCTGTTCGCCGACCGCGGCGTCACCATCGGCACGCTCGTCGCCTTCATCGCCCTGCAGTCGGGCCTGTTCCCGCAGATCAACGGCATGCTCCGGGTCGCGAACCAGGTCAACGCGTCCCTCGCCCTGTTCACCCGGGTCTTCGAGTACCTCGACGCCCCGCTCACCGTGACCGACGCCCCCGGCGCGATCGACCTCGACCCGGCGGGCGCCCGCGGCGAGATGCGCCTCGAGCACGTCGACTTCACCTATCCCGGCGCGGAGGAGCCGTCGCTCCATGACATCGACCTGGTGATCCCCGCCGGGAAGCACACCGCGCTGGTGGGGACCACCGGCTCGGGCAAGACCTCCACCGGGTACCTCCTCGCCCGGCTCTACGATCCCTCGTCCGGGCGCATCACCCTCGACGGCCACGACCTGCGCGAGCTGACCCGCGAGTCGCTCGCCGCGTGCCTCGGTGTCGTCACCCAGGAGACCTACCTGCTGCACGCGAGCATCGCCGAGAACCTCCGCTTCGCCCGGCCGGGGGCGAGCGACGAGGAGCTCGTCGCCGCCTGCCGGATCGCCCAGATCCACGACCACATCGCCGCCCTGCCCGACGGCTACGCCACGATCGTGGGGGAGCGGGGCTACCGGTTCTCCGGCGGCGAGAAGCAGCGCCTCGCGCTCGCCCGCACGATCCTGCGCGACCCGCCGGTGCTCCTGCTCGACGAGGCGACCTCCGCCCTCGACACCGCGACCGAGCGCGCCATGTCCGGCGCGCTCGACGCCGTCTCCCGCGGCCGCACGGTCATCTCCATCGCGCACCGCCTCTCGACGATCCGCGACGCCGACCAGATCGTGGTCCTCTCCGCGGGCCGGATCATCGAGCGCGGCACCTATGCGGAGCTCCTCGCCGCCGGCGGGGCCTTCGCCGAGCTCGCGGTGCGGGACGAGGTGGCGGTGCGGGACCAGGGCGCGGTCGAGGGCTGATCCCCGGGGCGGCTCGCGTGCCTCTGCGGGGAGCGTCCCCCCGAGGTCTGACCGCCCCGGTGGAGCCGTCGACCAAAGACGGGGTCCTCACCCCTCCGCCGGGGGACGCCCTGCGCGGTGCCGCCGCGGAGGATGAGTCACATGCCCCGACGCACGGATCCACCCGGGGAGCCCCTGATGAAGGATCCGCGCCCGATGCCGCACCGCACCCCCGAGGAGGACCCCTTGGCGATCTCCACCGCACCCGGCTCCGAGTCCGCGCTGACCGCCCGCTCGCGCAAGCCGCTCGGGGGTCGCCCGGTGCTCTTCGCGGCGATGCTGCTGGTCGCGACCCTCGGGGTGCTGGTCCTGCTCGTGGTGGGGCCGACGGCGCCGCTCCCGGTGGCTCTGGTGGCGGCCGCGGGACTGGTCGCGCTGGTGGCGCTCGCCTGGGTGGTGGCGGGGCCGCGGCTCTAGTCGGCGGGGCTCAGCGCCCGGCGCCGATCAGACGTCGATCTCGATCTCGCCCTCGCCGCGCGAGACGCAGGTGATCATCTGCGAGTCCTTCTCGTCGTCCATCAGGAACTCGTCCATGTGCTCGACGTCGCCAGAGACCAGGGGCACCACGCAGGTGCCGCACACCCCACCTTCGCAGGAGTAGTCCATCGAGACCCCGGCGTCCAGGAGCGCCTGCAGCAGGGATTGCCCCTCGGCGACCTCGACGGTGACCCCGGACTTCAGGCACTTGGCGGTGAAGGGCTCTCCGAACAGCGACATCCTCGCTCCTTCTGCGTCGGCCGCCCGGTCGGGCGACTCCATGGAGCAACCAGTCTCCCACCCTCGACGGCCGCGCAGGAGGTGAGCCACGCCTCACCCGTCGGACCCGTCCTCCTCCGCGGAGCGGGGAGGGAGGGCGAGGATCGGAGTCTGACCGGTCAGCGGGGTCGTCCACACGGCGTCCGCGACACCGGACGATCCGGCGGCCGACGCGGTGGGGGAGAGGGCCAGCGCCGCGGGGCCGAAGCTCAGTACCAGCAGGGTCGCGGCGCCGAGGGCGGCGACGCTCGCGGTCGCCCGCCCGCGGAGGCTCCGCGGGGGCTGGGCGTCGACCCCGCCGTCTGCGGCGTCTCCGGGTCCGTCTGCTGTCGTGCCGTCCTCGTCCATGCCGGATCCTCCCTCGGGTCCCGTGCGGCGATCTGCCGATGGCGACCATGCAAGGCCGCCCACCTGTGCCGGTCCTGTGCGCGCGGACCGGGTTCGCTGTGACCTGCTCGGAAGCGGGGCGGATCGGTCCCTCATCGGGGAGCGCGGGGCTACTCTCGGCTCCACCGGCCGGGCCGCCCGTGCCGACAGGCCCGCATCGACCGTCCCCGTGGAGGCGCCCCGTGACCGAGTCCGCGAGATCCGCCCTCGCCGCCCTGCCCGCGCTGTCGCATCCCGACGGCGGGCCCGTGCGCGTCCTGGTCGTCGAGGACGAGCCCACCATCGCCGATCTGCTGCGCTTCCCGCTGCAGATGGTCGGCTGGGACGTCACGGTGTGCGGCGACGGCCTCGAGGCGGTGCGGCTCGCACGCAGCAACCGGCCCGACGTGCTCGTCCTGGACCGCATGCTGCCCGGCCTCGACGGTGTCGAGGTTCTGCGCCGCATCCGCGCGCTGCATCCCGAGATCCCCGCCCTGATCCTGACCGCGATGGACGCTCCCGCCGACCGCATCGACGGGCTCGCCGCCGGGGCCGACGACTACGTGACCAAGCCGTTCACGATCGAGGAGGTGCTGCTGCGTCTGCACCGGTTGGTGCAGCGCTCGGGCGTCGTCGCGCAGGGCAACCAGGAGCTCGTGGTCGGCGACCTGGTGATGGACCTCGACGCCCATGAGGTGACGCGGGGCGGCGAGACGATCGCCCTCACCGCGACTCAGTTCCAGCTGCTGCAGTACCTCATGGAGAACCCGCAGAAGGTGCTGTCCAAGGCGCAGATCCTCGAGGCCGTGTGGAACTACGACTTCGGCGGGCAGGCCAACATCGTCGAGCTGTACATCTCGTACCTGCGCAAGCGCATCGACGTCGGGCGCGAGCCGATGATCCACACGGTCCGCGGCGCGGGGTACGTGCTCAAGCCCGCGACCGGGACCGGCGGATGACGGGCGCGCCGACGCGCCGTCGGGCGGCCCTGCGCACCACGCTGGTCGCCCTGCTGCTCGCGACCGTGGCGGTCGTCTGCCTCGCCGTCGGCCTGGTCACCCACGTCTCCGTCGGCCGACAGCTGGATGCCGAGCTCGATGCTCAGCTGCAGCGCGCCTCCGAGCGGGCCGGCGCCCGCGAGCTCGGGAACCTGCCGCTGAACCCGGGGGACCTCGGCGCCGGGACCCCCGGCGGCGGGGGCGACGGCCCCGGGAGCGGCGAGTACGAGCTCACCGCGCACCTGCAGGACGGTGCCGTCACCGCCGCGCTGTGGCGGGACGACGCCGGGGAGCTGCGGCAGCTCACCGTCGAGGATCGGGACGCGCTTCAGGCGGCGGTCGACGAGCTCGCGGCGGCAGCGGGGACGAGCCCCGGGGCGGCGGGATCGCCCGGGGACGCCGTCTCCGTCACCCTCTCCATCGGTGCCTACCGCGTCATGCTCCAGCCGCTCGACGACACCGCCGCGGTGGTCACGGGCCTGCCGCTCGCCGAGAACCGCTCGACCCTGCTGCGCCTGGACCTCACCCTGCTCGGCGCGGGGCTCGGCGCCCTGGTCGTCACCGGGATCGGCGGCTCGCTGCTGGTGCGTCGCACCCTCTCGCCGCTCGAGGGCGTGGCCGAGCTCGCCTCGGACGTGGCCCGGACCCCGCTCGAGCACGGCAGCGTCCGCCTCGAGCAGCGGGTCCCGGCGCGCCACGCCGTGCCCGGGACCGAGGTCGGCGACGTCGGCGCCGCGCTGAACCTCCTGCTCGACAACGTCGAGGGCGCGATCGAGACGCGGCACCGCAGCGAGGAGAGGATGCGCCGCTTCATCGCGGACGCCTCCCACGAGCTGCGCACCCCCCTTACCGCCATCCGCGGCTACACGGAGATGCTGCGCCTCACCGAGGAGCTCAGCGACCGGGGCCGGCAGTCCGTGGACCGGCTCCAGGCCCAGTCCGGGCGGATGACCTCCCTCGTCGAGGACCTGCTGCTGCTCACCCGCCTCGACGACCACGCGCCTCTGGTCCGCGTCCCGGTCGACCTCGGAGAGATCGTGCTGGAGTGCGCCATGGACGCCCGCGCCGCCGGGCCCGACCATCCGCTCGACGTGTCCGTCCCGGACGAGCCGGTGATGGTCGCCGGCGAGGAGGCGCGGCTCGCCCAGGTGGTCCTCAACCTGCTCTCCAACGCCCGCAAGCACACCCCCGAGGGCACCGCCGTCGCGGTCCGGCTGAGCGCCGAGTCCGGCGGGGCCCGGCTCGAGGTGGCCGATGCAGGGCCCGGCATCGATCCGGAGCTGCTGCCGGACGTGTTCAGCCGCTTCACCCGCGCCGACCGCGCCCGCTCCGGTGGGGAGGGGACCTCGGGGCTCGGGCTCTCGATCGTCCGGGCGATCGTCGAGGCGCACGACGGGAGCATCGCCGTCTCCTCCGAGCCCGGCCGCACCGTGTTCACCGTGTCTCTTCCGCTCGCCTCGGAGTGACCGGGCACCGGGCGGTGCGTACACTGACCGCCATCGGCATCGACCCGGCCATCACCGGCGAGCCGCGGGAAGAACAGCACGAGCACGGATCCGCGAGGAGCCGCCGCCCGCCCAGTAGAACCCGCCGGGACCAGCCCGTCACAGCTGAGGAACGAGGGGAGACCCGAGCGGCACCGCGCCGCGGAGGTGTCAACCGAGGTGGTACCGCGCCACCGGCCGCGCGCCGGCGACGTCCTCGGACAGCAGCATCGCCGTCCCACCGCCGTCCCCGTCCTTCCTCGGAGGTCCTCCCATGGTCTACCCGGTCTCCGGAGACCCGCTCGTCCCCTCGCCGAACCTGCCCGCGCTCGAGAACGCGATCCAGGAGTTCTGGCGCACCGACGACACCTTCCGCGCCTCGATCGCGCGCCGCGAGGGCGCCGAGGAGTTCGTCTTCTACGACGGACCGCCCTTCGCCAACGGTCTGCCCCACTACGGGCACCTGCTCACCGGCTTCGTCAAGGACGTCATCCCGCGCTTCCGCACGATGACCGGCTGCAAGGTAGACCGCCGCTTCGGCTGGGACACCCATGGCCTGCCCGCCGAGCTCGAGGCGATGCGGGAGCTCGGCATGACCGAGAAGTCCGAGATCGAGGACATGGGCCTGCAGGCCTTCAACAACGCCGCCCGCGCCTCCGTGCTGAAGTACACGAAGAACTGGGAGGAGTACGTCACCCGGCAGGCGCGCTGGGTCGACTTCGAGAACGACTACAAGACCCTCGACGTGACGTTCATGGAGTCCGTGCTGTGGGCCTTCAAGACCCTCTATGACAAGGGCCGCGCCTACGAGGGCTACTACGTGCTCCCGTACTGCTGGAAGGACCAGACGCCGCTCAGCGCCCATGAGCTGCGCATGGACGACGACGTCTACCAGGTCCGTCAGGACCAGACCGTCACCGTCACCCTGCCCTTCCGCGGTGCCAAGGCGCAGGAGCTGGGGATCGGGGAAGTCCGCGCCCTCGCCTGGACCACCACCCCGTGGACGCTGCCCACCAACTTCTCCCTTGCCGTCGGCCCCGAGCTCGAGTACGCGGTCGTTCCCGCCGGACCCCTCGGGGCGGCCGACGGGGCCGCCGCGGGCGAGGCCCGCTACCTGTTGGCCCGCGCCCTCGTCGGCTCCTACGCCAAGGAGCTCGGCTACGAGGACGCCGACGCCGCGGCCGCCGCGGTGGAGGAGCGCACCCTCGCGGGGGCCGATCTCGAGCATGTCGAGTACGAGCCGCTGTGGACGGTCTACTCCGAGGACCGTGCGAAGTGGGGCACCGAGAACGCCTGGATCGTCACCGTCGCCGACTACGTCTCCACCGAGGACGGCACCGGCGTGGTCCACCAGGCCACCGCCTATGGCGAGATCGATCAGCAGGTCAACGCCGAGTACGGCATCCCCGTGATCGTCTCCGTCGACGACGGCGCGCAATTCCTGGACTACTTCCGCGGCACCGCCCTCGACGAGATCGCCGGGGTGCAGGTCTTCGAGGCCAACCGCCCGATCATCCGGAACCTGAAGGCGATGGGCCGGCTGTTCCGCGAGGCCAGCTACGTGCACTCGTACCCGCACTGCTGGCGCTGCCGGAACCCCCTGATCTACAAGGCCGTCTCCTCCTGGTACGTGAAGGTCGCCGACCAGCGCGAGCGGATGCTCGAGCTGAACGAGCAGATCGACTGGGTGCCCGGCAACGTCAAGCACGGCCAGTTCGGCAAGTGGCTCGAGGGTGCCCGCGACTGGGCGATCTCCCGCAACCGCTACTGGGGATCCCCCATCCCGGTGTGGAAGAGCGACGACCCGAACCACCCGCGCATCGAGGTCTACGGCTCCCTGGCCGAGCTCGAGGAGGCCTTCGGCACACTCCCGCGCGACGAGCACGGCGAGGTCAACCTTCACCGCCCCTACATCGACGCGCTCACCCGCCCGAACCCGGACGATCCCACCGGGGCCTCGACGATGCGCCGCGTCGAGGAGGTCTTCGACGTCTGGTTCGACTCCGGCTCGATGCCCTTCGCCCAAGTGCACTACCCCTTCGAGAACACCGACTGGTTCGAGTCCCACAACCCGGCGGACTTCATCGTCGAGTACATCGGGCAGACCCGTGGCTGGTTCTACGTCATGCACGTGCTGTCCACCGCCCTGTTCGACCGCCCCGCCTTCACCTCGGTGATCTGCCACGGCATCGTGCTCGGCGAGGACGGCCAGAAGATGTCGAAGTCGCTGGGCAACTACCCGGACGTGCGCGAGATGTTCGACAAGTACGGGGCCGACGCGATGCGCTGGTTCCTCATGTCCTCGCCGATCCTCCGCGGCGGCAACCTGATCGTCGACGAGCCCAAGATCCGCGACGCCGCGCGCCAGGTGGTGCTGCCCCTGTGGAGCGTCTGGTACTTCCTGGGCCTGTACGCGAACGCGGCCGGGGAGAAGGACGCGAGCGGGATCCCCGCCGGCTACCGCGGCCGCCCGCGCCACGAGTCCGACGACGTCATGGACCGCTACCTGCTCGCCCGCACCGGGGAGCTGGTGCGGGGCGTCCGCGAGCGGCTCACCGCCCTCGCTATCGCCGACGGGGTCGAGCTGATCGAGGACTACCTCGACATGCTCACCAACTGGTACGTGCGCCGCTCCCGCGACCGCTTCTGGGAGGGCCACGAGCAGGCCATCGACGTGCTCTCCACCTGCCTGGAGACCCTCTGCCGGGTCGCGGCCCCGCTGCTGCCCATGGTCACCGAGGAGATCTGGAAGCAGCTCACCGGCGGCCGCTCCGTCCACCTCGAGGACTGGCCGGACGACTCCCTCTTCCCGCAGGACCCGGAGCTGATTGCGCGCATGGACGACGTGCGCGCGGTGGCGAGCGCCGGCAACGCCCTGCGCAAGAAGGAGGGCCTGCGGGCGCGTCTCCCGCTCGCCGAGCTGGTGGTCGTCCATCACGATCCCGCCGCCCTCGAGCCCTTCGGGGCGATCCTCGCCGACGAGCTCAACGTCAAGGCCGTGCGCCTGCTGGACGTCACGAGCGAGGAGGCCCAGGGCATGGGTGTCGAGCAGCGCCTGAGCGTCAACGCGCGCGCCGCCGGTCCGCGCCTGGGCAAGCAGGTGCAGCAGGCGATCAAGGGCGCCAAGAGCGGCGACTGGTCCCAGGCGGAGGACGGCACCGTCACCGCGGGCGGGCTCGCCCTCGTCGAGGGCGAGTACTCGCTGGACCTCGTCGCCGGGGAGTCCGCGGCCATCGAGGGGCGTGCCGTCGGCGTCCTGCGCGGCGGTGACTTCCTCGCCCTCGACACCCGGGTGACCCCCGACCTCGAGGCGGAGGGCACCGCCCGCGACGTGATCCGCGCGATCCAGCAGGCGCGCCGCGAGGCGGGCCTGGAGGTCTCCGACCGGATCATCCTGACCCTCAGCGGCGATGCCGCCGTGGTCGAGGCGGTCGGCGCCCACCGCGAGCTCGTGGCCGGGGAGGTCCTCGCCGTCTCTGTCGAGATCGGTGCCGAGCCCGTCGCGGGGGCGCACGCCTCGACCGAGGCCGTCACGGGCGGCACCGTGACGGTCGGCGTCGCGAAGGCCTGAGCAGGGCAGGTCCCTCGGGGGCGGGGGTGGGGGGGAGCCGCCGCGTCTCCCACTTTTTTTTTAGCCCCTTT
>NZ_JAZDCH010000022.1:0-34438 GCF_036311905.1 Brachybacterium sp. J153 | reverse complement strand
GGTGGGGTTGTGAGGGAAGGGTGGGGGGGGGCGGTTTCTCGGGGGCAGGACCCCCCCCCCCCCCCCCCCCCGCCCCCGTTCATCGGAGCTCCTGCTCATCGGTGTCTCGGCGCCCCGGCTCACCGGAGGTCCTCCCGGCCGACGTCGACCACCACGTCCTCGACCAGCACCACGTCGTCGCCGAGGTAACGGCCCGCGAGCTCGTCCTGCAGGTCGATCAGCACGGGATGTGTGCGCGCAGCGGCCCGCACCGACCCCGAGTAGCCCCCGGTCGGGTCCGGGCCGTACGCCGTCTCGAGCACCGAGTCGTGCGCATTGCGCAGCTGTCCGGCCTCGCCGTACGTCTGGAGCGGGGCGGGCAGGAGGACCTCCCGGACCTGCGCGGAGTCGACCCGGGTCCCATCGACCCGCAGCCCCCCGAGATCCAGCCGAGGCACCGGATCGGCGATGTGCGCCGGCACCTGGTCCGGCAGGAGCACGGGGATGCCGGCGAGACCCGGGAGAGGGACCAGCACCGGCTGGTGCGCGACGTTCACCCCCTGGGTCAGCTCGGTCGCCGGCGCGACGCTCTGCACGGGTGAACCGACGGAGAAGATGTGCGTCACCCGGTAGGTTCCCGGCTCCCCGCCGAGGCTGTTGAAACCGGGGTCCGCGGCCAGCCGTGCCGCGGTCAGCCCGCCCTGCGAATGGCCGACGATCATCACCTCAGCCCCGTCCGGCACCCCCGCGGCGACCATCGCCGCGCGGACGTCCGCCATCGCCGCGGACTCCTGCCCGGCCATGGCCCGCAGGTTCGAGTCCCACCCGGCGGAGTTCCCCTGGGCACCCCAGGACCGCGGGTCCACGATGTTCCCTCCACCCGTCGGCGGGGCATGCACGATGTACGCCTCGGTGCCGTCGGCTCCGCGGACCGTCTGGATGCGGATCCTGCCCGAGGCGACGAGATCGCCCGGGGCACCACCGGGGTCGAGGGTGCCGCTCGCGGACTCGTCGAGGTCGACCAGCAGATCCACGAGGTCCTGCGGCGGGGCGGAGCCGGTGACCGGTCGGACCGCGTGCACGGTCACGGTCGTGCGGGGGTCGAGCAGCCCGGTGTCGGTGACGGTCTCCAGCGGGGCGAGCGCCACCGCGCCCGTCGTGAGCAGCACGCTCGCGCCGAGCTCGGCGACGGTGGGCACACGCTCCCCGCCGATCCAGTCGCCGAGCACCCCGCCCAGATGGCCCAGCTCCCCGCCCACCCGACGGACCCCGTCGGTGTCGACCGCGAGTCCGAGCATCCCGGAGACGGCCGCGCCGCGGGGGAGCAGTGGCGGCAGGAAGGCGCGCGCTCCGACCAGGAGCTCCGCCGGGAGGAGGAGCTCATCGCGTCGCGTGCTCGCGTCCTGCCCCGGGCGGGCGACGCCCGCCGGGGGAGGGGCGTCGTCGGCGCGCGAGGCCTCGTCCTGCTCGCGGGCTTCCCCGGCGAGGGCGGCAGCACGCTCGGCGAGGGAGAGACCGCCGCGCGCGAGGCGCGGACCGACCTCGCTCTGCCAGCGGTCGCGGAGCGCTTCGGCATCGGTGCCCTGCCAGTCCGCCGCGGCCACCGCTCTCTCGAGAGAACGGGAGAGCACCTCGAATTCTCCTGCGGCCCCGCGCAGCCGCCGTGACAGATCGCGGGCTGCCGCACTGTCCATGCCGCGGAAGTCGTCCACCGTGCCCCGCCTTCCCGTTCCGGGCGGACCCCGTCGGCCCGTGTGCTCGGAGCGTAGGCAGGCGGCGGCCTGGTCGGCCGGGTCGCCGGCGGCGCTGTGGACGGACAGGGGCTGGGGAGGGACGATCCCCGGCCACCCGGCTGCCGGCCGCTGAGGGATGTGATGACCTGCAGGTCACCGGTAGCATCGGGGGAGCGGTCCGGAGCGGACCGTCTTTTCCCTCGCCCTTCCTCGCCCTGCCGGCCCCGGTCGGCCTCGCTCGCCCCCGGAGCTCCCCATGGCCGCCCGTCCTGCCACCCCGTCGTCCCTCACTCCGTCTCCGACTCCTGCTCCCGTGCGTCGTGCGGGCCTGCTGCTGCTGGCCCTCGTGCTGCTCGCGCTCGGCACCCTCGCGACTCCGGACGGGGCACGGGCCGAGACCCCGCCCGCGGGTCTCGGCGGATTCGCCCCCGGGAACCTCATCAGCGACTCCGCCATGTTCGACGGCGACGCGATGAGCGCCGCCCAGGTGCAGACCTTCCTCGACCAGAAGGGCTCCGCGTGCCGGACCGACGGCGTGAACGGCGCCCTGTGCCTGCGCGTGTACCGCACCGACACCCCGGCCAGGGCGGCGACCGAGTATTGCGCCGCGATCCCGGCCCGGGCGGGCGCGACCGCCGCTCGGGTGATCGCGGACGTGTCCCTCGCCTGCGACGTGAGCCCCCGGGTGCTGCTGGTGATGCTGCAGAAGGAGCAGGGCCTGGTGACCACCACCGCGCCCACGCAGAAGAAGCTCGACGAGGCCCTCGGCTTCGCCTGCCCGGACTTCCTCGGCTGCGATACGGCCAAGGCGGGCTTCGCCCAGCAGATCTATCTCGCCGGGTCGCGTCTCCAGGAATACGGCGACCCCGACCTCGGCTTCCGGTACCGCTCCGGACGCACCTACGACATCCAGTACAGCCCCTACACCTTCTGCGGCTACGGCAAGGTCACCCTCGCGAACCGGGCCACCGCGGCGCTCTACAACTACACACCCTTCACCCCCACCCAGGCGACCCTGGACGCAGGCTCGGGCGCCGTCGCCGACGACGTCTGCGCGACCTACGGGAACCGGAACTTCTTCCGCCTGTACTCGCAGTGGTTCGGCACGCCCAACGGCCGCTCCGCGACGCACTATCCCGTCGCGGCACCCGCCGGGAAGGCTCCGGCCAACCCCTTCACGGACGTCACCCCCACGAGCTCGATCTTCTTCGTCGAGATCTCCTGGATGAAGCACGAGGGGTACACGACGGGCTGGTCCGACGGCACCTACCGGCCGCTGCAGCCCATCAACCGCGACGCGATGGCGGCCTTCCTCTACCGCGCCGCCGGATCGCCCGCGTACACCCCGCCCGCGCGCTCGCCCTTCCGCGACGTCTCCACCACCTCGATGTACTACACAGAGATCGCGTGGGCCTGGTCGGAGGGCATCACCACCGGGTGGGACGACGGGACGTTCCGGCCGCTCGAGCCGATCAACCGTGACGCGATGGCGGCCTTCCTCTATCGCTACGCGGGCGAGCCGGCGTTCACCGCGCCGCGCACCTCGCCCTTCGAGGACGTCAGCCGCTCCACCTCGATCTTCTACGACGAGATCACGTGGGCGGCGGCGACCGGGATCTCCACCGGCTGGTCCGACGGCACCTACCGGCCCCTCCAGTCCATCAACCGCGATGCCATGGCGGCGTTCATCTACCGCTTCGAGGTCGTCTGACCCTGTCCCGCCCCGTGGTGGCGGGACGGCATGGGAGGCTTCGGGCATGGACGGCATGGACGGCATCGAGCGGACCCGGACGCGGACCGGGACGCGGAGCGCGAACGCACGTCGCGTCGTGGGGCGGCGGGCGGCGCTGACCCATGCGGCCCTCGCCGTGCCGGTGCTGCTGTCGGGGTGCGTGCCGGGCTCCGCGCAGCGCCGGGTCAACGAGGCAGCGGAGAGCGCGGAAGGAGTGACCCGCTCCGAACTGGTGCTCGGCACGGGCGGCACCTTCGGTGCGATCCTCTACGGGGACATCACCTGCGCGGTCGCCGGGGTGGAGCTGGAGGCCGTCCTCGACGAGTCCTGGCGCGCGGTGGTCACCCTGCTGCACGACGACGGCGGGGAGGACGACCGCAGCGTGCAGAACGTCATCGGCCGTGCGGAGGACGGCACCGCCGTCGACGTCCTCGAGTGGCTTCCCGAGCGTGACCCCGGATCCGTCACGGTCGCGGACTTCTTCTCGCGTTACGGGCTGGGCTGAGCATGGCCGGGACCGGGAGGACGTGGGGGCTGCTGCAGGGACTCGTGCAGGGGGTGCGGACGAGCGCGATGCGGGCGCAGCTCGCTGAGCGCGCGCGCCGGGCCGTCGGCGAGGTCGACGGGGTCCGGTCGGTGCAGCTGGTCCTCACCCGCACCGGCAGTTTCCGCACCACCCTGCAGGGCGAGATCGCCCTGGAGGCGACCGAGCGTGCCGAGGCCCTGTGCGTCTATGACGCGGCGATGGGCGCCGTGGTCTCCCTCCTCCACGAGGCGGAGCTCGCGCCCTGGGGCCCCGAGGTGGGCATCGGCGCGATCCGCGGCCTGCTCCCCACCGGCGACGTGCTGACCGGGAAGGACATCGCTCCGCGGCTGCCGGGTCGCGGGGTGCCGCTGCCCGAGATCACGGCCAGCGCCTTCGCGTCCCGGTACGGGCTGCACTGAGCTCGTCGGCTCCAAGCAGTGCTCAGCGCTCCCCGGCAGTCCTCAGCGCTCCGCGGCGGGGGTCAGCCGCCGTGCTCGCCGCGGCCCACCTCGACGACCGTCGAGCGCGCCACATAGGTGCCGTCGCCGAGATACACGCCGCTCAGATCGTCCTGGAGCGCGGAGAGCGTCGGATCGGTCGCAGTGTTCCGCGCGACGGTCCCGGCGTAGCCGCCGTCGGGATCGCCGTTCGGGCCGGTCGAGTCGTGGTTCGCGTTCATCAGCCCCATCGGGTCCGAGATCGGCGTGGGATAGCCGGGCAGGCTCACCTCGTGCCGGTTCGGCGCACCGAGAGACCCGCCGTCGACCTGGGCCCCGCCGAGGTCCAGTCCCGGGATCAGGTCGCCCGAGACGCTGGGTCCCGGATGCAGGCCGCCCCCATGGGAGACGTTGACCGACTCGGTGGATCCCTGGGCGGGGATCGTGGTCTGCACGGGGGAGCCGACGGAGAAGGTGTGCGTGACGTTGTACGAGCCGGGGGAGCCGTCGGCGTTGTTGAAGGCCGGATCCGCGGCGAGGTTGTTGGCGACGATCCCGCCCTGCGAGTGGCCGACGAGCATCACGTTCGCCCCGGCGGGCACCCCCGCGGCCTCGAGCGCGGCGCGTACGTCCTGCGTGGCCGCGGTGTCCTGACCGGCGACGAGGCGCAGGTTCGAGGCCCAGTCGCGGGAGTTGGCCTGCCCACCGTAGGCGTCGGGGAAGGCGCCGATGTCCCCCTCCGTCGGCGGGACCTGCACGATGTAGCTGGGCTCCGAGCCGTCGGCCGAGCGGACCTCCTGGATGCCGATCTGCCCCTGCTGGGAGGTGTCGCCGTGGCCGATGCGCAAGGCGGTGTTGTCCAGGATCAGGTCCTGCAGGGTCTGCGGGCTCGGTGACGGGTCGCTGGAGACGGTCACGTCGGAGACCTGACCGCCGGGACGGTCGTCGAGGAAGGCCGTGTCCTCGCCGGTGATCGCCTCGTAGACGCCGACTCCCGCGGACCCGAGGGCGAGGAGCGAGGAGGCGCCGAGCTCCGAGATCGTCGGGACCCGCTCGCCGGTCGCCCAGTCGGTGAGCACTCCGCCGAGGTGGTTCGCGTCCCGCTGGAATTGGGCGATGCCGTCGGTGTTCACCCCGAGAGCGCCGAGGCCGCCTTCGAGCAGGTCGATCCCGGTGTCGAAACCCCAGCCGAGGAGGTCCGAGGTGGTCGAGGCGAGTTCGGAGAGCAGAGATTCGGCCGGGTCCTCGAGCCAGTTCGGGATCCAGGGGTTGTCGGTGCTGCGGTAGCCGCCGGGCCCGTCGCCGCCCTGCCCGGGCGGAAGGGTGCTCGGGTTCTCGGCCGGACCGGACTCGGTGCCGTCGGCGTCGGAGACCACGTCCTGCTGGTCCGCCTCGCCCAGGGCGCGCTCGCCGGAGGCCTCGAGCTGCTCGAGCGTCGCCGTGAGACGTCCCGCGGCGAGCTCCTCCCAGCGACCGCGGAAGTCCTCGGCGTCGGGGCCCTCCCAGCTGACGCCGCGCACCAGGGTCTCGAGCCGCCCCCGGAGGTCCTCGACCTGCCCGCTCGCGGTCCGCAGCCGTTCGGCGTGCTCGCGGACCTGCTCTGTGTCCATCCCCCAGAACGCGCTCATGCCGCACCCGCCCGGGTGACGAGGGCGAAGCGAAGGCCCTCCTCGAGGAGGGGGAGGAGGGTTCCGAGCACGTCGCCGTCGCCGACGGGGCGCACCTCGGGCGGCCCCGCCGCGACGCCGTCGGTGCGGTACAGGCCGCGGTCGCCGCGGACCCACAGACGCGACCAGGTCACCGGGCGCTCGGTCGCACGACCCCGCGGGTCGTGGAGCGTCAGCGAGACGGATACCCGCAGATCCTCGGCGGTGAGCGCGTCGCGCAGCCGCGGATCGAGATCGGGGAGGCCGGCGAGAGCCTCGGCGGCGGGGACTCCGGCGAGCAGTCGCTCCTGCGCCGCGCGCTGCTGGTCGGGGGAGAGGCGCAGGGGCGGGATCTCGCGGTCGGTGCCGAGGGCGGCCGGAGCGCTGCCGAGACCGGTCCCGGCGAGCAGCTCGGTCAGACGCCGGGGCACGGTGCTCAGCGCGCACTCGTCCCAGCGCGACGGCTCCTGCCCGCGGGAGGTCTCGACCGTGGCGCCCTCGGGGGCCAAGGCGATGCGCAGCCGCTCGGTGCTCTCGGCGGTGGTGACGGCGAGGACGAGCAGGGCCGGGGCGGTGAGCTGCCGCAGCAGCAGGTCCAGCTCCGCAGCCGACGGGGGATCCGCAGCAGGGGCGGGGGAGGGTGCGGGGTCGGGATCGGCGGCGTCCCCGAGCAGGGCGCGATAGACGGGGTTCCACTCGGACGGCGGCATCGGGGCGCGGACGGCCCATCGGGCGACCTGGTCCAGGTCGGCGCTCAGCGTGGTCATCGGGCACTCCTGGGGAGGGGGGCGGCGGACGCATCGCGCGCCCAGGTCCGACCCTAGGTGAGCGGGGTCACGACGCCCATGGGGACAACTCCCCATCCCGCCGTGCCGCCCAGTCCCTCACCTCGCGCCACCACATCCCACACCTCGCCGCCCCGTCCCACCTCTCACCTCGCCGACCCCGCCCTTCACGTCGCCCCGCAGACTTGGGGGAATAGCGGCCCTATTCCCCCAAATCTGTGGACCTTTCGGGTGGACGACGGGGCGTGGCGAGGGTCGAGTGGACGGCGGGGCGTGGCGAGGGTCGAGTGGACGACGGGGCGCGGCGAGGGTCGAGTGGACGGCGGGGGGAGCTGCGGCGAGGGCCGGGCGACGCCGTGGGGCGGCGGCGCGGAGGCCGGTCTCGGGCGGGGCTCGTAGACTGGTCCGGCCCCCGTCGCCCCAGCCCCCAGGAGCCGCAGTGCCCCGTCCCGCCCGTCCGGTCATGTCTCCTGCGCTGCGGGAGGTCTATGCGGCGCTGCTGCAGCGCGCCCCGGAGAACCGCATCGAGCCGGACCTCAGCCGGATCCGTCGGGTCATGGAGCTGATGGGCGACCCGCAGACCTCCTACCGGAGCATCCGCATCGCGGGCACCAACGGCAAGACGACGACCGCGCGGATCCTCGAGCGGATCCTGCGCGAGGCTGGTCTGCGCACCGGGCGGACCACGAGCCCCCACCTGCACTCGCCCACCGAGCGGATCGCGATCGACGGCGTCCCGATCGACGAGGAGGGCTTCCTGCAGGCGTACCGCGACGTGGAGCCCTTCGCGCAGATCGTCGACGCCGAGTCGCAGGCCGCCGGCGGACCGCCGCTGACCTTCTTCGAGTACCTCACCGCCATGGCCTTCCAGGCCTTCGCCTCCGCCCCCGTGGACGTCGCCGTGGTCGAGACGGGCCTCGGCGGCACCTGGGACGCGACCGGCGCGGTCGATCCCGACGTCACCGTGATCACCCCGATCTCGCTCGATCATCAGGAGTATCTCGGCGACACGATCGCCGAGATCGCGGGGGAGAAGGCGGGGATCCTCACCTCCTCGGCCACCGCGATCCTCGCCGCGCAGCCCTACGAGGACGCCGCGGAGGTGCTCCGCGACCGCATCTCCGAGCTCGGGGCGGAGGCCGCCCTCGAGGACCAGCAGATCGGGGTGCTCGCCCGCACCCCCGGCGTGGGCGGTCAGATGCTCACCCTCCAGGGGATCGCCGGTCGCTACGAGGAGGTGTTCCTGTCCCTGCTCGGCGAGCACCAGGCGCGCAACGCCCTCCTCGCGGTCGCCGCCGCCGAGGCGCTCCTCGGCGACGGCCGCGCCCCGCTCGACGGGGAGCTGCTGTCCGCTGCGCTGTCGACCGTGACCTCGCCCGGACGCGCCGAGGTGGTGCGGCAGTCGCCGACGATCCTGCTGGACGCCGCGCACAACCCCGCGGGGGCGCTCACCCTGGTCGAGACCGTGCGCGAGAACTTCCGCTTCACCCGCACCGTCGGCGTGGTCGGGATCCTCCAGGAGAAGGACGCCGAGGAGATCCTCGCGGTGCTCGAGCCGCTCCTGGACGCCGTGGTGATCACCGCCTCCTCCTCGCCGCGGGCGATCCCCGCCGACCGTCTCGCCGACCTCGCCCGGGACGTCTTCGAGGACCCCGACCGGGTGCACGAGCATCCCGCGCTGCCCGATGCGATCCAGGCCGCCGTGGACCTCGCCGAGACCGACGGCGACCAGTTCGGTGGCGTGGTCGTCGCCGGATCGGTGACCCTCGCGGCCGAGGTGCGCGACCTGCTCGGTGTCGAGCGGGAGGACTGAGATGGCACTGGACCTCACGCCCTCCGCGCGCCCCCACGGGGCGCAGCGCATGTTCTCGATGACGATCCTCGTCGTCGAGGCGTTCCTGGTGTTCTTCGCGGCGCTCGTCGCGCACCAGCTGATTCCCGAGGATCGGGTGCTGACCTGGACCTGGGCGCTGCTGACGGCGCTCGCGCTGCTGCTGTGCTCACGGCTGCTCGCGCGCGGTGCCTGGCCCTACCTGCTCGGTGCCGTGCTGCAGATCCCCGTCATCGCGCTGGGCCTGCAGGTGAACGCCATGTGGGTGCTCGGCCTCGCCTTCGCCGCGCTGTACGTGTTCGGGGTGATCAAGGGGCACCAGCTCGACGCCGAGAAGGACGCGGTCGACGCGCGGGTGCTCGCCGAGCGCGCCGCCGAGGACGGGCCGACGGGAGCGTGAGCCCGCCGCCGTCGGCCGACGGAGGAGACCCGGGCCGACGGGCCCCCGGGTTCTGGGTACCCTGGGGCGCATGACCGCACAGCGCACCCTCGTCCTGCTCAAGCCCGACGCCGTCCAGCGCGGACTGCGCGGGGAGATCATCCGCCGCCTCGAGGCCAAGGGCTACGGCATCGTCGCCCTCGCCCAGCGCACCGCTACCGCCGAAGAGCTCGCCGCGCACTACGCCGAGCACGAGGGCAAGCCCTTCTACCCCGGGCTCGTCGAGTACATGGGCGCGGCCCCGCTCGTCGCCATCGTCGCCGAGGGCGTGAACGTCATCGCCGGCTTCCGCTCTCTCGCCGGGGCGACCAACCCCACCCAGGCCGCACCCGGCACGATCCGCGGCGACCTCGCCTGCGAGCAGGACCTGCCGGTCATCCAGAACCTCGTCCACGGCTCCGACTCGGAGGAGTCCGCGGCGCGCGAGATCGCGATCTGGTTCCCCGAGCTGGGCTGATTCCCGACCCTGCGCCGCGGCCCTTGTGAACCGCGCCGCAGGCCGGCCCACCCCCGCGTCCGGTCGGGCAACGGCGTGCACAATGGAGGCATGCCGCTGTCCCTCGTCACCGTGATCTTCCTGCTCGTCGCCCTCGCGGTGGCGATCGGGATCGTCGCCGCGGTCGCGCTGCCCCACCTGCGCGGGGGCGGCCGCGAGGAGGATTCCGAGGAGTCCGGCGACCGTCGGCACACGAGCCGCACCCGCCGCGACTGACCCCGCCCCGCGGGGCGCCGTCGTCGGCCGTGCCCGGACGAGCCGAGGGTCCCCCTAGACTGGCCGCTGTCCTCGCCGCCTCGGCGGCTTCCCCGCACCCGGAGGTGACCTGTGGACCCCAATGACATCATCGCCCTGCTCGCAGGCGGAGGAGCGGGCGTGCTCGCGATCGGCGCCGGGGCGTGGGCGCTGGTCCGCTCCCGCGGCCGCCGTCGACCGACGGACACCGACGCCACCGGGGACGATCCCGCGAGCGGCTCCGGGTCCGCGGCGGGCGCCGCGACCGCGGTCAAGGAGCGACCGGCCGCCCCCACCTGGGCGGACACGCTGTCGGCCCCGAGCCGGCCCGGCGCCGAGGAGAGCGCGCCCTCCGCGCAGCAGGACCACGCCGCCGGGTCCGAAGCACCTGGCGCCCAGGACTCGACCCAGGGCTCGACCCAGAGCTCGACCCAGGGATCCCCGGCCACGGCCGAGCCCGGTGCCGACGTCCCCTTCGACCAGGAGGTCGAGACCCCCGTCTCGGTCCCCGAGCCCGCCGCCGAGCAGGAGTCCGCTGCCGAGCCGGAGCCCGCCGCCGCGTCGGCTCCCGCGACTTCCGCGCCCGCTGCCGACGAGCAGCCCGCTGCCGCCGAGCCGCCGGCGGTCGATGCGCCCGAGACTGAGCCTGAGTCCGAGCCTGAGTCCGAGGCAGCCGCTGCCACCTCGCCGGAGCCCGCGGTCGGTCCGGTCCTGGAGACCCCCGAACCGCCCCAGGACCGCATGGTCCGCCTGCGCGAGCGGCTCTCCCGCTCCGGCTCCCTGGGCCGCGGCATCCTCACCCTCCTCACCCGCTCCACCGTCGACGAGAGCACCTGGGACGAGATCGAGGAGACGCTGCTGATGGCGGACCTCGGCCCCGACGCCACCGACGAGCTGCTCGCCAACCTGCGCCGCCGCATCCAGGTGCTCGGCACGGAGGATCCCGCCGCCGTCCGCGAGGTGCTGCGCGAGGAGCTCATCGCCCTCGTCGACCCGGCGCTCGACCGCCGTCTCGCCGCGAGCCGCCGCGAGGCTCCCGACGGCACGACGGTGCCCTCCGTGATCCTCATGGTCGGCGTGAACGGCACCGGCAAGACCACCACCGTCGGCAAGCTCGCCCGCGTGCTCGTCGCCGCGGAGCGCCGCGTCGTCCTCGGCGCGGCGGACACCTTCCGTGCCGCCGCCGCCGATCAGCTCGCCACCTGGGGCTCCCGCGTCGGCGTCGAGACGATCCGCTCCGACCGCGACGGCGCCGACCCCGCGGCCGTCGCCTTCGATGCCGTCAAGGCGGGCATCGAGCAGGACGCCGACGTCGTCATCGTCGACACCGCCGGCCGCCTGCAGAACAAGAAGGGCCTGATGGACGAGCTCGGCAAGGTGCGCCGGGTCGCCGAGAAGGGCCTGCACGGCGACGAGGTCGCCGAGGTGCTGCTGGTGATCGACGCGACCACGGGCCAGAACGGCATGCAGCAGGCCCGCGTGTTCTCCGAGGCCGTGAACATCAGCGGCATCGTGCTCACCAAGCTCGACGGCACCGCCAAGGGCGGCATCGTCGTCAACGTCCAGCGCGAGCTCGGGGTGCCCGTGAAGATGGTCGGCCTCGGCGAGGGCATGGATGATCTGACCCCCTTCGACGCGCACGGCTTCGTCGATGCCCTGCTCGAGGCCTGAGCGGCGCGACGGCACCGACGACCCCCGGACGGCCCGGACGATCCCCGCGATCGCCCGGGCCGTCCCGCGTCCCGGACCCCTCGATCACGGAACGATCACGGAGCCCTCTCGACTTAGGCGATCCCGGCTCCCGACCGCACCCTGTGAATACGGCCGACCCGGCCGGACGGCAGCCAGGGGCGGACAGCCCCTGCGCCGGCCCCTCCACCCTGGAGCCTCGACATGGACTTCACCCTCGACACGGGAGCGACGGCCTGGATCCTCATCAGTGCCGCCCTCGTGCTCCTCATGACCCCCGGACTGGCCCTCTTCTACGGCGGCATGGTCCGAGCCCGCACGGTGCTGAACATGATGCTGATGTCCTTCGGCGCCATGGCCGTCGTCGCCATCGCCTGGACGTTCTTCGGCTACTCGATCGCCTTCGGCACCGACGTCGCCGGTCTGTTCGGTAACCCGCTGGAGTTCGTGGGCCTCGGCGGCACCGATGAGCAGTCCCTGCTGGGCGGCAGCGGCGTGCCCTTCCTGGTCGCCGCGGGCTTCCAGATGACCTTCGCGATCATCTCCACCGCGCTGATCTCCGGGGCGATCGCGGACCGCGTCAAGTTCGGCACCTGGATGGTCTTCGCCGCGATCTGGGTCCTCGTCGTCTACGCGCCTCTGGCCCACATGGTCTGGGGCGGCGGACTCCTCGGCGGTGACGGCATCTTCGCCTCCATCGCGGAGCCGGTCGACTTCGCGGGCGGCACCGTCGTCCACATCAACGCCGGCATCGCGGGCCTGGTCCTCGCGATCGTCGTCGGCGCCCGCAAGGGCTTCGGCAGCACCCCGATGAAGCCGCACAACCTGCCGCTGGTCATGCTCGGCGCCGCGCTGCTGTGGTTCGGCTGGTTCGGCTTCAACGCGGGCTCCGCCGGCACGGCCGACGGCACCGCGGGCCTCGCCTGGGTCAACACCACCGTCGCCACCGCCGGCGCGATGCTCGGCTGGGCCGCGGTCGAGAAGATCCGCGACAAGCACGTCACCAGCCTCGGCATGGCCTCCGGTGTGGTCGCCGGCCTCGTGGCCATCACCCCCGCCGCCGCGGCCCTGACCCCGATCACCTCGATCGTGCTCGGCCTCGCCGCGGGCGTGGCCTGCGCCCTCGCGGTCGGTCTCAAGTACCGCGTCGGCATCGACGACTCCCTCGACGTGGTCGGTGTACACCTGGTGGGCGGTCTTGTCGGCACCATCGGCATCGGCTTCCTGGCCGCCGAGGGCGGGCTGTTCCTGGGCGGCGGTGTGAGCCTCCTGATCGTCCAGACCCTCGTGGCCCTCACCGCCATGATCATCTCCGGTGTGCTCACCGCGATCATCGCCCTCGTCCTGAAGGCCACCCTCGGCTGGCGCATCCCCGAGGCCGACGAGCTCGCCGGCATCGACATCACCCACCACGCGGAGTCCGGATACGATCTCGCCGGGGGCGCCGCCTCGAGGCGGACCCCGCTCTCCGGCACGGCGGCCTTCCCGGAGGCCACCGGATCGGCGTCCGAGCCCCGCAATTCCGCTCCGCACGACGAGCCGGCGCCCGCCGCCGGGACCGCCGAGGCGCCCGTCACCACAGGAGAGACCCGATGAAGCTCGTCACCGCCATCATCCAGCCCCACGCCCTGCAGGCCGTCACGGACTCCCTGCGCGAGTTCGGCGTGAGCGGCCTGACCGTCACCGAGGTCGCCGGCTACGGTCGGCAGGGCGGCCACACCGAGGTCTACCGCGGCGCCGAGTACCGCATCGACACCATCCCCAAGATCAAGGTGGAGGTGCTCGCCGAGTCGCCCGACGAGCCGGCGATCGTCGACCTCATCGTCGCCGCCGCGCGGAGCGGTCGGATCGGCGACGGGAAGGTGTGGAGCACCGACGTGTCCACCGTGGTCCGGGTCCGCACCGGCGAACGGGGTGCGGATGCCCTCTGAGGAGCTCCCCGGCCGACGCATCACCCAGGTGCTGCACGACGGCTTCGCGGATCCCTCCGCCGGCCCCTCCCGCCGGCTCGCCCAGGCCTCCCTCGTGGACGGCTGGCTGGGCGAGCTGTGGGACGGGGCCGGCGCTCCGGCGTCCGGCGCCGCGCTCGCCGCGATCGGCTCGCTGGGGCGGCGGGACCTCGGCCCGGGCAGCGACCTCGACCTGGTCCTCCTGCTCGATCCGGAGTTGGTGGGCGAGCGCGAGGCGCAGGAGCTCGCGAGCGCGCTGTGGTACCCGATCTGGGACTCCGGGACCTCGCTCGACCACTCGGTGCGCAGCCCCTCCGAGTGCGAGTCCGTCGCCCGGGATGACCTGCGCGCCGCCATCTCCCTGCTGGACCTCCGCCTCGTCGCCGGGGACGGCGACCTCGTCGACGAGACGGCCCGCCGGGTGCGCGCCCAGTGGCGCCGCGAGGCGCGCCGTCGGGCTCCCGAGCTGGTGGACCTGGCGCTGGACCGCACCCACCGCTACGGCTCCCTCGCCCATTCCTCCGAGCCGAACCTGAAGTCCGATCGCGGCGGCCTGCGGGACGTGACGGTCATCCGCGCCATCGCGGAGAGCTGGCTGGCCGACCACGACCACGAGGTCGTGGACGCCGCCGCCCGGGTCCTCGGCGATGCGCGCGATGCGCTGCAGGCGGTCACCGGCGCCTCGGGCACCCGCCTGGGCCGCGCCGACCAGGATGCCGTCGCCGCGCTCACCGGGCACGCGACCGCCGACGACCACCACGCGGTGCTCGCCGAGGCGGCCCGCGCCGTGACCTGGGAGCTGCATCGCACCGTCCGCGCAGCGAAGGCGGCGAGCGCTCCCGGCGGCACCGCCACCCGCGGCCTCGGCACGGACCGCCGACCCGCGCTGACCCGCCTCCCGCACGGGGTGCTGGTCCAATCCGGCGAGGTGTCCGTCGATCCCGGCAGCCGCGATCTGCTGCGGGACGTGGCCGCGGTGCGGCACGCCGCGACGACCGGTCTGCCGCTCGCCGACGCGACCCTCGCACGCCTCGCCGCCGCGGAGACCGCGCCGATGCTCCCGCTGCAGCGGTCCGTGCTGGTCGACGCGCTCGCCGGCGAGCACTTCGCCGACGCCTACGAGGCCCTCGACGTGAAGGGCGTCTTCGCCCGCTGGATCCCCGGCTGGGCCGAGATCCGCAACCGACCCCAGCGCTCCGCCGTGCACCGCTTCACCGTGGACCGCCACCAGGTCGAGACGGTGCTCGAGGCCCAGCGTTTCCTGCCGCAGGTCAGCCGGCCCGACCTGCTCCTGGTCACGGCGCTGCTGCACGATCTGGGCAAGCGACCCGATGCCCATGATCACGCGGTTGAGGGGGCTCCGCTCGCCGAGGCCGCCGCCCGGCACCTCGGCTTCGACAAGTCCGACACCGCGACCGTCGGGCGCCTCGTCCGCGAGCACCTCACGCTGGTCTCCCTCGCGACCGGCCGCGATCTCGCCGATCCCGCGACCCTGCGGGACCTGCTCGTGGCGGTCGACCACGACCTCGACACCCTCGAGATCCTGCGCGCCCTCACCGAGGCCGACGCGATCGCCGCGGGCCCGTCGGCCTGGTCGACCTGGCGCGCCGACCTCGTGGACCATCTCACCGCGCTCGCCCGGGACGCGCTGAGCGCCACGACGCCGGCTCCCCGCCCGATGCTCGCCCCGCAGCGCTCCGTGGTGGAGGCGGTGCGCTCGGCGGTCGAGCGCACCGGCTCGGCCCAGGTGGTCTACCCCGCCCCGATCGAGGCCGAACCGATCTCCCAGATCTGCCTCGGCGCTCCCGACGGCGACGGCGTGTTCGCGGCCATGGCCCGCACCCTGGTGCGGCTGCGGCTCGACGTTCACAGCGCCGTGGTCACGACCCTGGACGGGATCGCGGTCAACACGTGGTGGGTCTCCTCGGATCCCGGGGATCTGCCGCATCCGTCGGTGCTGCGCAGCGCCCTGGACCGCGAGCTCGCGAGCCGCGACCGGGCCGACGCCCGCGTGCTCGAGCTGCCGCCGCCTCCGCCGCCGCGCACCACCGAGGACACCCCCGTGGTGACCCTGCTGCCGGGCGCCTCCCGCGAGGCGACCGTGGTGCAGGTCAACGCCCGCAACCGGCCGAGCCTCCTCGCGGACGTGGCCGAGGTGATCACCGTGCACCGGCTCCAGGTGCGCAGCGCGCACGTGATGACGCTGGGCCGCCGCGCCGTCGACGTGCTCTACCTGACCGACCAGCACGGCAGGTCCCTCGACCCGCCGACCGTCGGCCGGATCGTCGCCGCGCTGATGGACGCCGCCGCGACCTGAGCGGGCCGGGCCCCGGCGCGGGGCCGGGCGTGGCCGGTCTCTCGTGCGGAGCGGCTCACCCGTCCTGGGGACGGACCGGCTCGGCCACTACACTGGGGCGGTCCATCCGACCTAGGGGAAGCGCTTCGTGTTCAACAACCTCTCCGATCGCATCACGGCCTCGCTCAAGGGTCTGCGCGGTCACGGCCGCCTGACCGAGGCGGACGTCGACAAGACGATCCGCGAGATCCGTCGCGCGCTGCTCGACGCCGACGTCGCCGTCTCGGTGGTGCGCACCTTCACCGCGGCGGTGCGCGAGCGCGCCCTCGGCGAGGAGGTCTCCAAGGCGCTCAACCCCGCCCAGCAGGTCGTCAAGATCGTCAACGACGAGCTGGTGCAGGTGCTCGGCGGGGCCACCGGCGAGCTGCACTGGGCGAAGAACCCGCCCACCGTGATCATGCTCGCGGGCCTTCAGGGTGCGGGCAAGACCACCCTCGCCGGCAAGCTCGCGCAGTGGATGAAGTCCGAGGGGCACACCCCCCTGCTCGTCGCCGCGGACCTCCAGCGCCCCAACGCCGTCAACCAGCTGCAGATCGTCGGCGAGCGGGCGGGCGTGCCCGTCTTCGCCCCCGAGCCGGGCAATGGCGTGGGCGACCCCGTGCTGGTCGCGATGAACGGCGTCTCCAACGCCCAGTTCTCCCAGCATGACGTGGTCATCGTCGACACCGCCGGCCGCCTCGGCATCGACGAGGAGATGATGCAGCAGGCGCGGGACATCCGCGACGCCGTGGGCCCCCACGAGACCCTCTTCGTCGTCGACGCGATGATCGGCCAGGACGCGGCGCGCGTCGCCGAGGCCTTCCGCGACGGCGTCGGCTTCACCGGCGTCGTGCTCTCCAAGCTCGACGGCGACGCCCGCGGCGGTGCCGCCCTGTCGATCACCGGCGTGACCGAGCGACCCATCCTCTTCGCCTCCACCGGCGAGGGCCTCGGCGACTTCGAGCGCTTCCACCCCGATCGCATGGCCTCCCGCATCCTCGACATGGGCGATGTGATGACCCTGATCGAGCAGGCCGAGAAGGCCTTCGATCAGAAGGAGGCGGAGAAGGCCGCCGCGAAGCTGGCCTCCGGCGAGGACTTCACGCTCGACGACTTCCTGACCCAGATGCAGCAGCTCAAGAACATGGGCAACATCAAGAAGATGCTCGGGATGCTGCCGAACATGGGCCAGTACCGCGAGGCGCTCGAGAGCTTCGACGAGCGCGAGCTGGGACGCATCGAGGCGATGATCCACTCGATGACCCCGGCGGAGCGCAACGACCCCAAGATCATCAACGGCTCGCGCCGCAACCGCATCGCCAAGGGCTCCGGCACCACGGTGCAGGCCGTCAACCAGCTGCTCGAGCGCTTCAAGCAGGCGCAGCAGATGATGCGCACCATGGGCCGCGGCATGGCCGGGGGTGGCATGCCGGGGATGCCCGGCGGTCCCGGCATGGGCATGGGCAAGAAGTCGCGCGGCAAGCAGCAGGCCCCGAAGCAGGGCAAGAAGGCGAAGTCGAAGAACCCCGCCAAGGCCGCTCGCGAGCAGGCCGAGGCCGCCGCCCGGGCGAAGGAGTCCGCCGGCCAGGGCGGATCGGCCTTCGGCGGCGCGGGCGGTGCCTTCGGCAGCGGGGCGCAGGGCACCCCGGACCTCTCCGACTTCGACCCCAGCCAGCTCCCGCCGGACATGAAGAAGCTCTTCGGCGGCCGGTGACCCGAACGGACCGATCGACCTGCGGCACCGCCGCGACGGAGGTGCTCGACATCGGGGCCGGCGAGATCCCTGGGCTCCGCTGCCCGCGGCCCCGCCCGGCTCGCTAGGCTCGCGAGCATGAGCCCCCCCGATGCCCCCACCGACGCCGACGCCGCCCCGATCCTGCACCTGCGCGGGCCGGTCCTGATCGGCCCCGAGGAGGAGCTCGACGGCGCCTGGGTCGTGGACGGCGCGATCCGTCACGAACGACCGGAGCTGCCCGCGGGCGCAGAGGTCCGCGAGATCGACGGGTTCGTGGTCCCCGGACTCGCCGACCTGCACTGTCATCTGGGTATCGGCGACGGAGGGGGCGGCACCACCCTCGCCGAGGCCCGCGCGCAGGCGCTCGTCGACCGCGACACCGGGGTGCTGCTGATCCGGGACGCCGGCTCGATCATGGACACCTCGCCGCTCCAGCAGCAGCAGGACCTGCCGCGCCTCATCCGCTGCGGCCGCCACCTCGCCCGCACGCGCCGGTATCTGATCGGTTACGCCGACGAGGTCGAGCCCGCGGGCCTCCCTGCCGCCGTCACCCGAGAGGCCCGCCGGGGCGACGGCTGGGTCAAACTCGTCGGCGACTGGATCGACCGTGGGGCCGGGGACCTCGCCCCCTGCTGGGACGCGGTGGACTTCGTCGCCGCGGCCGAGGCCGCTCACGCGGCGGGCGCCCGCATCACCACCCACACCTTCGACGAGGAGACGCTCCCGCTCGTGCTCGACGCGGGCTTCGACTGCCTCGAGCACGCGACCGGCCTGACCGACGAGACCATCCCACGGGTCGCGGCGGCGGGGGTCCCGGTGGTCACGACGCTCGTGAACGTCGACGAGTTCGAGACCTACGCGGCGCAGGGCGAGGCGAAGTTCCCGGCCTACGCCGCGCACATGCGCCGACTGCGCGGGAACCGCTACGACCGCACGCGCGACGCCTATGACGCCGGCGTGCAGCTGCTGGTCGGCACCGACGCCGGGGGAGTGCTCGGGCACGGCATCGTCCACGACGAGCTCGACGAGCTCGCCGCCTGCGGACTCGACGGCTCCACGATCCTCGATGCCGCCGTCTGGGCGCCGCGCCGTGTCCTCGGCGCGCCGGGCCTCGAGGACGGCGCGCCCGCCGACCTGCTCGTCGTCCCCCGCGATCCGCGCACCGACCATCGCGCCCTGCGCCAGCGCACCCACGTCGTGCTCGGGGGCCGGCGGGTCGCCTGACCCGATCCCGCCGCCCGGCGGAAAGGGATCAAAGGGACGAGCTGCCTCCTGGCCGCCGCCCGGTCCGCCGAGCCGGGCTCCCGCGGGCGCTACCGTGCAGGGATGCACTCCGAGGACGCAGAGCAACCGACCACCTCGCCCGATGCGGCGCCCGACGGCACGACCGGGGAGGAGGGCGGCGCCCCGCCCCGCTGGAAGCTCGTCGGCCCGGGCCTCGTCGTGGCCGCGACCGGCATCGGCGCGGGAGACCTCGTGGCCACCCTGGTGGCCGGCTCCCGCTACGGCTACGCCCTGCTGTGGGCCGCGATCGCGGGCGTGATCATCAAGATCGTGCTCGTCGAGGGGGCCGGCCGCTGGAGCCTCGCCACCGGCCACTCGATCTTCGAGGGATGGCGACGGGTGGGACGCTGGACCTCCTGGTACTTCGGCCCCTACATCATGGTCTGGGGCTTCGTGTACGGCGCGACCGCGATGAGCGCCTCCGCCCTGCCGCTCGCGGCGCTGGTCCCGCAGTTGCCCGTGCTCGGCGACATCGGCTGGATCGCGGACATGCCCTTCATCGTCTACGCGATCCTCTCGGGGCTGATCGGAGCGGTCCTGGTCTGGCTCGGCCGCTATCACGCGCTCGAGAAGATCGTCGCCGTGCTGGTGGGCATCATGTTCCTCACCGTCGTCGGGGCGGCGGTCGTCACCCTCCCGAACCTCGGCGAGGTGCTCGGCGGGCTCGTGCCCCGCATCCCCGAGGGCGGACTCGTCTACACCCTGTCGATCGCGGGCGGCGTGGGCGGCACGATCACGCTGGCCGCCTACGGCTACTGGCTGACGGAGAAGGGCTGGTCCTCCCCGCGCTGGATGCGGGTGATGCGGATCGACAACGCGATGGCCTACGTCGTCTCCGGCATCTTCGTCGTCGCGATGCTGGTCGTCGGCGCGGAGCTGCTGTACTCCGCCTCGATCGCGATCGACGAGGGGGACCGGGGCCTGCTGGACCTCTCCGACGTGCTGGCCGGCCGCTACGGGACATTCTTCAGCTGGGTGTTCCTGGTCGGCTTCTGGGCCTCGTCCTTCTCCTCGGTGATCGGCGTGTGGAACGGCGTCTCGGTGATGTTCGCGGACTTCTGGGGGCATGTGCGCGGCCGCCCCGAGGATCACCCCGACCGACGGATCGGGGGGAAGTACTACCGCTTCTATGTCCTGTGGCTGACCTTCCCGCCGATGCTGCTGCTCCTCCTCGGCCGGCCGGTGCAGGTGATCATCGCCTACGGCGTGCTCGGCGCCTTCTTCATGCCCTTCCTCGCCATCACCCTGCTGGTGCTCCTGAACTCCCGGCACGTGCCGCAGCGGTGGCGCAACGGCCCCGTGCTGAACGTCGCCCTCGGTGCGGTGACGTTGCTCTTCGTGGTGCTCGGGGTGAACCAGCTGATCGGAGCCGTCACCGGCTGAGTGCCCGGCGACCGGTGACGCCCGGCGCGGTGATCCCGGGACCTCGGCTGTGCCCCGGCGCACAGGCCGACGGCTGGAACCGGACCGCCCCCACCTGGCATACTCATCCCTTGTATGTGCCCTGGCCGGCCCTCTACCCGCCGAGGCACGACGCCCCGAGAACCGTCAGCGCCCGCATGACCCCACAGGCTGCGGCGGGACTCACCCGAACATCCCTGAAGGAGAGTCCACCCACGTGGCTGTCAAGATCCGCCTGAAGCGCATGGGCAAGATCCGTGCACCGTTCTACCGCGTCGTGGTCGCCGATTCGCGCAAGAAGCGCGACGGCGCCGTGATCGAGGAAATCGGCAAGTACCACCCCACCGAGAACCCCTCGGTCATCGAGATCCAGTCCGAGCGTGCGCAGTACTGGCTCGGCGTCGGCGCGCAGCCGACCGAGCAGGTCACCGCGCTCCTCAAGGTCACCGGCGACTGGGCCAAGTTCAAGGGCGAGGGCGACGCCGCCGGCTCCCTGAAGACCGCCGAGGCCAAGAAGACCGCCGAGGAGCTCATCGCCGAGGCCGACAAGGCCGCCGGGGAGTCCCGCGAGGGCGCCAAGAAGGCGAAGGCCGACGCCGAGGCCGAGAACTCCGCCGAGGGCGAGGTCGAGGCCGGCTCCGAGGAGGCCCCCGCCGAAGGTGAGACCACCGAGGACGCCGACGCGGCCGCCACCGACGAGGCCTGAGATGAGCGCTCGCGCCGAAGCCCTCGATCATCTCGTCCGCGGCATCGTCGACGACCCGGACGCGGTGCGCGTGACCGAGAAGTCCACGCGCCGCGGCCCGCTGCTCGAGGTCCGGGTCGGCACCGCCGACCTGGGTCGCGTCATCGGCCGCTCGGGGCGCACCGCCCGTGCCCTGCGCACGGTCACCGCGGCCCTGTCGGACGATGACGTGCGCGTCGACATCGTCGACGTCGACCGGCGCTGAGGTGCCTCGACGCCTCTTCCGGAGCGGCACTGCCAGCCTTGCTGAGTCGTGCCGCTCCTGGTTTTCCCCGGTCGCGCTGCCCGCGGGCGGTCTTCGTGCTTCTTCCTCGGACAGAACACTGCCCTCTTTTCACACCCTCCCCGCTCCTGGTTTTCCCCGGTCGCGCTGCTCGCGGGCGCCCTGCTGCTGAGCGCCTGCCAGAGCGCGGTCCCTGGCGGCCCCGAGCCGGAGGAGGACCCGGCCGCGAGCACCGCCGCCGCCGCCGCGGACCCCGCGCTCGTCGGGGCCTGCACCACCTTCTGGGGCGACCCCGACTACGCCGACCCGCTCTCCCGCGTGGTCCTCGACCGGGCGGCGACCGCCCCCGAGATCGGCCCCTCGGACCCCTTCTTCTACGCGATGACCGGCGATGACGTCGAGGCAGCCTTCCACGGTGCCCCCGAGGGGGCCGTCGAGGCGGCGAGCGGTCTCGCCGAATGGTTCCGCACCCAGCCGGAGCAGGGCGAGGAACTCGACGCTGCGGCCTTCACCACCGCCTGGGAGGGTGTCGCGAGCGTCTGCGCCCCGGTCTCCGCCGCGGCAGCCTGGGCCCTCGGCCCGGGCGACGACGGCACCAAGCCCGCGGCGCTCGCCTGCGCGGACGTCTTCGACACCCCGGGGACCCTCAACCACTTCGGTAACGCGAACGTGCTCACCTCGAACATGTTCGCGCTCGTCGGCCGCACCCCGCAGCAGGTCCCCGCGGAGCGTCTCGAGGACGTGCAGGCCACCGCCGATCTGCTCGCCGCCGAGATCACCGCCGTCGACGACGACGCCGTCCGCGCCGCCCTAGAACAGGTGCGCACCCCGTTCCAGGACGCCCTGGACGGCGACCTGTGGTCCGACGGGCTGCAGGACCCCCTGGTCGCGCTCGACACCGCCTGCGGTGCGGCCGGCTACTCGACGCCCGGCATCGGGCAGGACACCGACGGCGGCGACGCCGGAGAGGACGAGGGACTCGTATGAGCACGCTCGACGTGATCGTGGCGACCATCGGCCGGGCCCATGGCCTGCGCGGAGAAGTCGCCCTGCTGCTGCGCACCGACCAGCCCGAGGAGCGCTTCGAGCGCGGCACCGCCTTCGCGGTGCAGACCCCCGCGGGACCCCGCACCCTCACCATCGCCCGCACCCGCCTGCAGCAGGACCGCTGGTACGTGACCTTCGCCGAGGTCGCCGACCGCACCGACGCCGAGTCCCTGCGCGGCGTGGACCTCGAGATCGAGGTCGACGCCGAGGAGGAGGCGGAGGAGGACCCCGACGCCTGGTACCCCTCGCAGCTCACCGGGCTCGAGGTCGTGCACGTCGACGGCCACCGACTCGGGACCGTCGCCGGGATCGAGCACCTGCCCGCCCAGGACCTGCTGATCGTGCGGACCGCGGATCGCCGCCGGGTGCAGCTGCCGCTGGTCGAGCAGCTCGTGCCCGTGGTCGACCTCGAGGCCGGCCGCATCACCGCGAACCCTCCCGGCGGGCTCTTCGACGAGCTGCCGGAGGACGAGAAGGGCCCCGAGCCCGAGACGTCCGGCCCCGCCCGCGGTCAGGGCTGAGCCGTGCGGATCGACGTCCTCACCCTCTTCCCGGAGTACCTCGCCCCGCTCGAGCTGTCGCTGATCGGCAAGGCCCGGCGGGACGGTCTCGTCGACCTGCGGGTCCACCAGCTGCGGGACTGGACCCACGACCGCCATCGCACCGTCGACGACACCCCTCTCGGCGGCGGTGCCGGCATGGTGATGAAGCCCGAGCCGTGGGCCGAGGCCTTCGCCGCCGTGCGCGCGGCCGGTCGCGCCGAGCTCGGCGAGGACGCTGAGCCGCTGATCGTCTTCCCCAACCCGGCCGGCACCCCGTTCCGCCAGGCCACCGCCCAGGAATGGTCGGGGCGGGAGTGGATCGTCTTCGCCTGCGGCCGCTACGAGGGCATCGACGAGCGCGTCTACGAGCACCTCGCAGACGAGGGTTTCGAGGTCGCGCTCGCCTCCCTCGGCGACTACGTGCTGAACGGCGGGGAGGTCGCCGTCCTCGCGATCACCGAGGCCGTGGTGCGGCTCGTGCCGGGGGTGGTCGGCAATGCGGAGAGCCTCGTCGAGGAGTCGCATTCGGCGGGACTCCTCGAGTACCCGCTGTACACGCGGCCCGCCGCCTGGACCGATCCCTCCGGCACGCTGCGCGAGGCTCCCGCGATCCTGCTCTCCGGGGATCATGCGCGGATCGCGGCCTGGCGTCGGGAGCAGTCCGAGGCACGCACCGCCGCGCGCCGGCCCGACCTGCTCGCCCCGCCGGCGACCCCGGCCGACGGCGCCTGAGCCCCCGCCGGACCCGTCGGCGCGGGCGCGTCGGGGCGCGAGGTGACCGATGCGACAGCGCCGTCGGGCGTGACCTGCGTCGGCGGCGGGGGAGCGGGCTTGCCGCGGCCCGCGGCGCGCTGGCAGAATGACCCCTCGTGCGTGTCGCGCATCCCCCTGCCTCAGGGGAGGGATGCACCGAGCGGCCGGGCAGATCCGTGGCGATGGGAGTCGCCGCCAGAGGCCCAGCACACCGGCACGAGGCACCGTGAGGGGCCTCGCCGGATCGACAGTTCCGAACAGGCGCCTCCCGGCGCCCCGCGAACACGCTGTCCGACCTGAGGCGGAGGGCTGGAGAAGCACCATGCAGAAGCTCGACGAGCTCACCAAGTCGTCCCTGCGCGAGGACGTCCCCGACTTCCGCGCCGGCGACAACGTCAAGGTCCACGTGAAGGTCATCGAGGGCAACCGCTCCCGTATCCAGGTCTTCCAGGGTTACGTCATCGGCCGCCAGGGCCACGGCGTGGGCGAGACCTTCCGCGTCCGCAAGATCTCCTTCGGCGTCGGCGTGGAGCGCGTGTTCCCCGTGCACGCCCCGACCGTCGACAAGATCGAGGTCGTCACCCGCGGCGACGTGCGCCGCGCGAAGCTGTACTACCTGCGCGGCCTCACCGGCAAGAAGGCCCGCATCAAGGAGAAGCGCGACCACTCCTGATCTGCGGATGACCCCCGCGATCGATCCCGGACGGCGGCGGCCCCACCTCGTGGTGGCCGTCGCCGTCTGCGTCGTGCTGCTGCTCGTCGGCGCCCTCGGCGTGCGCCACCTCGTGGTGCGGCCCTTCACCGTGCCGTCGGCCTCGATGCAGCCCGCCCTGCAGGTGGGCGACGTGATCCTCGCCGACCGCTCCACGCGCGGCACGGCCCAGCCGGGCCAGATCGTGGTCTTCGACGGCAGCGGCTACTTCGCCCCTGGTGACGAGGACGGCGACCGCTTCTGGGTCAAGCGCGTCATCGCGGTCGGCGGCCAGCGGGTCTCCTGCTGCGGGAGGGACGGGACGATCGAGGTCGACGGCGTCGCCCTCGAGGAGCCCTATCTCGTGCCCGGCACCGCCCCCAGCGAGATCGAGTTCGACCTGCTCGTCCCCGAGGGACGCATGTTCGTGCTCGGCGACAACCGGGCCGACTCCACCGACTCCCGGCACCTGCTCGGCGCGCCCGGCGGCGGCATGATCCCCGTGGATCGCGTGATCGGCTCGGTGCACGAGGTGGTGTGGCCACTCTCGCGCCGCGGCTCCCTGTGACCCCTCGGGCAGTGCGGATAGGATCGCGCCGATGAATGCGTCCGAGAACCCCGAACCCGCTGCGTCCGACTTCCGCGACGCGGCCCCCGTTCCGGACGCCGAGCACGGGGCCCCCGCGACCGACGCCGAGGCCACCAGCGGCCACCGCGCGGGCGGTCGCAGCCGCTCGCGGATGCCGCTCTGGCTCGACACGCTGGTGACCATGGGTGTGGCCCTGGTCATCGCGGTGCTCGTGAAGACCTTCCTGATCCAGCCGTTCTACATCCCGTCGGCGTCGATGAACCCGACGCTGCTCGAGGACGACAAGATCATGGTCTCGAAGCTGACGCCCGGGGTCTTCGACCTGCATCGCGGCGACGTGATCGTCTTCCAGGACCCCGCGGATTGGATCCCCGGCGACGCGACCGAGGACCCCACCCCCCGCGTGCGCCTGATGATGGCGCTGAGCCTGGTCGGTCTGGCCCCCGATCCCTCCCAGGACCACCTGGTCAAGCGACTGATCGGGCTTCCGGGAGACCACGTGGTGTGCAGCGCGCGCGATGCCGTGCTCGAGGTCAACGGGGTGCCCGTCGACGAGCCGTACATCAACCCCGAGACCTCCGCCTGCCAGGGCGCCTTCGACGTCACGGTCCCCGAGGGACACGTGTGGGTGATGGGCGACAACCGTCACGCCTCGGCCGATTCCGCGTATCACGAGATCAACGGCGAGTCCGGCTTCGTGCCGCTCGACGACGTGACGGGTCGGGCCGAGGTCATCTTCTGGCCCGCCTCGCGCTGGGACGGACTCGGAGGGGGCCGGGACGCCTTCGCCGACGTCCCGGACCAGCCGTGAGCCCTCCCGGCTCCGGCATCGCGCCGACGCTGGAGACCGAGCTCGCCCTCGCCGCCCGCTGCGGCCCGGGGCCGCAGATCGTCGTCGGCGTCGACGAAGTGGGCCGCGGAGCGCTGGCCGGGCCGGTCGCGATGGGCGCCTGCGCGCTGCTGATCGAGGACGGCGCGGTCGCTCCGCTGCCGACGGGGGTGCGCGATTCCAAGGCGCTCTCCGCCCGACGTCGCGAGGCGCTGGTGGACCCGGTCCGGGAGGCGGCGCACGCCTCGTCGGTGGGCTGGGCGAGCGCGGCCGAGATCGACGAGGTCGGCATCGTCGAGGCCCTCACCCGCTCCGCGCTGCGCGCCCTCGAAGCGCTCGAGCTGCCGCGGATCGACGCGGTCCTGCTCGACGGCTCGGCCGACGTCCTCACGGGGCGCCTGTCCGCGGACGGTCGCCCGGCGTCGCTCGTCGAGCTGCGGGTGAAGGCCGATCGCGACTGCGCCAGCGTCTCCGCCGCGAGCATCCTCGCGAAGGTCGCCCGGGATGCGGTGATGGTGGAGCTGGACGCGCTCGCCCCCGAGTTCGCCTGGGCGTCGAACAAGGGGTACGGCTCGGCCGCGCACCGCGAGGCGATCGACCGCCTCGGCCCGCACGAGCAGCACCGGCGCAGCTGGCGGCTGGGCTCTGCACCGGCTCCCACCTCGGCTGGCGTACTGTGGGGCGACCAATGGACCGCCCAGGTGGAGGAGGAGCGTCGGTGAACAGCCAGGACCTCGAGAACTACGAGTCCGACCTCGAGCTGCAGCTCTTCCGGGAGTACCGGGACGTCGTCAGCCTGTTCACCTACGTGGTGGAGACCGAGCGACGTTTCTACCTCGCCAACCAGGTCGACCTCCAGGTCCGCTCCGCGGGCGGCGAGGTGTTCTACGAGCTGCGCCTCGCCGACGTCTGGGTGTGGGACATCTACCGCTCGAACCGCTTCGTCCGCTCCGTGCGGGTGGTGACGTTCAAGGACGTCAACATCGAAGAGCTCAACAAGCAGGACATCTCCCTGCCCTGATCCGCGCGTCGCGGCCGGGCACCCCGTCTGACCGGGCCGGCCCGGACGTCCGAGAGTCCGGTGCCGGCTGAAGGGGCGTGCTCGGACCGGAGACGCGGACCGTTCCTCCCCAGACCCCGTCCATCCCCAATCGGGGCCCGGAGGCGGCGCCGGCCGCCGGGACGGACCACGCTGGCGGGCATGACCAGCTCCCCGACATCCTCCCGAGCGCATCCCGCGACCGCCCCGCCGGATCCGCCTGAGCCCGCGGGCGCGCGCCCCGGCTCTGCCCCGCCCGGTCCACCTGACCTTCCCGGTCCGCCCGACCTACGCGACCCTGGTGCCGCCGACGGTTCCGGGGCTCCGCGCGTTCCGGTCGTCCCACGGCGCCCGGAGGGCCCCGCCTGGGCACCCGACGCGGCCCGCGTGCGACGCATGAGCACGGCCGAGCTCGGCCGGGTGGGGGAGGACCTCGCCGCCGAGCACCTCACCGCGACCGGCTGGCAGGTCGTCGAGCGCAACCTCCGGATCGGCCGCGGGGAGCTGGACATCGTCGCCCTGGACCACCGCACCCTGGTGTTCGTCGAGGTGAAGACGCGACGTTCTCTCGTCACCGGTGTGCCCCAGGCCGCCGTCACCCCGGACAAGCTGCGCCGCCTGAGACGACTCGCCGGGCAATACCTCATGGAGCGCTCCACCCCGCACGAGGATGTGCGGATCGACGTGATCGCGGTCCACGCCCAGTTCGACGGCGGCTTCTCCCTCGAGCACCTGGCAGGGGTCGGCTGATGGGACAGGCCCGCATCTTCTCCGTGACGCTCACCGGACTGCAGGGCACCCTCGTCGAGGTCGAGGCGGACGTCTCCTCCGGCCTGCCCGCCTTCTCGCTCGTCGGGCTGCCCGACTCCTCGACCCTGCAGGCACGGGACCGCGTCCGCGCGGCCTCCGCCCGCAGCGGCATCGGCCTGGCGCAGCGCCGCATCACCGTGAACCTCAGCCCCGCCTGGCAGCCGAAGCACGGCTCCGGCTTCGACCTGGCGATCGCGGTGGCCGTCGTCGCCGCCCAGGGCGACCTGCAGGTCGCGCCGCCGACGGACACGGTGATGCTCGGCGAGCTGGGACTGGACGGTCGGCTCCGGGCGGTGCCGGGAGTGCTCCCCGCGCTCCTCGCCGCCCGGGACCGGGGAATGACGGGAGCCATCGTCCCCGCCGGGAACCTCGCGGAGGCACGCCTTGTGCAGGGCCTGGACGTGGACGGCGCCGAACACCTCTCCGAGGTGCTGCACCGCTTCGGGGCGGACGTCTCCCCGCTCGCCCCGTCGGCGACCGGGCCGATCCCCGCCCCCGCCGAGGACGAGCCCCCGGCGCCGAGCATGCTCGACTTCGCCGACGTGATCGGACAGGCGCAGGCGCGTCGCGCCGCGGAGGTCGCCGCCGCCGGGGGACACCATCTGCTGATGGTCGGCCCGCCCGGTGCGGGGAAGACGATGATCGCCGCGCGCCTGCCGACGATCCTCCCGGAGCTGAGCGTCGAGGAGGCGCTGACCGTCTCGGCGATCCACTCCGTCGCCGGTCGCTTCGACTCCCGCGGCGGACTCCGGCTGCAGCCGCCCTTCGAGAGCCCGCACCACACCGCGTCCACGGCCGCGGTGGTCGGCGGCGGCTCCGGGATCGCGCTGCCCGGCGCGATCTCCCGAGCCCACGCCGGCGTGCTCTTCCTCGACGAGGCCCCGGAGTTCTCACCCCGCGTGCTGGACGCCCTGCGGGAGCCGCTCGAGACGGGGGACATCACCCTGCATCGCGCCCGCGGCGTGGTCCACTACCCCGCCCGCTTCCAGCTCGTGCTGGCCGCGAACCCGTGCCCCTGCGGGCGCGCGATCGGGAAGGGCGTGGACTGCAGTTGCACCCCGCTGCAACGTCGCCGCTATCTCACCCGGCTCTCCGGACCGGTGCAGGACCGCCTGGACATGCACCTCACCCTCGGCCCCGTGGACGTCGCCCGCGCCGGTGATGCGACGGGGGAGCCGAGCGCCCTGATCGCCGCCCGGGTCCGTGCCGCGAGGGATCGGCAGAGCGAGCGCTTCTCGGAACGAGGCTGGAGCCTCAACGCCCAGATCCCCGGTCCGCTGCTGCGCCGCGAGCTCGCCCCCGTCCCCGGAGAGGCGCGTCTGCTCGACCATGCCCTCTCCCAGGGGCGCCTCACCCTGCGCGGCTACGACCGCGTGCTCCGCCTCGCCTGGACCCTCGCGGACCTCGACGAAGCGGATCGACCCGGAGCCTCCCACATCGGGGAGGCCCTCACCCTGCGCCGAGGAGCCGATCGATGATCCCCGCCGACACCCCACCGCAGTCCCCGCGGGGCGGAGCCGAGACCCCGCCGGACGAGCGGAGGGCCCGGATGACCTGGTCGCTCGTCGCGGAGCCGCAGGACGCTCTCGCGCTGCTCGCCCGGGCCCGACTCGGACCGTCCGCGGCCCTCGAGCTCGCCCTCGACGGCTCCGCCCGCGAGCTCCTCGCCCGACTCGGCGACCAGCTGCCGGGTGATCCTGCCGAGCCCGGTCCGTCCGCCCCGCTGGCCCGGGCGGAACGCGCCCTCGCCCGCTGGAGGGGCCGGCTCGCGGGCCTGGACCTCGACGCCGTGCTCGAGGACGCGGACCGCCGCCGGCTCCGCGTGATCATCCCCGGGGACCCCGAGTGGCCGGACGGCCTCGACGACCTCCAGGAGACCGCACCGCACTGCCTGTGGCTGCTCGGGCCCGGACGGTTCGACGAGCTCGCCGGCCCCCGCACCGTCGCCCTGGTCGGCTCGCGGGCCTCGACCCCGTACGGGGAGGACACGGCCGGGTCCTTCGCCGCCGAGCTCGCGAGCCGGCACTGCCCGGTGATCTCGGGCGGGGCCTACGGGATCGACGCGGCCGCCCATCGCGGAGCGCTCGCCGCCCGGGACGGGGACACCCTCGCGGTGCTCGCCGGCGGGCTGGACCGGCTCTACCCGCGGGGCAACACCGAGCTGCTGGAGCGGATCGCACGGGAGCACCTGCTGGTGAGCGAGGCGCCGCCGGGTACGGCCCCGACGCGGTGGCGGTTCCTCTCCCGCAATCGCCTGATCGCTGCGCTCGCGCGGGCGGTGGTGGTGGTCGAGGCGTCCTGGCGATCCGGTGCGCTGTCCACCGCCCGGCACGCCGACGAGCTGTCCCGCCCGGTCGGCGCGGTCCCCGGCCCCGTGACCTCTGCTGCCAGTGCGGGGTGCCACCGGCTCGTGCGCGAGCGGGGCGCGGTGCTGGTGACCGAACCGGCCGAGGTCGTGGACCTGCTCCCCGGCGGGGACGCCGCGGGGGAGGGGCGCCACGCCCAGCAGGACGAGCTGGACCTCCTCAGCCCCGCGGACCGCCGCGTCCTCGACGCGGTCCCGCCGCGCTCGAGCCGCCCCCTCCCGCTGCTCGCGGACGACATCGGCTTCGAGGAGAGAGAGCTGCGCGCCGCGCTCGCCCGGCTCGAGCTGCTCGGACTGGTCGCCGTGCAGGGGGATCGCGCCCGACGACCTCGCTGAGCGACGATCCCGCTGAGCGGCGCGGTCGCCCGCGGTACGCGGCCGCGGGCCGAGGAGCGATCCCACCGGCGCGGGGTGGCTCCCGGGCCGGTCGGAGGGCGTGAGGGACACTGGGGGCATGACGGACAGGCCGAGCCCCGAGGGCGTCCCGGGTGGGGAGGACGAGGTGATCGACGCCTTCGTCCGGCACCTCGAGCTCGAGCGCTCGCGGTCCCCGCACACCGTCCGGGCGTACCGGCGGGAGGTCGAAGATCTCCTGCGGCATCTGCACGAGGTCGAGCGGATACCCCTCGTCGACCTGGACGTGGCGGCCCTGCGCTCCTGGCTCGCGGCACGGGGCGACGCCGGCCTCTCCTCATCGACCCTCGCGCGCTCCGCGGCCGCGGCCCGGACCTTCACGACCTGGCTCGCCGCGACCGAGCGGATCCCCGTCGACGTCGGCGGACGCCTCCGCGCGCCGCGGCGCGGGCGGCACCTGCCCACCGTCCTCTCGGCCGACCAGGCCGCCTCCCTCCTCGACGACGTGGCGCCACCGGAGCGCACGACGGACGGGGGCGACGTCCCGACCGCCTCAGCGCAGGACTCAGGGCAAGACTTCGAGCACTCCCCGGACGGCCCGCCCGAGGATCCCGTCCAGCGCGCCGTGGCCCTCCGCGATGCGGCGGTGCTCGAGCTGCTCTACTCCTCCGGCCTGCGGGTGTCCGAGCTCGTGGCCCTCGATCGCGGCAGCCTCGACCGCCGCGAGCGCACCGTGCGGGTGATCGGCAAGGGGGACAAGGAACGCATCGTGCCCGTCGGGCTGCCGGCCCTGGACGCCGTGGACCGCTGGGAGCACGAGGGACGGAGCGTCCTCCTCGGCGAGAGCCGCACCGACGCGCTGTTCCTCGGGGTGCGGGGCCGCCGGCTCGGCGACCGTGCGGTGCGCACCCTCGTCGACGAGCACGCCGTCCGCGTCGGCATCCCGCGGCACATCACCCCGCACACGCTCCGGCACAGCGCCGCCACCCATCTCGTGGACGGCGGGGCCGACCTCCGCAGCGTGCAGGACTACCTCGGGCACTCCTCCCTCCAGACCACGCAGATCTACACCCACGTGAGCGCCGAACGGCTCCGCGCCGCCCTCGAGCAGGCCCACCCCCGAGCATGAGCCCCGGGGCGGCTCAGTCGCTCGACGGGCGCGGCCACCGATCGGCCCCCGCGGCGGCCGCAGAGGCACCGGAGAGCGGGGCACCCGCGCTATGGGTTCCCGGGCCGGCCGCACTGCCGGTCCTCACCCCGGGCGCCGCGTCCGACGACTCCCCGCCGACGGAGCCCGATGGCGGTCCGGCTCCGCCGTCCCCGGCAGCGCGGGACGCACCGGCGTCCTCGTCCCCGGTCACCGGCAGCAGCACGCTCGGACCGCGCACGCTCAGCAGGGGCAGCGGATCGAGATAGCCCTCGCCCTGCTTCGCGCCCAGGTGCAGGCACAGGGCCGGGGCGCAGTGCGAGGCGCCGCCCGGATCCTCGAGCGTGCCGAGCACGTCCCCGGGCGCCACCACCTGCCCCGCGCTCACCGAGCCCGTGACCGGCTCGTACGTCGAGATCAGCCCGTCGGCGTGGACCACGGAGACGACCCCGCGCCCGGCGACCGAGCCCGCGAACCGCACCGTCCCCGCCTCGACGGCGGTGACGGGCGCGCCGGGGGCGGCGACCGCGATGTCGATCCCGCGATGCCCCGCGCCGTACCGGTGCGCGGGCGGGTCGAAGGGATGCACCACCTGGTGCGGTGCGGGGAGCGGCCAGAGCCAGCGCGCCCCCTCGCCGCGCGCGACGTCCGGCATCGCCAGGACCGTCACCAGGCACGCCAGGGCGACGAGCGAGCGGAGGACGGGGGAGAGCGCAGCGGTCATGCTCCCCACCGTGCCCGGCGCGCCGCCCCCGCGCCGCACCGGGGGCGGCGCTGTGGACGGTGCGGGGCTGGGGAGGAACGGTCCCGGGGACACGCCGCCACGTGATGCATCCCGCGCCGTCCGGGACCGGGCGGTCGGATAGACTTCCCCCAGCATCCGGACTCTCCGGATGACTTCGCGTGCCCACCAGGGCTCGTCGGCCCACGGTCCCCGATCGTGCCGCCGGTGCTCGCACCGACGGACCGCACGGGGCGGCCGGCATCCCGGGCACCAGGCCCCGCACCATCCGGTGGCGGGGGACAACCGAGAATGCAGGTCTGCGCGATGACCACGGACGCCCACCGGGCGCGCCGTGCGAGCCCAGGCCCAGAACAGAGGACACCATCATGGCAGTCGTCACCATGCGCCAGCTCCTGGAGAGCGGCGTCCACTTCGGTCATCAGACCCGTCGCTGGAACCCGAAGGTCCGTCGCTTCATCTTCACCGAGCGCAACGGCATCTACATCGTCGACCTCATGCAGACCCTGTCGTACATCGACAAGGCCTACGACTTCGTGAAGCAGACGGTCGCCCACGGCGGCACCGTGCTCTTCGTCGGCACCAAGAAGCAGGCTCAGGAGTCCATCCAGGAGCAGGCCACCCGCGTGGGCATGCCCTACGTCAACCAGCGCTGGCTGGGCGGCATGCTCACCAACCTGCAGACGGTCTCCGCGCGCGTGAACCGCCTCAAGGAGCTCGAGCAGATCGACTTCGAGGATGTGGCCGCCTCCGGCCGCACCAAGAAGGAGCTGCTGATGATGCGCCGCGAGAAGGACAAGCTCGAGAAGACCCTCGGCGGCATCCGCGACATGGCCAAGGCCCCCTCGGCCGTGTGGGTCGTGGACACCAACAAGGAGCACCTCGCCGTCGACGAGGCGCACAAGCTGAGCATCCCGGTCGTCGCGATCCTCGACACCAACTGCGATCCCGACGAGATCACCTACCCGATCCCGGGCAACGACGACGCGATCCGCTCCGTCACCCTGCTGACCCGCGTCGTGGCCGATGCCGTGGCCGCCGGCCTGCAGGAGCGCCACGCCAAGACCACCGGCGGCGAGAAGAACG
This sequence comes from Brachybacterium sp. J153, assembly GCF_036311905.1. NCBI lineage: Bacteria > Bacillati > Actinomycetota > Actinomycetes > Micrococcales > Dermabacteraceae > Brachybacterium > Brachybacterium sp. J153. The sequence goes on along the minus strand of NZ_JAZDCH010000022.1, from coordinate 1,245 downwards.
TCTCCGCGGTCGACGCCGAGCCGCTCGCCGAGTGGGAGCAGGAGCTGCTCAAGCAGTCCGAGGTCCAGCAGCAGGACGCCCCCGCCGAGGAGTCCGTGGCCGCGGCCGAGGAGACCCCTGCGGTCGAGGCTCCGGCCGAGTCCGCGGAGGCCCCCGCCGAGGCCGCCGAGTCCACCGAGGCTCCCGCCGCGGAGTGACCGCACGGGCCCGGGGGCGATAGCGTCGCTCCCGGGCCCCTCCACGGGCGGCCCGGTCCGCCCAGCTCGTCCCCGCTCACAGCTCCCATGAGGAAGAGGAACATGGCCAACTACACGGCAGCAGACATCAAGGAGATCCGCGAGGCCACCGGCGCGGGCATGCTCGACGTCAAGAAGGCGCTCGACGAGGCCGACGGCGATCGCGCCAAGGCCGTCGAGATCATTCGCGTCAAGGGCCTCAAGGGCATCGCCAAGCGCGAGGGCCGCGAGGCCTCCGAGGGCCTCATCGCCGTCGACATCCGCGACACCGAGGGCGGCCAGACCGGCACCCTCCTCGAGATCAACTCCGAGACCGACTTCGTGGCCAAGAACGACAAGTTCGTGGCACTCGGCGACGAGGCCGTGGCCGCCGCCGTCGAGTCCGGCGCCACCGAGCCGGCGGAGCTCGCCGAGACCCCCTTCGGCGAGGCCCTGACCAACGCCGGCGCCACCATGGGCGAGAAGATCGAGGTGCGTCGCATCGGCCGCGTCTCCGGCGAGGTCGTCACCTCCTACATGCACCGCACCAACAAGGACCTGCCCCCGCAGGTCGGCGTGCTCGTGGCCACCGACGCCGCGGGTGCCGAGGTCGCGAAGGACGTCGCGATGCACATCGCCGCGTTCACCCCCAAGTACCTCAGCCGTGACGAGGTCCCCGCGGACGTCGTCGCCGACGAGCGTCGCATCGCCGAGGAGACCGCGAAGAACGAGGGCAAGCCCGAGGCCGCGCTCTCGAAGATCGTGGAGGGTCGGCTGAACGGCTTCTTCAAGGAGAACTGCCTCCTGGACCAGGCCTTCGCCAAGGACCCGAAGCAGACGGTCGGCAAGATCGTCGAGGCCGCCGGCGGCACCGTCACCGGGTACCTCCGCTTCCGCGTCGGCAACTGATCCGACCTCGGGGAGGGCCCGTCGGGCCGTCTCCCGCGGCCTCGCGTGAGCGTGGCCACCGTCCCGGGGGAGCGCCCCCCCACTGTTGTGGTCTAGTTTCGTTTCCCCAGCCCCAGACCCA
>NZ_JAZDCH010000021.1:0-127508 GCF_036311905.1 Brachybacterium sp. J153 | reverse complement strand
CGCCCCCCCCCCGCGCCGGTATCATCGCCGAGGACCCCGCGCGGAAGGATCGACATGACCCAGACGATCACGTCACCGATACCCGTTCTCCCCCGGAAGCAGGACGGACGCCGCGTCCTCCTCAAGCTCTCCGGCGAGGCCTTCGGCGGAGGCGCCGTCGGCGTCGACCCCGATGTCGTCTCCCGCATCGCGGGCGAGATCGCCGAGGGGGTGGCCCAGGGGATCGAATGTGCGATCGTCGTCGGCGGCGGCAACTTCTTCCGCGGCGCCGAACTCTCCCAGCGCGGCATGGACCGCCGCCGCGCCGACTACATGGGCATGCTCGGCACCGTCATGAACTGCCTCGCCCTGCAGGACTTCCTCGAGCAGCGCGGCGTCACCACCCGCGTGCAGACCGCCATCGAGATGGGCCAGGTCGCCGAGCCGTACATCCCGCTGCGGGCCGTCCGCCACCTCGAGAAGGGCCGTGTGGTCATCTTCGGCGCCGGCGCCGGCATGCCCTACTTCTCCACCGACACCGTCGCCGTGCAGCGTGCGCTGGAAATCGGTTGCGAGGAGGTGCTGATGGCGAAGAACGGCGTCGACGGCGTCTACGACTCCGATCCCCGCAAGAACCCCGAGGCGAAGAAGCTCGAGCACGTCACCTACAACGAGGCGCTGCAGCAGGGCCTCAAGGTCGTGGACTCGACCGCCTTCAGCCTCTGCATGGACAACGCCCAGCAGATGATGGTCTTCGGCCTGGATGCCCCAGGCAACATCACCCGCGCCATGCGCGGCGACCGCATCGGCACCGTCGTCACCGCCGACTGACCCGGTCCTCCGTCCCGCGGCCCACCCGTGCGGGACAATGGACGCACGCACCATCCAGAAGAACACCGAGGAGCATCCCGTGAGCGACACCGCCACCATCCTGAAGGACGCCGAGGGCAAGATGTCCAAGGCCGTCGAGGCCACCAAGGAGGAGTTCAGCGCGATCCGCACCGGTCGGGCGAACGCCGCGATGTTCCAGGGCATCATGGTCGAGTACTACGGGGCGGCGACCCCGCTGAACCAGCTCGCCTCGCTGCAGTTCCCCGAGGCGCGCACCATCATCGTCACCCCCTACGACAAGTCCGCGATGGCGGCGGTCGAGACCGCTCTGCGCGAGTCGGACCTGGGCGTGAACCCCACGAACAACGGTGACACGCTGCGCGTCGTCCTCCCCGCCCTCACCGAGGAGCGCCGCAAGGAGTACGTCAAGCTCGCCAAGAACAAGGCCGAGGACGGCCGCGTCTCCGTGCGCGGCTCCCGCGGCAACGCCAAGAAGGCGATCGAGAAGCTGGTCAAGGACAAGGAGATCGGCGAGGACGAGGGCACCCGGGCCGAGAAGGAGCTCGAGGCGCTCACCAAGAAGTACATCGAGCAGGTCGACGAGGCGCTCGGCGCCAAGGAGACCGAGCTCGAGACCATCTGAGCCCTCTCCCGTGAGCACCGTCCCGGCACCCCCGCCGCGCCCGGCCGCCCCGACCCCGGTCGAGGCGGCCGTCGGCGTGGTCGACGCGAGCCCGTCGGCCGACGCGCCGGCGAAGACCGGGCCGGTGACCACGGAGCCGGTGCACGCGAAGCGCCGCGGACCGGGCCGCAACCTCCCGGCCGCGATCGCCGTGGGATTGGCTCTGGCGGGCGTGCTGCTCGGTGCCCTGTTCCTGTTCCCGCCGGCTTTCCCGGTCCTGGTGGGCGTGATCATGGTGCTCGCGGTGCTCGAGCTGACCCGCGCCCTGGGGCACGGGGGTCTGCGGGTGCCGGCCGTGCCGCTGCTGGTGGGCGTGGTCGGGATGACCGTCTCCACGGTCGTCTTCGACCAGGAGGGCCTGCTGGTCTCGACCGCCGTCGCGGTCTGCGTGCTGATCCTCTGGCGGGTCACCGAGTCGATGGGCCTCAGCGCCCTGCGGGACGTGGCCGGGGGAGTCTTCTGCCTCGTCTGGATCGCCTTCCTGGGCAGTTTCACACTGCTGCTGCACGGCCGGGAGGACGGGGCGCTGCTGGTGCTGCTCGCCGTCCTCGGCCCGGTCGGCAACGACGTGGGCGGCTACATCACCGGCGTCCTCTTCGGCTCCCACCCGATGGCCCCGACGATCAGCCCCAAGAAGAGCTGGGAGGGCTTCGCCGGCTCCCTGCTGCTGGGGACGAGCGGGGTCGCGGCCCTCGGCCACCTCGTGCTCGACCTGCCGCTGTGGGTCGCGATCGCCCTCGGAGTCGTGCTCGTCGTCGTCTCCACCGCCGGTGATCTCGCCGAGTCGCTGCTCAAGCGCGACCTCGGCATCAAGGACATGGGGCATCTGCTGCCCGGCCACGGCGGTGTGCTGGACCGGGTGGACTCCATCCTGCTGGCCGCTCCCACCACCTACATCCTGCTGGAGGTCCTGCTGCCATGAGCACCCGCCCCGCGTCCGATCCGACCGCCGACCTGCCCGACCTCTCGCGGGAGGCGGTGCCCGGCCAGAAGGTCGCGCTCGCCCCGGGCCAGCTGCAGCTGCGCCCCACGCGCCGCGGCAAGGCCCCCGCCCACCTCGCGGACCTCACACTCGCCGAGCGCATCGCCGCCGTCGAGGAGATGGGGCTGCCCGGATTCCGTGCCAAGCAGCTCTCGACCCACTACCTCGAGCACTTCACCACGGATCCGGAGGACCTCACCGACCTCCCCAAGGATCGTCGGCAGGAGCTCGTGGACCGCTTCTTCCCCGAGCTGCTCACGGTCGTCTCGCGCCAGTCCGCCGACCACGGCGCGACCCAGAAGTTCCTCTGGAAGCTCTACGACGGCTCGATGGTCGAGTCCGTGCTGATGCGCTACAGCGACCGCGTCACGCTGTGCATCTCCTCCGAGGCCGGCTGCGGCATGAACTGCCCCTTCTGCGCGACGGGCCAGATGGGACTGACCCGCAACCTCTCCACCGCCGAGATCCTCGAGCAGGTGCGGATCGCGAACCGCATGCTCTCTCGCGGCGAGCTGCCCGGCGGCACCGGCCGGGTCTCGAACATCGTCTTCATGGGGATGGGGGAGCCACTGGCCAACTACCGTCCCGTCGCGACGACCTGCAAGCGGCTGAACGCCCCGGCGCCCGAGGGCTTCGGGATGGGCGCCCGCCATATCACCGTCTCGACCGTGGGCCTCGCCCCGGCCGTGCGCAAGCTGATCAAGGAGGAGATCCCGGTGACCCTCGCCGTCTCCCTCCACGCCCCCGACGATGCGCTGCGCGACGAGCTGGTCCCCATCAACACCCGCTTCGACGTCGACGAGATCCTCGACGCCGCCTGGGAGTACTTCGAGGCCACGGGCCGACGGGTGAGCATCGAGTACGCCCTGATTCGCGACATCAACGACCAGGCGCATCGCGCCCAGCTGCTCGCGGACCGGCTGATCTCCAAGGGCGGCGCCCACTGGGTGCACGTGAACCCGATCCCGCTGAACCCGGTGAAGGGCTCGAAGTGGACCGCCTCGGACCCGCGGGACGAGAAGCGCTTCGTCGAGATCCTGCGCGACAACGGGATTTCCGCGACCATCCGCGACACGCGCGGCAGCGACATCGACGGCGCCTGCGGGCAGCTCGCCGCGGAGGTCATCGAGTCCGACGCCCACCGTGCCGACCGCGAGGCACGCGTGGCTCGGGTCGAGGCGGTCGCCGCGGCCGCCGCCCCGACCGCGGACGACTGAGCCGCTGAGCCGCCGAACCGCCGAGCCGCGACGTCCGGGAGCCCCCGGCGCCACCCACCCGAGGAGATGATCGCCCTGGACGTCCGCTTCGAGACCACCCGCTTCGGCGAGGGGTACGACCAGCAGGAGGTCGACGAGTTCCTCGACCTCTGCGAGCGCGCCCTCGCGACCCGCGACGGCTCCGTCACCGCCCGCTCGGTCGTCCACCACCGGTTCACGACCACGCGCTTCCGCGAGGCCTACGACATGAACCAGGTGGACGTGTTCCTCGACGAGGAGCTCACGCCGCGCTTCGCCGCGCTCGAGCGGGGCGAGGAGCCGGAGCCGCTGCCGGGAGGCGACCCCGGCCGCGGCCCCGCCGGCGCCCGCGCGGACCGGCCCGTCGCGCCGCGCACGACTCCGCCCGCGCAGGATCGCGATCCGGCGACCGGGCGGCTGCTCGGCGGGGACGCGTCCGGGAGGCGGCCCGGCCTCCTCCACCGCCTCCTGGGCCGCGATCGCTGAGCCGCCCCGCGTCCCCGCGCCTCCCAGACCCATCCGGCACCCGCCGCTACAGTGGGTCACCGACAGCACCGAGGAAGGATCCACTGGTGAGCAATTCGTTCGAGCGCGTCTCGCGTCTCAGCGTCGGCTATGACATGCGCGAGGTCGACGAGTTCCTGGCGCGCGCCCGCACCGCCTACGAGGGGCGCGACGCCTCCTTCGGCGGGGCCGACATCACCTCGGCGAGCTTCGGCACCGAGCGCGGCGGCTACGACATGCGCGTGGTCGACGAGGCGCTCGACCGCCTGTCCGACGCCTTCGCGCTGCAGGCCCGCGACGACGCGATCGCCGAGCAGGGCGAGGAGGCGTGGGTGGCCCAGCTGACCCGTCGCGCCGAGGTGCTGCGCGAGCGGCTCGAGCGTCCCGCGGGGGATCGTTTCTCCCCGGCCGCCCAGGGGGAGCCCGCCTACGACAAGGCCGACGTCGACGCCCTCTGCGATCAGCTCGTCGCTTACTTCACCGACGGCCTGCCGATGAGCGTGGACGATGTCCGCCGCGCGGCTTTCCGCCGTCGCCGCGGCCCCGAGGGGTACCGTGAGGCCGTGGTCGACGTCTACCTCGACCACGTCGCGGACGTGATGGCCTCCGTCCCGTGACCGACGCGGGGGGCCGCCGCCTCGTCCTGCTGGGATCCACGGGGTCCATCGGGACCCAGACCCTCGAGGTCCTCACCCGCTACCCGGGTCTCGCCCGGGTGCACGGCCTCGCCGCGGGCGGGTCCCGCCCCGCGCTCGTCGCCGAGCAGGTCCTCGCCCATCGCCCCGAGCAGCTCGTGATCTCGGACCCCGATCGCGCCGAGGACGTCGAACGGGCCGTGACCGCGGCCTGCGCCGCGGAGGGGATCGCGGCGCCGGCGTTCTCCGACGGCGCCGCCGAGGTCGAGCGCCTCGCCGGCTCCCTGGGCCCCGGTGACGCGGTGCTGAACGCGATCACCGGATCCGTCGGGCTCAAGCCGACCCTCGCGGCCCTCGCCTCCGGTGCCCGTCTCGCGCTCGCGAACAAGGAGTCTCTCGTCGTCGGCGGTGCGCTCGTCACCGGCGCCGCCGCCCCCGGACAGATCCTCCCGGTCGACTCCGAGCACACCGCGATCGCCCAGGCCCTTGCCGGGGTGCGACCGGACCAGGTCGACCACCTCGTGGTCACCGCCTCCGGCGGCCCCTTCCGCGGCCGCACCCGCGCCGAGCTCGTCGACGTCACCCCCGAGCAGGCCCTCGCGCACCCCACCTGGGCGATGGGCCCCGTGATCACCACCAACTCGGCGACCCTGGTCAACAAGGCGCTCGAGGTGATCGAGGCCTGCTTCCTCTTCGACCTGCCGGAGGACCGGGTGCGCGTGGTGGTCCACCCGCAGTCGATCGTCCACTCCATGGCGACCCTCGTGGACGGCTCGACCATCGCCCAGGCCAGCCCCCCGGACATGCGCCACGCGATCGGCTGGGCCCTCGCCCATCCAGAGAAGCTCCCCGGCCTCGCCCGCCCCCTCGACTTCACCACGGCGCAGTCGTGGACCTTCGAGCCCGTCGACGAGGTCACCTTCGGCGCGATCCGGCTCGCCCGCGCGGCGCACCGCGCCGGGGAGGGGGCGATGGCCGTGCTCAACGCCGCGAACGAGGAGGCGGTCGACGCCTTCCTCGCGGGCCGCCTGTCCTTCCTCGGCATCACCGAGCTGCTGGCCGCGGTCCTCGAGGACCCCTGTCGGCCGCGGGCGACCCTCGCCGGCGGCGTGCCCGCCCTGCTCGAGGCCGAGGCGTGGGCCCGCACCGCAGCCCACGCGATCATCGGTTCCCGGGAGGGCTGACCATGCTGCTGTTCGCCCTCGGGGTGCTGATCATCGCGCTCGGTCTCGCGCTCTCCATCGCGCTGCACGAGGTGGGCCACCTGGTGCCCGCGAAACTGTTCGGCGTGCGGGTGACCCAGTACATGGTCGGCTTCGGGCCGACGATCCTCTCCCGCACCCGGGGCGAGACCGAGTACGGCCTCAAGGCCTTCCCGCTCGGCGGTTACATCCGCATGATCGGCATGTTCCCGCCGCACCGCGGCGATCCCGAGGGGACGGTCCGGGAGGACTCCACCGGCCTCGTCCAGCAGCTGTCCAGCATGTCCCGGGAGGCGAAGGAGTACGAGTCCTCCCTCTACGGGCCCGAGGACGCCCACCGCACCTTCGTCGCGCTGTCCGTGCCGAAGAAGCTCGTGGTCATGCTCGGCGGGCCCACCATGAACCTGCTCATCTCGCTCGTGCTGATGCTGGTTCTGGTCAGCGGGATCGGCCTGCCGGCCGTCACCCCGACGGTGCAGACCGTCTCCGAGTGCGTGGTCCCCGCCGACGCCCCGGCCGATGTCTCCTGCGAGGGACGGCCCGAGGCGCCGGCCCTGGCCGCCGGGATCCAGCCCGGGGACACGCTGCAGGTGATCGACGGGCACCAGATCGACACCTGGGCCGACGTCACCGAGGCCATCCGCGGGGCGGGGGACCGCACCGTCGACGTCGTCGTGGAGCGCGACGGGCAGACCCTTACCCTGCAGGCCACCCCCATCGTCGACGCCCGCCCGGTGCTCGACGAGGAGGGGTCGGTGGTGTACGCCGCGGACGGCACGCTGCTGACCGAGGAGGTCGGCTTCCTCGGCGTCTCCGGGACGCCCGACCTCGTGCCGCAGTCGCCCACCGAGGTGCCGGCCATGGCCTGGAGCGCCTTCACCCAGACCGGTCGGCTGATCCTCACCCTGCCCGTGCGGCTGTACGAGGTGGCCCAGGCCGCCTTCGGCAGCGCCGAGCGAGACCCCGAGGGCCCCCTCGGCGTGGTCGGGGTCTCGCGCCTCGCGGGCGAGGTCGCCGCGACCGACGAGCCCGGCTTCGAGCTGAAGGAGAAGACCGCGACCCTGGTCTCGATGCTCGCCTCGCTCAACATGGCGCTGTTCGTGTTCAACCTCGTCCCGCTGCTGCCGCTCGACGGAGGGCACGTGCTCGGCGCGCTGATCGAGGGAGTCCGCCGGCTGATCGCCCGGCTGCGCGGCCGCCCCGATCCCGGCCCCGTGGACATGTCCCGGATGCTGCCGCTGACCAACGCGGTCGCGATCGTGTTCCTGCTCATGACCGTCCTGCTGCTGTACGCGGACATCGTCAAACCCATCACCCTGTTCTGACGCCCGCCCCGCTGCCGCGCCCGGCCGGCGCGCCCGCTGCGCCCTGCTTCCGAGCGCGTCCCGCCGGTGCCCGGAATCGGGAGGTGCCGTGGAGGTGTCGCACCTCGCCCCCATGTCCGCGGGCGCGGGGCGATAATGGGTTGGTGACTTCCGTGAGCCTCGGCATCCCCTCCGTCAAGACCCCGCCCCCGGTCCTCGCCCCCCGGCGGAAGACCCGCAAGGTGAAGCTGGGCGACCTCTACGTGGGCGGCGACGCACCGATCACGGTGCAGTCGATGACGACCACGCCCACCCACGACATCAACGCGACCCTGCAGCAGATCGCGGAGCTGACCGCCGCCGGCTGCGACATCGTGCGCGTCGCCTGCCCCCGCCAGGAGGACGCCGACGCCCTCGTCGCGATCGCCGCGAAGTCCCCGATCCCGGTCATCGCCGACATCCACTTCCAGCCCAAGTACGTCTTCGCCGCGATCGAGGCGGGCTGCGCGGGGGTGCGCGTGAACCCCGGCAACATCCGTCGCTTCGACGACCAGATCAAGGACATTGCGAAGGCCGCGAAGGACCACGGCACCGCCCTGCGCATCGGGGTGAACGCGGGCAGCATCGACCCGCGCATGATGAAGGGCGACCGGGTGACCCCCGAGGCCCTCGTCGCCTCGGCGAAGTGGGAGGCGTCCCTCTTCGAGGAGCACGACTTCCACGACTTCGGCATCTCGGTGAAGCACAACGACCCGATCATCATGGTCGAGGCCTACCGTCAGCTCTCCGCGGAGGGCGACTGGCCGCTGCACCTCGGGGTCACCGAGGCGGGCCCGGCCTTCCAGGGCACGATCAAGTCCTCCGTCGCCTTCGGCATCCTGCTCGGCGAGGGCATCGGCGACACCATCCGTGTGTCCCTCTCCGCCCCGCCCGTGGAGGAGGTCAAGGTCGGCAACCAGATCCTGCAGTCCCTGAACCTCAAGCCGCGCAAGCTCGACATCGTCTCGTGCCCGTCCTGCGGTCGCGCCCAGGTGGACGTCTACACCCTCGCGGAGAAGGTCACCGAGGGGCTCAAGCACCTCGAGGTGCCGCTGCGCGTGGCCGTGATGGGCTGCGTCGTCAACGGCCCGGGCGAGGCGCGCGAGGCCGATCTCGGCGTCGCCTCCGGCAACGGGAAGGGCCAGATCTTCGTCAAGGGCGAGGTCATCAAGACCGTCCCCGAGGCCGAGATCGTCGAGACGCTGCTCGCCGAGGCCAACCGCATCGCCGCTGAGATGGGCGAGGACAGCGAGTCCGGTGCCCCGTCCGTCTCCGTGAGCTGAGAGACCGGATGTTCCGGCGCGGGGCACGCGTCCGTCCGCTCCGCCCCGGCGGCGCCGAGGCGGCGCTCGCCCTCGCCCTCCGCGACCCCGCGGTGAATGCGCTCGGCGGCGCGCGCCTGCGGGAGCTCAGCCGCAGCGCGTCGGTCGCCCACGAGTTCTCGGTGATCGGTGAGGACGCCGCCCCGAGCGCCCTGCTGTGGCATGGCGTGAACCTCTCCCCGCTCGGCGGCGACGCCGCGGCGCTCGCCGAGCTCGGCCGCCACATGGCGGGTCGTGCCCGGCGGGCGAGCAGCGTGGTGGGGGAGCGCCGGGCGGTCGAGGCCCTGTGGCACGAGCTCGCCCCGGCTTGGGGCGGCGAGGTGCGCCAGCTCCGCTGGAGCCAGCCGCTGCTGCTCGCGGCCGACGCGGCGGTGCTCCCGGCGCTGCCGGGTGCGGGGCTGCTGCGCCCGGCCCTGCCGGGGGAGGAGGGGGCGGTGTTCCCCGCCGCGGTCGCGATGTTCCGCGAGGAGGTGGGCATCGATCCGCTCTCCGGCGACGGCGGGCGCTCCTATCGGGCGCGGGTCACCGAGCTGATCCGACAGGGCCGCACCTACGTGGTCATGCAGGACGGGCTGGTGCTCTTCAAGGCCGACGTCGGCGCGCTCTTCGGACCCGTCGCACAGATCCACGGCGTGTGGGTGCGACCCGAGCACCGCGGTCGCGGACTCGCGCGCGCCGCGATGACCGATCTCGTACGCCAGGTCCGCCGGGACCACGCCTCCCAGGTCTCGCTCTACGTCAACGACTTCAACGAGCCGGCGCGGCGAGCCTATGCCGCCGCGGGCTTCCGGCAGATAGGCGAGCTGACCACGCTGCTGTTCTGAGGTGCCGGCTCAGGCGGCGTCGGATCCCGTCCCCGCCTGGGCGTCGCAGGCCAGCAGCACGTTCGCGGCGGTCCATGCGAGCGGGGCGAGGGCGGCGGGCCGGCCGTCGAAGAGCACCTTCTCCGGGAGCGAGCCGGCCTCGGTGCGATGCGCGGCGAGCCAGTCCAGGATCTCGCCGGCGGCCTCGTGCTCCCCGCGCCGGGCGAGCGCGAGGGCCAGCAGGCTGGTCGAGGGGGTCCAGCTGATCCCGTCCTGCTTCCAGGACGCCCCCGGGGCGATGCCGCCGGCCGGTCGGGCGAGCGCGCCGCGCAGGCCCAGCAGGTCCGTGCTCTGCAGCAGGTCGTGGTGCCCGGTCGCGTCGAGGAAGGCGGCCCCGGAGTCCGCGCCGCCGCCGCGCCGGTAGCGGCGCACCCCGCGCACCGCCACGTCCTCGCGCGTCAGCGCCGCGAAGGCCTCGGCGCCGTGGACGACCCGGTCCTCCTGGGTGAGTGTCGCCGCGGCGCGCAGCCCGGCGAGGGTCGCGGCCAGGATGCCCGCGGTCACCCGGCGCTCGCGCACCTCCCAGTAGTCGGGGCTCACGGGCGGGGGCCGCCGCCCGTCCGCGGTCTCCTCGAGCAGCAGGGCGGCGGAGGTGGTCACCAGCCGCGCGAGCCGGTCCAGCACTTCGCCGCGTCGCTCTCCGGCCACCTCGACCACCTCGGATACCGCCCACAGCACCAGACCGGTGCCGTCGAACTGGGGCGGTCGGTCATCGGGCGCCCGATCAGTGCCGGGCACGTAGCGCGCCTCGTACCATCCGGTGGCCGGCTGGATCCGCTGCAGGTGCTCGAGGGCGTCGAGGGCCCGGGCGAGATGGCCGACACGGGCCAGGGCGACGGCGGAGAAGGCGGTGTCCCGCGGCCAGATGTACCGCCACTTGGACGTCCAGCCCGCCACGGGAGCGGCCAGCCCGTCCGAGAGGATCCACAGGTCCCACAGCGCGGAGTCGGCGAGCTCGGGGGCCGAGATCTTCGGGGCCGATCGGGATGGCGCGGAGAGGTCCGTCGACCCCGTCGGATCGGAGGCGCCCGTGATCCGGTCGCGCCAGGCGGCGGCCCCGGCCAGGAACTCCTCCGCGCGCCGCGCCGGAGCGGAGCCGGCGGGGACGTCCGCGAGCAGCCGGGTCCCCGGGTGGAGCGCCGCGGCACCGGCCTGCCCGCCCACCGGGACCCTCGTGCCGTCGGCGGCGAGCGCGACCGTCGCCGAGGACAGCGGCACCACGGTGCGGGGATCGTGGGGGAGGCCGAGCGCGCTCCCGAGCGCGTACCCGCCGCCCCCGAGCGCGGCGACTGCGGCGAGGGCGCCCGCCCCGTGCAGCACACGTCGGCGGGAGGTGTCCCCTCCCGCTCCCGGATCCCGGTCGGCGCCCTTCATCGCCTCAGCGTACGTGGGGCCCGAGCATCCGGAGCGGCCAGTACGATGGGGGCCGCGCTCGCCATCGCCGCCTCCGGCGCGCATCCCTTGTCGTGAAAGGCCGCTGCCCATGATCCGTCTGTCGTCGTCGTTCGTCCGCACCCTGCGGGAGGACCCGGCCGACGCCGAGGTCGCGAGCCACCGGCTGCTGGTGCGCGCGGGATACATCCGCCGCAGCGCCGCCGGCGTGTACACCTGGCTGCCGCTGGGACTGAAGGTGCTGCGGAAGGTCGAGCAGATCGTCCGCGAGGAGCAGGACCGCATCGGCGCGCAGGAGATGCTGTTCTCCGCGCTGCAGCCGCGCGAGTCCTACGAGGCGACCGGCCGCTGGGAGGAGTACGGCCCGACCCTGTTCCGGCTCCAGGACCGTCGGCGCGACGACTACCTCCTCGCCCCCACCCACGAGGAGATCTTCACCCTCACGGTGAAGGACCTGTACTCCTCGTACAAGGACCTGCCGGCGATGCTGTACCAGATCCAGACCAAGTTCCGCGACGAGGCGCGGCCCCGCGCGGGCCTGCTGCGCACCCGCGAGTTCATCATGAAGGACGCCTACTCCTTCGACGTCGACGATGCCGGGCTCGACGCCTCCTACGAGAAGCAGCGGGGCGCCTACCAGCGCACCTTCGAGCGGCTCGGTCTGCCGGTGGTGATCTGCCAGGCCGACGCCGGTGCCATGGGCGGCTCCCGCTCCGAGGAGTTCCTCCACCCCACGGCCGTCGGCGAGGACACCTTCGTGGTCTCCGACGGCGGCTACGCCGCGAACGTCGAGGCGGTCACTACGCTGCCGCCCGCGGCGCTCGATCCGGCCGCCATCGCCGCGCTGCCCGCGATGCACGTCGAGGAGACCCCGGGTGCGAGCACCATCGCCGCGCTCACCGACTTCTCCAACGAGGCGTTCCCCGGGCAGGGTCCCGTCACGGAGGACGGCACGTGGACCCGCTACGAGATGCTCAAGCACCTCGTCTACCTGCTCACCAACCCGGACGGCTCCACCGAGCCACTGGTCATCGCGTTGCCCGGCGACCGGGAGGTCGACGAGAAGCGGCTCGAGGCCGCCCTCGCCCCCGCGGTCGCCGCCCCGTTCACCGAGGCGGACTTCGCCCAGCACCCGGTGCTCACCAAGGGCTACATCGGGCCGGCCGGTCTGGGCTCCGAGTCGGAGTCCGGGATCCGCTATCTCGTGGACCCGCGCGTGGTTCCCGGCTCCTCGTGGGTCGCGGGCGCCGGGGAGGCCGGCAAGCATGTGTACGACCTCGTCTACGGCCGCGACTTCACGGCCGACGGCACGATCGAGGCCGCCGAGGTGCGCGACGGCGATCCGGCACCCGACGGCTCCGGTCCGATGCGCCTCACCCGCGGCATGGAGATGGGGCACATCTTCCAGCTGGGCCGCAAGTATGCGGAGGCCCTCGACCTCAAGGTGCTCGACGAGAACGGGAAGGCCGTCGTCGTCACGATGGGCTCGTACGGGATCGGCGTGACCCGCGCGGTCGCCGCGATCGCCGAGCTGAACCACGATGAGAAGGGCCTCGCCTGGCCGCGCCAGGTCGCCCCGGCGGATGTGCACGTCCTCGCCACCGGCAAGGATGCGGCTGTCTTCGAGGAAGCCGAGCGGATCGCCGCCGAGCTCGAGGCCCGCGGGCTCGAGGTGCTCTACGACGACCGGCCCAAGGTCTCCCCGGGCGTGAAGTTCAAGGACGCCGAGCTGCTCGGCGTCCCCACCGCCGTGGTGATCGGCCGCGGTCTGGCCGACGGTGTGGTCGAGGTCCGCGACCGTGCGAGCGGCGAGCAGCAGGTCGTCCCCGTCGGCGAGGCCGTCGACCAGGTCCTCGCGGCCGTCCGCGGGGCCTGAGCTCGGCGCCGCCCGCAGATCGGCGTCCTGCCGGCGCGGCTCAGTCCGCGGGCGGCAGGTCCTCCGTCTCGAGGCTCGGCAGCGGGGCGAGCGTGCTCACGATCGCGGCGAGCGACTGCGCCTCCTCGAGAGCGGCGACGACGGAGAGCGCGCGCCTGGCGAAGGGAGCGGCCCCCACGAGCGCCAGATGGTCCCCGAGCAGTCCCCGGGCGAGCATCCCAGGGAGGACCCCCTCGAGCTGCTCGTCGGGGATCTCCGCGGGCAGCGCGTAGACGGCCTGCCGGGCCACGACCGGCGCGCCGTCCTCCTCGGCGATCGCGGCGAGGGCGGCGGCCCGGTCGCGGTGGCGCTGGGAGAGGGCCTGATGCTGCTCCCGGGCGGTGCCCTCCGCACGGGCGGCCAGCACCTCGTGCGCATAGCCGGCGTACCACTCCTCCTGCTGGGCCCGCTGCAGGCTCGAGCGGTAGTCGGACTCCGCGCCGATCGACGGCGGATCGCTCGCGGGCACCTCCCGGGTGGCGACGAGGTCCGCGGCCACGGGCACGGCGGTCAGCGAGGACGTCCCGGCGGCGTCGTCGAGCCGGGTCGCGATCCATTCGGTGTGGGCAGCGAGCGCGGCGACCGGACGGGCGAGCGATCCGGAGATCTGCACTGAGGCCTGCACGGCCAGATCTCGCAGCGCGCCCAGCAGAGTGACGAGGGCGGGCAGGTCCTGCGGCACGTCGGTCGGTGCCGGGGTGGTGGTCGCCTCCGGATCGGGATCCGACTGCGCCTCCTGCTCCTTCTCGGCCTCCGCCCCGGTGAGCAGGGCGAGCCGCTGCTGGGGGAGCGCCGACTCGAGGACGCCGAGAGCGGCGGAGAGCTCCGGATCCGCCGCGGGCGCGCCCCCGGCGGCGGCGAGGACCGCCGCGGTCCCCGCCACGGCACGGTCCAAGCGCGTCAGCAGGTCCTGCCGGTAGAGGTCGTCGATCCCCGGCGGCGGCGGCGTGTACTCCTCGGGGGAGCCCACCAGGACCGGCCCGCACCCGGCGAGCAGCAGGGCGGCGCCGCCCAGCAGCAGCGCCCTGCGGGGCACGGGGCGGGCGGACGGTCGACGGGGGAGCGGTGCGAGCACGGGACGATTCTCGCATCGTGCCCCTCACAGGAGGCGGTCGGACCGCGCGGGACACTATCCTGGAGCCGCCCGCGGCGACCCCTCGCCCGGAGGCACAAGCAGCTGCAGGAGGAGGTGAGCGGATGATGAGCGCACCGGATGCGCACTCCGCTCTGCGGGAGACGGCCGAGCGGGTCCTGGCGGACCACGGACTGGTCCTCGAGGAGATCGAGGTCCGGGGCCCCCGCACCCTGCCGGAGATCCGCCTCGTGGTGGATCTGCCTGAGGACCAGCTGGGCAGCGCCGACCTCGACGCCGTCGCCGAGGCCTCCCGCGCCCTCAACGACCTGATCGACGCCGACGATGCGCTGCTGGGCCCCGACCCCGCCGTCCTCGAGGTGACGACCCCCGGGGTGGACCGGGCGCTGACCCTGCCCCGTCACTTCCGCCGCTCGCGAGGTCGGCTCCTCGCGCTGACCACCCAGGACGGCACGGAGCTGCGCGCCCGCCTGCTCGCGGTCGGTGCGGACGACGGGCTGCGTCTGCGTCAGGAGCCCGGACGCGACGAGAAGGGTCGGCCCCGGAAGCTGCCCGCCGGCACTCCCGAGCATCTGCGCCTGCCCCTGTCGGAGGTGCTCGCCGCCCGCGTCGAGGTCGAGTTCGACCCGCCCGCGGACCTCGAGCAGCTGCTGGCCGACGCCGAAGACCCCGCCGAGAAGGAGAGCTGAGATGGACATCGACATGGGAGCGCTGCGCGCGCTCGAGCGCGAGCGGGACATCCGTCTGCCCGTGCTGCTGGACGCGATCCGCTCGGCCCTGCACGCGGCCTACCTGCACACCGATCACCCCGTCCGCGACTCCGAGGTCGTCATCGACGAGCGCACCGGCGAGGTCGCCGTGATCGCGCGCGAGCTCGCCGAGGACGGCACCGTCCTCGAGGAGTGGGACGACACCCCGGAGAACTTCGGCCGCGTCGCCGCCTCGACCGCCCGCCAGGTGATCTTCCAGCGCATCCGCGACCTGGAGGACGAGGCGGTGCTCGGCGAGTACGCGGACCGCGAGGACGACATCGTCTCCGGCATCATCCAGCAGGGTCGCGATCCGCGCCTGGTGATGGTGGACCTCGGCGAGGTCGAGGCGGTGCTCCCTCCGCACGAGCGCGTCCCCGGCGAGGACTACTCCCACGGGCGTCGCCTGCGCGCCTATGTCACCGAGGTCCGCCGCGGCCCCAAGGGTCCGCAGATCATCCTCTCCCGCTCGCATCCCAACCTGGTGCGACGGCTGTTCGCTCTCGAGGTGCCCGAGGTCGCCGACGGCTCCGTGGAGATCGCCGGCATGGCCCGCGAGGCGGGGCACCGCACCAAGATGGCGGTGCGCGCCGTCCAGCCCGGCCTCAACGCCAAGGGTGCCTGCATCGGCCCGATGGGCGCCCGCGTCCGCGCGGTGATGAACGAGCTCGCCGGCGAGAAGATCGACATCGTCGACTTCGACGAGGACCCGGCGACCTACGTCCGCAACGCCCTCTCTCCGGCGAAGGTCACCTCGGTCACCGTGATCGACGAGGTCGGCCGGGCCGTGCGCGCGATCGTCCCCGAGGCGCAGTTCTCCCTCGCGATCGGCAAGGACGGGCAGAACGCCCGCCTCGCCGCGAAGCTGACGGGCTGGAAGATCGACATCCGCCCCGATGCCGCCCCTGCTGAGGACACCGGCGCCTGAGCCGATGTGTCCCACGCCTCGCCGGTGAGGGCGGCGGAGTCGCGGTCCGCTACACTGGGGAGGCTGTTCGCCCAGGAGAGGCGCGGGTCCGTCCCGCACCGCGACCGGGCGGACGCGATCGGGACGGAGGTGTGAGGCGTGACCGCACGCACCGCAGCACATCGTCCCGAGCGCACGTGCGTCGGCTGCCGTCAGGTGGCTCCGCGCGAGCAGCTGGTGCGTCTGGTCCGGGAGCCCGCTCCCGACGGTGCCGCTCCGCGAGTGCGCGTGGATCCCACAGGGTCCGCGCCCGGCCGCGGATCGTGGCTCCATCCCGAGGCATCATGTCTCGACCTCGCCCTGCGGCGAGGCGGCTTCGCCCGGTCCTTCCGCGGCGCGGTCGACACCGGGCTGGTCGCCCGGGATCTCGAGGCCTCCGACCCCACCCGAGTGGAACAGGTAGAAGAACCCATGGACATCCGATGAGTACTCGCAAATGAGCACCCTCAGGAAGTAATGGTCCGAGCCCTCTTGTCGGCCGGACCGAGACAGGAGAAATGTGGCTAAGGTCCGCGTCCACGAGCTCGCCAAGGAGCTCGGACACCCGAGCAAGGTCGTTCTGCAGAAGCTGCAGGACATGGGCGAGTTCGTCCGCTCCGCCTCGTCGACCATCGAGGCTCCCGTAGCCCGTCGCCTCCGCGACGAGCTGCCCCCCAAGAACAGCGCCAAGAGCGCCCCCCAGAACTCCGAGGGATCCCGCGGCCCCTCCGCGCCCCGCACCGGTGGTGCGCCGAAGCCCGGCGCCGCCCCCAAGCCCGGTGGCGCGCCGAAGCCCGGTGCCTCCCCGGCCCCCGCCGCGGAAACCCCCGCGGCCCCGGCTGCGTCGGCTCCCGCTCCGTCGGCCCCCGCGGAGCGTCCGGCCCCCGCCGCGCAGAAGCCCGGCCCGCAGAAGCCCGCCGAGCGCACCCCGTCGGCCCCCGCGCCGAGCGAGCGCCCCGCGCCCGCGGCGGAGTCCGCGGCCGAGCGTCCGTCGGCGCCCAAGCCCGGTGGTGAGCGTCCCGCTCCCCGCCCCGGTGCGGCGCGCCCCGGCAACAACCCCTTCGCCTCCTCGCAGGGCATGCCCCGTCCGGGCCGCAAGCCCGGCCAGGGCGGCGGCCAGCAGGGCGGTCGTCCCGCCCGCGAGGGCGGCCCGCGTCCGGGCGGTCCCCGTCCCGGCAACAACCCCTTCGCCTCCTCGCAGGGCATGCCCCGTCCGGGCGGCCCGCGTCCCGCGCAGCGCGACGGTCAGGGCGGCGGCGCACCCCGTCCCGGTGGTGCTCCCCGTCCGGGTGGTGCCCCGCGTCCCGGTGGCGCGCCGCGCCCCGGCATGCCCACCCCGGGCGTGATGAACAAGCACGCCCACGGCGGTCTGCAGGAGGCCGGCAAGCCCGGTGAGGGCGGTCGCGGTCGCGGCGGTCGTCCCGGCGCGCCCGGCGGCGCCCGTCCGGGCGGTCCCGGTGCCGGCGGTGGCGCCGGCGGCGGTGGTCCTCGTGGCGGCCGTGGCGGTCGCGGCAGCACCCAGGGCGCCTTCGGGCGCGGCGGCAAGCCCGCCCGCTCGCGCAAGTCGAAGCGCGCGAAGCGCCAGGAATTCGAGCAGCAGCAGGCTCCCGCGCCCGGTGGCGTCTCGCTGCCGCGCGGCAACGGCCAGGTCGTGCGCCTGCGTCGCGGCGCCTCGCTGTCCGACTTCGCCGATCGCATCGACGTCAACCCCGCGTCGCTGATCACGGTGCTCTTCGCGATGGGCGAGATGGCGACCGCCACCCAGTCCCTCGACGAGGACACCTTCGATCTGCTGGGCGAGGAGCTCGGCTACAAGATCGAGATCGTCTCGCCGGAGGACGAGGAGCGCGAGCTGCTCGAGCAGTTCGACATCGACCTCGACGCCGAGCTGGCCGAGGAGGACGAGGAGGACCGTCTGCCGCGTCCCCCGGTCGTCACCGTCATGGGTCACGTCGACCACGGCAAGACCCGCCTGCTGGACACCATCCGCAGCGCGAAGGTCGGCGCGGGCGAGGCCGGCGGCATCACCCAGCACATCGGTGCATACCAGGTCTCCGTCGAGCACGAGGGCGCCGAGCGTCAGCTCACCTTCATCGACACCCCGGGTCACGAGGCGTTCACCGCCATGCGTGCCCGTGGTGCGGACGTCACCGACATCGCGATCCTCGTGGTCGCCGCGGATGACGGCGTGATGCCCCAGACCATCGAGGCGCTCAACCACGCCCAGGCGGCGAACGTGCCGATCGTGGTCGCGGTCAACAAGATCGACAAGCCGGACGCGAACCCGCAGAAGATCCGCCAGCAGCTCACCGAGTACAACCTGGTGGCCGAGGAGTACGGCGGCGAGACCATGTTCGTCGACGTCTCCGCGCGGGAGAATCTGCACATCGACTCGCTGCTCGAGGCGGTCCTGCTCACCGCGGACGCCGCCCTCGAGCTCAGCGCCAACCCCGACAAGGACGCGCGCGGCGTGTCGATCGAGGCGAACCTGGACCGCGGCCGCGGCCCGGTCGCGACCGTGCTGGTCCAGCAGGGCACCCTGCGGGTCGGCGACGCGATCGTCTGCGGCACCGGCCACGGCCGTGTCCGCGCGATGCTCGACGAGAACGGCGAGAACATCACCGAGGCGGGCCCGTCCCGCCCCGTGCAGGTGCTCGGCCTGACCTCCGTCCCCGGCGCGGGCGACAGCTTCCTGGTCGCCCCCGACGAGCGCACCGCCCGTCAGATCGCCGAGAAGCGCGAGGCGGCCAAGCGCGCCGCGGCCCTGTCCAAGGCCCGCAAGCGCATCAGCCTCGAGGACATCAACAAGCACATGGCCGAGGGCAAGATCGAGACCCTCAACCTCATCCTCAAGGGTGATGCGGCCGGTGCCGTCGAGGCCCTCGAGGAGTCGCTGCTGGGCATCGAGGTCGGGGACGAGGTCCAGCTGCGGATCATCGACCGCGGCGTCGGCGCCATCACGATGAACAACATCAACCTGGCCGTCGCCTCGGATGCCGTCATCATCGGCTACAACGTGCGCGCCGAGGGCCAGAACGCGGAGTACGCCGACCGCGAGGGCGTGGAGATCAAGTACTACTCGGTGATCTACAACGCCATCGACGAGGTCGAGCAGGCCCTCAAGGGCATGCTCAAGCCGGAGTACGAGGAGGTCGAGCTGGGCTCGGCGGAGATCCGCGAGATCTTCCGCTCCTCGAAGTTCGGCAACATCGCCGGTTCGATCGTGCGCAGCGGCCTGATCAAGCGCGGCGCCAAGGCGCGCATCACCCGCAACGGCGTGGTGGTCTCCGAGAACGTGGAGATCGCCGGTCTGCGCCGCTTCAAGGACGATGTCACCGAGGTCCGCGAGGGCTTCGAGTGCGGCATCAACCTGGGCTCCTACAACGACCTGCAGCTCGAGGACGTCATCACGACGTACGAGATGCAGGAGAAGCCCCGCAGCTGATCCGGAGGGTCCGGGCGCCGTCACCGCGGCGCCCGGGCCCCACGATCGGGAGGTGACCCGAGATGACCCGTGCGGTGCTGGCACTGCGCGCCCCCTCGGCGAACCGCGTCTACACCGCCGCCGCCGGGCCGCTGGTGCTGGCCGAGGCCCGCTGGGTCCTCGGTGCGCACCTGGGGCCCGGCGTCGTCGTGCGCGAGCGGACCGTCGGCGGGATGCACGCCCTCGAAGTCCGGGCCCGGGCGGAGCAGACTGTCGACGAGGACCGGCTCGACACCCTGCTCGGGCTGCTCTCGACGACCTACGGCCTGTTCGAGATCGCGGGGGAGGGGCTGCTGCGCCCCCTCGAGGCCTCCTCGCCGTTGCGCCACCCCGAGGATCTCGAGACCATCCTCAAGTACCCCGGCAAGACCAACGAGCAGTTCACCGCGCTGCTGGTGAACCTCGCCGCGTCCCTCTCCACCCGGCGCTCCGGGCTGTTCGACGGCACGCTGTCGCTGCTCGACCCGATGTGCGGCCGGGGCACCACCCTGAACCGGGCCCTCCGCCTCGGCCTCAGCCCGATCGGCGCGGACATCGACCGCAAGGACGTCGAGGCCTACCGGACCTTCCTGACCACCTGGCTGCGCACCCACCGGTACAAGCACCAGATCTCGAGCACCTCCCTCACCGTGCGGGGAGAGCAGCTCGGCACCCGCACGCTCGCCGAGCTCGCCCCCGACAAAGCAGCCCAGCGGGCAGGGCTCGCCCAGCAGGTGACCGTGCTCGGCTGCGACACCGCGCGGCTCGGCGAGGTGCTCGCCGCCCGCTCGGTCGACGCGATCGTCGCCGACCTCCCGTACGGTGTGCAGCATGGCGCGCACGGCGGCGGGGGCGTGCAGCGTTCTCCGCTCGAGGTGCTGCGCCGCGCCGCCGGGACCTGGAGGTCGCTGCTGCGTGACGGGGGAGGGATCGCCCTCGCGGTGAACCGGCATACCCTCGATCACGACGCCGCCCGCGAGGCCCTCGCCGCGGCCGGCCTGACCGTCCTCACCCGCGACGGTGCCTTCCGGCACCGCGTGGACCAGTCCATCGACCGCGACGTCCTGCTCGCGGTGCCCTCGAACCACCCCCGCCTCGAGCAGCTCGCAGCACTCGACGCCCTCCAGGAGGAGACCCCCACATGAGCGACAACCCTCGCGCCCTCCGGCTCGCCGACCGCATCAAGGTCATCGTGGCCACCATGCTCGACACCCGGGTCAAGGACCCTCGGCTCGGCTTCGTGACCATCACCGACGTGCGCGTCTCCGGCGACCTGCAGCACGCGACCCTCTTCTACACCGTCTTCGGCACCGACGAGGAGCGGGAGGGTACCGCCGCCGCGCTCGCGAGCGCCACCGGCATGCTCCGCCGCGAGGTGGGCCGCCAGACCGGTGTGCGGCTCACCCCGACCCTCGAGTTCATCGCCGACGCGATCCCCGAGAACGCCCGCGTGATCGAGGACCTGCTCAGCGAGGCCCGGGGCCGCGACGCCGAGCTCGCGGCCGCCAAGGAGGGCGCCAGCTACGCCGGCGACGCCGACCCGTACCGAGTGCCGCGCGAGGAGCTCGAGGACGAGGACCTGGACGAGGCCGACGAGGCGGAGCTCGAGGACGACTCCGAGGACGAGGAGCTCGAGGACGAGCGGGGCCCGGAGCACCGGTGAGCGCGCCCCACGGCATCCTGCTGGTCGACAAGGCACCGGACCGCACCAGCCATGACGTGGTCGCCCGGGTCCGCTGGCTGCTGGGCACGAAGAAGGTGGGCCACGCCGGCACCCTCGACCCGATGGCGACCGGGCTGCTGGTGCTCGGCATCGGCCAAGGGACGCGGCTGCTGACCCATCTCGTGGGCTTGGACAAGACCTATCTGGCGACGATCCGCCTCGGCCTCTCGACGACGACCGACGACCGCGAGGGCGAGGCGCTCGGCGAGGCCCGCGAGGCGACCGGGATCGGCGCGGACCGCCTCGAGGCTGCGCTCGCGGACCTGCGCGGAGAGATCCAGCAGGTGCCCTCCACCGTCAGCGCGATCAAGGTCGACGGCAAGCGCGCCTACGCCCGCGCCCGGGCGGGGGAGGACGTCGAGCTGGCCGCCCGCCCGGTGACGATCTCCCGCTTCGAGATCACCGCTCGACGCGAGGAGGGACCGTTCCTCGACCTCGACGCGATCGTCACCTGCACCTCGGGGACCTACGTGCGGGCCCTGGCCCGGGACCTCGGTGCCGCGCTCGGCGTCGGCGGCCATCTCACCACGCTGCGCCGCACGGCCGTCGGCCCCTTCACGGTCGAGGAGGGGGTGCACGTGCCCGCGCGCGGCGAGGGCGACGACGTCGACCTGCCGCTCGCCGGCCTGGGGGCGACCGCCGCCCGCGTCCTCCCGGTCGTCGTGGTGGACGCCGACGGCGCGCGCGAGCTCGCCGACGGCCGCCCCGTCCCGCGGCGGGAGGCGGCGCAGGAACTGTCGCCCACGGGCGCTGGTGCTGGTGCTGGTGCCGTCGACGCCGACGCTGACGCCGCGGTGGTCGCGGCGGTCGGGCCGGCGGGGGAGCTGTGCGCGGTGGTCCGGCCCGACGGGACGCGCTGGAAGCCCGTCCTCGTCGTGCCCGTCGACGCCCGCAGCTGACGCCGCGGCGCTCGCGCGGCCCGAGCCGATCGCGACGCCCCACCATCGCTGGCCGCGCGGCGACTGCTGCATCTGGACCGTCACCTGAGTGCTCGGCGCGGCGACTGCTGCATCTGGACCGCTACCTGAGTGCTCGGCGCGGCGACTGCTGCATCTGGACCGCTTCCGGGGGCTGATGACGGTCCAGATGCAGCACTCGGCGGGGAGGACGGGCCCCTCGTCCCCGGCAGGCCGCCCGCTGGCCGCCCCCCCCGACCGCAGACGACGACGGGCCCCGTCCGGAACTCGTCCGAACGGGGCCCGTCGTCAGGGCTGCGGGGGAGCGGTGTCAGCAGCAGCTCACGCCGGCCACCCCGCCGCTGCTCAGTAGTGCACCTCGACCCGGGTGCCGATGCTCGCCCAGTCGTACAGCCACTTCGCCTCGTGCGGCGGCATGTTGATGCAGCCGTGCGAGCCGGAGTAGCCGAAGGACGAGCGCCAGGGCGCGCCGTGGAAGCCGTAGCCGTTGTGGAAGTACTGCACCCACGGGACGTCCTCTGTGTAGTAATACTTCTCGTGGCCCACCGGGTACCGGGAGGCGTTGGTCATGTCCTGCATGTCGTAACGCAGGTAGATCTCGTACGAGCCGGTCACCGTCTCGTAGCCCTCCTTGCCGTCGACCATCGAGCGCGGGCCCCACACCGGGGTCGAGCCGACGTAGGCGGTGACGGTCTTCGCGGAGAGGTCCACGTCGATCCACTTCTCGCCGGTCGGGGCGTTCGCGGGATCGGTGGTGTCGGTCTCCTCCTCGGTGGGGGCGTCGACCTTCTCCACCTTGGCCTCGACGGTCTGGGTCTCGAAGGCCGCCTCGAGCGGGGTGGTGCCGGTCAGGGAGGCGATGACCTGGTCGGACACGGCCTCGGTGTTGGTGACCTCAAGGCCGTCCTGCTTCTCGGAGACGACCTTGACGGTGGTGCCCTCCGCGTCGACCTGCTCGATGCCGTCCTTGACCTCGACGGAGTCCTTCTCGGCGCGCTCGGCGACCCACTCGCGCACGGCGTCCTCGTCGACGGTCACGGCCAGCGCCTGGCCGGTCTCGTCAGGCGCGACCGACAGCCAGGAGCTGCGGCGCTCGGAGGAGATCTCGTGCGTCTCGCCCTCGGGGCCCTGGATCGACATGGGCTGCTCGAGGAGAGCGGTGATCTCTGCGAGGGTGCCCTCGGCCTCCTCGGTGGTGATCGCCGGGGCGATCTGCTCGATCGGCTGCTCGACGGAGAAGCTCTCGAGCGAGGCGGCCTGCTGGTTCACGGCGTCCAGGAGGGGCTGCGGGTCGATGCCGCGGCCGTCGGTGCCGGGCACCGCGCTCCACTCCTCGGACTCCTCGTCGAAGACGACCTGGGCGTCGACCGGCTCGGTCTCCTCGGCGGGGACGAGGCCCGTGGCGAACGAGGACACGACGGCCTCGTCCACGGTCACGAGCGGCGCGACGGCGCGCTCGCCGGACCAGCTGGAGGTGATCACGCCGGCCAAGGACTCGTCGTGCTCGACCGCGGCGCGGGCGGTGCCCTCCGCGTCGACGCTCACGCCGAGATCCGCGAGCGGGACCTCGTGGGTCTCCTCGCCGGCGGTGACGGTGACGGCCACGCCCTCGGCGCGATCGGTCACCAGGGCGGCGATCTCCTCGGGGGTCTTCCCGGCCACGTCCTGTCCCAGCACGGTGGTCCCGGGGAGGGCCTTGCCCTCGAACTGCTTGGCGTACGCGAAGGCGCCGCCGGTGAGGACCACCGCGATCACGGCGAGGATCGCCACGATGATCAGCGCGAGGCGGCGGCTCCCGCGACGGCCGGAAGGTCGCGCGGGGCCTCCCAGTGAGGCCGTATCGGTCACGTTCGTCATGGTCGGTTCCGTTCTCGGCGGCCGTCGTGGCAGCTTCCGCGGCGAGGGCGGAAGGGCACAGGGGTACCTCCCCGGCGCCGCCTAACCCCCTCAGCGTATCGTGGTATCCCCGCGCGGCCAGGGAGCGGGGCCCCGAGCTTCGTCACAGATTCGTCACGCCTCGACCGGGGCTACAGTGTCGTGCGGCGTTCCCGCACCGCCCTGCCCGCCGGGCAGTCGAGCACCTGTCCCGGAAGGACCTCCCCCGTCGTGAGCCGCCCCCTGATCTGGCACCGCGTCCAGGACGTGCCCGCCGACCTCGGCCCCACCGCGGTCTCGATCGGGAACTACGACGGCGTGCACCGCGGGCACCGGGCCGTGATCGACCAGCTCGTGCACCATGCCGAGACCCGCTCCCTCGCACCGGTCGCGGTGACCTTCTGGCCCCATCCGCGCCACGTGATGGGCACCCCGGGCGACCCGCCGCTGCTCACCGGGCACGAGGACCGCGACCGGCTGCTGCTGCTCGCCGGCGTGCACGGGGTGCTCGACCTCGAGTTCACGCGCGAGTTCGCCCAGCACTCGCCCGAGGACTTCGTGCGGATCTTCCTGGTGGAGGCGCTCGGCGCCCGCTGCGTGGTGCTCGGCGAGGATGCCCTCTTCGGCCGAGCCAACGCCGGCACCATCGACACCATGCGCGAGCTGGGGGAGCGGTACGGCTTCGAGGTCGTGACGGTCGCCGACCACGGCCCGGACGGTGCCGGGACCGGTCGCATCTCGTCCTCGACGCTCCGCGAGGCGCTGCTCCGCGGGGACGTGGCGGCCGCGGCGGCGGGCCTGGGGCGGGCCCACACGGTGACCGACACCGTGCACCACGGCTTCCAGCGCGGGCGCGAGCTGGGCTTCCCGACCGCCAACCTGGGCCCGACACCCGAGGGTCTGATCCCGGCCGACGGGGTCTATGCGGGCCGGCTCTCCGTGATCGCCCAGGATGCCGCGCACGAGGGCACGCCGCCGCTCGCGGGGGCGCCCGCGACGATCTCGATCGGCACGAACCCCACCTTCGCGGACGACGGCGCCCCGCGCCGCACCGTCGAGGCCTACGTGCATGACGACCACACCCTGGACCTCTACGGTGACACCGTCCGCCTCGAGTTCGTGGACTTCCAGCGGCCCACGCTGAAGTTCGACTCCGTCGAGGCGCTCATCGCGCAGATGGCCCTCGACGTCGAGGTGACCCGCCGCACTCTCGACCGCACTCCCTCCCGCTCCGCGAGCGGCGACTGATATCCTGGTCGGGCCGTGAATTCGGCCGCGGAGAGCCCCTGCGCGCCTCCCTCGCCCCTTCGGCGTCGGGACGCGCGAACGGCTCGTCCAGAGAGCTCGGGGCACACGGCCCCGGAGCGCCGCGCAACGACACCCAGGAGAGCCATGGCCTTCGATACCGCCACGAAGCAGCAGATCATCAAGGAGTACGGGACCAGCGAGGGCGACACCGGTTCGCCCGAGGTCCAGATCGCCCTCCTGAGCCACCGCATCAAGTACCTGACCGAGCACCTCAAGACCCACAAGCACGATCACCACACGCGCCGTGGTCTGATGCTCCTGGTCGGTCAGCGCAAGCGCCTCCTGCAGTACCTGCAGGGCGTCGACATCGAGCGCTACCGCGCGCTGATCCAGCGCCTCGGCATCCGCCGGTGACACATCCCGCCGCTCGCCCCCTGGGCGGGCGGCGGTTCCATGTGCCCGTCACCTGCGGGTGACGGGCCCAGCACGACCCGCACCTCCCTCAACCAGTCCAGCCCCCGACCGGTTCGGTCCTCGGCAGCCGCCTTCGGAACGGATCCAGCAGATCCCGTTCCGCGCGCGACCGGCGATGACCGCGCCCCGGGGGCACCCCGATCCAGAGGAGATCCCCATGGCCATGGAAGGCCCCGACATCACCGCGACCACCGCCGTCATCGACAACGGCGCCTTCGGACGTCGCGAGATCCGCTTCGAGACCGGTCGTCTCGCCCAGCAGGCCGCCGGCGCCGTCGCCGTCTACCTCGACGACGACACGATGGTGTTCTCGGCGACCGCCGTCTCGAACCGTCCCAAGGACCAGTTCGACTTCTTCCCGCTCACCGTCGACGTCGAGGAGCGGATGTACGCCGCGGGCCGCATCCCCGGCTCGTTCTTCCGCCGCGAGGGCCGCCCCGGCACCGACGCGATCCTCGCCGCCCGTCTCACCGACCGCCCGCTGCGCCCCGCCTTCGTGAAGGGCCTGCGCAACGAGGTCCAGGTCGTCCTGACCGTCATGGCCTGCGGCCCGGACGACGCGTACGACGTCGTCGGCATCAACGGCGCCTCCGCCTCCACCCAGATCTCCGGTCTGCCGTTCTCGGGTCCGATCGGCGCGGTGCGCATCGCCCTCATGCCGACCAACGAGGGTGGCCAGTGGGTCGCCTTCCCGACCTTCACCCAGCTCGACGAGGCCGTGTTCTCCATGGTCGTCGCCGGCCGCATCGTCGGTGACGACGTCGCGATCATGATGGTCGAGGCCGAGGCCACCGACAACTCCTGGACCCTCATCAAGGAGCAGGGCGCGATCGCCCCCACCGAGGAGGTCGTGGCCGAGGGCCTCGAGGCCGCCAAGGTGTTCATCCGCTCGCTGTGCGTCGCGCAGCAGGAGCTCGCCGCGACGGCCGCGAAGCCGGTCCGCGAGTTCCCGCTCTTCCTGGACTATCAGGAGGACGCCTTCGGCATCGTCGACGAGGCCGCCCGCGGCCGCCTCGCCGAGGTCATGTCCATCGCGGCGAAGCAGGAGCGCGAGGAGCGCACCGAGGAGCTGCTCGCCGAGGTGCTCGAGGAGCTCGGCGCCGAGGGCAAGCCGCTCGCGGGTCGCGAGAAGGAGATCAGCGGCGCCTTCCGCGCGCTGACCAAGAAGGTCGTGCGCCAGAAGGTCCTCACCGACGGCGTCCGCATCGACGGTCGCGGCCTGCGCGACATCCGTGCGCTCTCCGCCGAGGTCGAGGTCCTGCCGCGCGTGCACGGTTCGGCCCTGTTCCAGCGCGGCGAGACCCAGATCCTGGGCGTCACCACGCTGAACATGCTCAAGATGGAGCAGCAGATCGACTCGCTCTCCCCGGTGCACCACAAGCGGTACATCCACCACTACAACTTCCCGCCCTACTCCACCGGTGAGACCGGTCGCGTGGGTTCCCCGAAGCGTCGCGAGATCGGGCACGGCATGCTCGCCGAGCGCGCTCTGGTGCCGGTGCTCCCGGGCCGCGAGGAGTTCCCCTACGCGATCCGCCAGGTGTCCGAGGCGCTGGGCTCGAACGGTTCCACCTCGATGGGCTCCGTCTGCGCCTCGACCCTCGCCCTGCTGAACGCGGGTGTGCCGCTGCGCGCGCCCGTCGCCGGCATCGCCATGGGCCTCATCTCCGACACCGTCGAGGGCGAGACCAAGTACGCGGCGCTCACCGACATCCTCGGGGCCGAGGACGCCTTCGGCGACATGGACTTCAAGGTCGCCGGCACCTCGGAGTTCGTCACCGCCATCCAGCTGGACACCAAGCTCGACGGCATCCCCGCCTCGGTGCTCGCGGGCGCCCTGTCGCAGGCTCGCGAGGCGCGCCTGGCGATCCTGTCCGTGCTCAACGAGGCGATCGACACCCCCGACGAGATGAGCCCGTACGCCCCGCGCGTGCTCGCGGTCACCATCCCCGTCGACAAGATCGGCGCGGTCATCGGCCCGAAGGGCCAGATGATCAACCAGATCCAGGACGACACCGGCGCCGACATCACCATCGAGGACGACGGCACCGTCTACATCGGCGCGACCGACGGCCCCTCGGCCGAGGCGGCCCGCGCCGCGGTCAACGCGATCGCGAACCCGCAGGTCCCCGAGGTCGGCGAGCGCTACCTCGGCACCGTGGTGCGCGTGGTCGACTTCGGCGCCTTCGTGTCCCTCACCCCGGGCAAGGACGGTCTGCTCCACGTCACCCAGCTGCGCAAGCTGAACGACGGCAAGCGCGTGGACAACGTCGAGGACGTCGCCAAGGTGGGCCAGAAGATCGAGGTCGAGATCCGTGAGATCGACGCCCGCGGCAAGATCTCCCTCGCCGTGATCGACGACGAGGCGGAGGCGGCCGAGAAGGCCGCGGCCGCCGAGTCGGCGGAGTCCGCCGAGGAGCCTTCGGGCGAGTGATCCCGCGCCGGTGACCCCGAGTCGCCGGACACCGCCAGGGGCGGCACCCTTTCGAGGGTGCCGCCCCTGCGGCGTATACGGGGCCGCCGCTGTGAGCGAACGCTCGGCCGAGCGCCCCTCGCCCCGTGGAACAATCGATCGATGCCTCTCGACCTCACCTACGACGACCCCGCCTCCGATGTCGTGCTCGACGCCGCCGCGGGGGTGCGCCGCAGCATCCTCCCGGGCGGGGTGCGCCTGCTGACGCAGACCGACCGCAGCGTGCGCAGCGCGACCCTGGGGCTGTGGCTGCCCGTCGGCTCCCGGGACGAGCGGCCGGAGCACGCCGGATCGACCCATGTGCTCGAGCATCTGCTGTTCAAGGGCACCTCCCGCCGCAGCGCCCTGGACATCGCCGCCGCCTTCGACGAGGTCGGCGGGGATTCCAACGCGGTGACCGCCAAGGAGCACACCCTCTATTACGGCCGGGTCCGCTCGGCGGACCTGCCGATGGCGGCGGACGTCCTCACCGACATGATCACCGCGAGCCTGCTCGAGGAGGAGGCGCTGCGCACCGAGCGCGAGGTGATCCTCGAGGAACTCGCGATGGCCGGGGACGACCCGACGGACATCGGGTACGAGACCTTCCTCGCCGAGGTGCTGGGCCCGGAGACCGCCATCGGGCGGCCCGTCGGCGGCACCGAGCAGACGGTGACCGCGCTCGCGATCGAGGACGTGCGCGAGCACTGGCGCGAGCACTACACCCCCGAGAACCTGGTGGTCACCGCCGTCGGCGATCTCGACCACGAGGAGCTCGCGGGGCTGCTCGTCGCCGGGCTCCGCCGCGGGGGCTGGGAGCTCGCCGACGGCGCCCTGCCCGCCCGCGGCCGACGCGAGGGGGCACTCGCGCCCGAGTCCGCGGCCGCCCTCGACGTCGCGGCGATCGCGCCGCACCGGCTGGTGCGCCCCTCGGAGCAGAACCACATCTACCTCGGCGGCCAGGGCCTGAGCGCTCTCAGCGAGGACCGCCACGCGCTGTCCGTGCTGATGAGCGTGCTCGGCGGCGGCATGTCCTCGCGCCTCTTCCAGAACATCCGCGAGCAGCGCGGCCTCGCGTACTCGGTGTACTCCTTCTCCGCCGGATACCGCGACGCGGGGCTGTTCGGCCTCTACGCCGCCTGCCGCCCCGGCCGCACCGCCCAGGTGGTCGAGCTGCTCGCCGAAGAACTCGAACAGATGGGCTCCGGCGGCATCACCGCGACCGAGCTGGAGCGGGCCAAGGGCCAGATCACCGGCTCCTTCGCGCTCGGGCTCGAGGACACCTCCAGCCGGATGGGCCGCCTCGGCACCCTCGAGCTGGTCCACGGCCGCTACACCAGCGTCGACGAGACCCTGCGGCGCATCGGGGAGGTCGACGTCCGCGCGGTGCAGGACCTCGCCGCGCGCCTCGCCGCCTCCTTCTCGACCCGGGTCGAGGTCGGCCCCGAGAGCTGATCCCCGCCCCGCGCCGATCGTCCCGTCCCGCAACCCGCCCGACCCCGTCCGAGGAGCCTTCATGACCCGCACCCCCGATCCCGAGACCACCGCCTCCGCGCTCCGCGTCGCCGTCCTGGGGGCGGAGGGACGCATGGGCGCCGAGGCCTGCCGGGCCGTCGAGGCCGCCGACGACCTCGAGCTCGTCGCCCGGATCGGGCGCGGTGACGATCTCGAGGCCATCGCCGCGGCCGGGGCGCAGGTCGCGGTCGACCTCACCGTTCCCGCGGTCACCGCGCAGAACGTCGACTGGCTCGTGGACCACGGCATCCACGCCGTCGTCGGGACGACGGGATGGACCGAGGAGTCGCTCGGCGCGCTGCGCGAGCGCCTCGCGGGCGCCCCCGACGTGGGGGTGCTGATCGCCCCCAACTTCGCGATCGGCGCCGTGCTCGCGATGCGCTTCGCCGAGGTCGCCGCGCGCTACTACGAGAGCGCCGAGATCATCGAGATGCACCACCCCGACAAGCTCGACGCTCCCTCGGGGACCGCACGCCACACCGCCGCCGCGATCGCACGCGGCCGGACCGCCGGGGGGCTCGGCCCGGTGCCGGACGCGACCGAGAAGGACCCGCTGGGAGCGCGCGGGGCCGTGGTCGACGGGGTGCACGTGCACGCCGTGCGGCAGCGCGGGCTCGTCGCCCACGAGGTGGTCCAGTTCGGCGGCCCCGGCGAGCAGTTCCAGCTCCGTCACGACTCCTTCGACCGTGGCAGCTTCATGCCCGGGGTGCTGCTGGGGGTGCGTGAGGTGGCGTCCCATCCGGGGCTGACCGTGGGTCTCGACGGCTACCTGGACCTCGGCACCGGCGACGCCGCCGACGCCGCCGGCCAGGGCTGAGCGCCGCCGTGCGACAGCAGCTCCTCGTCGGGGCCCTCCTCCTGATCAGTGCCGCCTACTGCTGGGGCCTGGGCTGGATCGCCTGGGGCTTCGTGCGGGCCGGCACACCGCTCGGCGTCGGCCTCGCCGCCGCGGTGGTGGTGCTCCTCGCCCTCACCGTCTGGGTGACCTGGCGGGAGGTGCTCTTCGGACTCGCCGCGGGCCGCCTCGCCGCACGCTACGCCGCCCAGCCCGTCCACGGGACGGAGGGCGAGCGTCCGCTCGCCCCGGCTGAGGAAGCCGAGCACGCACCGACCGACGAGGAACGACGCGCCGAGTTCGAGGTCGCGCGCACCGCGGTCCAGGAGGGCGCCCAGGACGACTGGCGCGCCTGGTTCCGCCTCGCCCTCGCCTACGACGGGCTGCGCGATCGCAAGCAGGCGCGCCTCGCGACCCGACGGGCCATCGACGCCTCCCGGCGCGGCTGAATCTCCCGCGCGATCCGCCGACACGCGCAGGTGCTGGCAGGCGCCCGTCGGCGCCGGTCAGGGACTCAGCGCCTCAGCTCCAGCCCAGCGCCCGCAGCACCGCCGCGGTCGCCGCCGCCCCGATCACCACCACGAGGAAGGGCGCCCGCAGGAGCAGCAGCACCGCCGCCGCGAGGAGAGCCACGAGCCGGGCATCGGCGACCAGCACGGTGCCCGAGGTCGCCGCCTGCACCGCGACCAGGGCCCCGAGCAACGCGATCGGCAGCAGCGCGGTGATCCGCGAGACGCGCGGCCGATCCAGCGTCTCGGAGGGCACCTGGTAGCCGATCCACTTCTGCCCGAAGGACACCAGCGAGGCGAGGACCACCCCGATCCAGAGCACGCTCATCCCCGCACCTCCGGGGAGCGCCGGGGGAGCAGCCCCGCGATCACGGCGACCAGTGCCGCGGCGAGCACGGGCAGCCCCGGGGGCAGCGCGGGGGTGGTCAGCAGGGCGACGAAGGCCGCGGCCACGGCGACCGCCACGGCCTCCCCGGAGCGCAGCCGCGGCCACAGCAGCGCGAGGAAGGCCGCGGCCGCCGCGGCATCCAGGCCCCAGGCGCCGGGATCGGCCACGTGCTGCCCGGCCAGCGCCCCGACCAGGGTGAACAGGTTCCAGAAGACGTACACCCACACCCCGGCGGCCCAGAAGCCGGTGCGCCTCTCCTCGGTGGTGGTGCCGGACGCGGCGAGCGCCGCGGACTCGTCGATGGTCAGATGCGCGCGCAGCGGACCGCGCCAGCCCCCGCGCGGCAGGGACGGCGCGAGGATCACCCCGTAGAGCGTGTTGCGGATCCCGAGCAGGGAGGCGGCGAGCGCCGCGCCGAGCGCCGACCCGCCCCCGCCGAGGACGCCGATGAACGCGAACTGGCTGCCGCCGGTGAACATCACCGCCGAGAGCACCATCGCCTGCCAGACGTCGAGCCCGGAGGCGGTCGCGAGGGCCCCGAAGGAGATGCCGTATAGGCCGGTGGCCACGCCCATCGAGAGTCCGGTGCGGCGCAGCGCACGCAGCCGCTCCGGGACAGGGACGGACGGGGGCTCGGAGGGGACGCCCGGCGGCGGCGAGGGCGCGGGAAGTGCAGTCGACATGATGCCGACCACCATACGTTCACCTGCGCGGATGCGTCCTCGCGGTCCGGCGCGCCTGTGAGATCGTGGGGGTATGACCGCGATTCCGGATCCCTCTGCGACGCCAGCCCCCGAGGCGCTGCCGCTGCGCGCCCAGGCCCTCCTGCTCGACATGGACGGCACCCTCATCGACTCCGGTCCCTCGGTCGAGCGCGCGTGGGACACGCTGCTGGCGGAGCTCGGCAGCGACCACCGCTTCGGGCATGCCGAGCACGGGCGTCCCGCGCGGCAGATCCTCGCCGAGATCCTGCCCGAGCTCACCGCGGAGGAGCTCGACCGGGCCCATGCGCGCATCGAGGAGCTCGAGATCGCGGATGTCGCCGGCATCAGGACCCTCCCCGGCACCGAGCGGCTTCTGCGCGAGCTCGACGCCGCGGCCGAGCAGCTCGGCCGCCCCACCTGGACCATCGTCACCTCCTGCACCCGACCCCTGTTCGAGGCCCGTTGGGCCCGCACCGGCCTGCCCGCCCCGGCGGGCCTCGTCACGGCCGACCAGGTCGCGCACGGGAAGCCGGATCCCGAGCCCTACCTCCTGGGCGCCGAGCGGGTGGGGGCGGACCCGGCGGAGACCATCGTGCTCGAGGACTCGGTGGGCGGCCTGCGCTCCGGATCCGCGGCCGGCGCGCGGACCGTCGCCGTGACCACCACCACGCCGGCCGCGGAGCTCGCCTCCCGAGCGGATGCTCTGGTCACCTCCCTCGACGACCTCGAGGTGAGCGTCGCGGACGGCGCGCTGCGCCTCGCCCGCCGCGGAGCCTGATCCCCGCTCCGCATCACGTCGCGCCTGAGGGGGAGGACGAGCGCCGATTGATACGCTCTGTCGGCCGCGTCCCGCGCTCGAGAGAGCACGTCGCGGAGCACAGATCCCGTCGAAAGGACCCGTTCATGAGCGCGATTCTCGGCAGCCTCGGACTCGGAGCCGAGGGGGAGGAGACCCTCCGCCGGATGCGCGCGGCGCAGACGGGCGAGTCCGTGCACGCGACCAGCGCCGACGGCCGTCGCACCCTGCTGCTCGACGCCGAGCTCCGCGATCGGTCCGAGCTGCGCGCCGCTCTCGGGGCCGCGGGCATCGACGTCCCCGTCGCCCCGGCGGCGCAGGACGGGCCGGCGGATCCCGCCGCCGATGCCGCGCTCGTCCTCGCGGCCTACGAGGCCTGGGGGAGCGAGGCCCTGGACCGCCTCGACGGCGGCTTCGCGCTCGCCCTGCACGATGCCGAGGCGGGCACCTGGACCCTCGCCCGGGACCCCTTCGGACTCCGCCCCCTGCACTACTGGGTCGAGGAGCACCCGGCGGGCGAGGGAGCGGCGGCGCTCCTCGCCTCCGAGGTGCGGACGCTGCTGGCCAGCGGACGGGTCGAGCGCAGCCTCGACGAGGCCGCCGTGCACCGCTTCCTGCTCGACGGTGTCCTCGACGACGGTCCCCGGACCCTCGTCGCCGGAGTGCGACGGGTGCAGCCCGGCGAGCTCGTCACCCTTTCCGCCGACGGCGTGCGGACCGACCGCTTCTCCCATCTCCGGGAGGAGCTCGAGGCGATCGCCTCGCGGCCCGGCCGACCCCTCGGCCAGGGCACCGCCGCCGAGGTGCGCCGCCTCCTCGCCGACGCGGTGCACCGCGCCCTTCCCGGGGACGGTCCCGTCTCGACGACCGCGACCGGCGACCTGGCCTCGGCCGCGCTCGCCGGCACCCTCGCGTCGGCGTCGGCAGCCACCTCGGGCTCCGGGGAGTCGGACCGCCCGCAGCCGCGCGCCGCCCTCCTGCCCGGCACCGACCCCGGCGCGGCCGAGCACCTCGACGCTCTCGCGGCGGCGACCGCGGGGCGCCTTGAGACCCGCCTGGTCGCGCTCGACCCGCAGCGTTTCCTCGCCGAGCTGCAGGACCTCGTGCTCCTCCTCGACGAGCCCGTCGCGGGCCCCGAGGCCTACGCCCGCTGGGCGGTGCTGCGCGGCGCCGCCCCCGGCGGTGTCGAGCTCAGCGCTCTCGGCGGCGACGAGGCGACGGGCGGCCTGCCCGAGCACCTCGCCGTCCACCTGCGCGCGCTGCGGTCCGGGCGCCGCCTCGGCACCCTCGCCCGCTCCGCAGTCGGCGCCCGGACCGCCCTGCGCGAGGCGGCCTCCGAGACCCTCGCCGCCCGCACCCCTGTGCCCGCCGCGGCCCTGCTGGACTCCGGCTTCGTCGCCGCGCACGAGCGAGTGCGCCCGTCCGCCGCCGCGCAGGACCTCTCGGCCCGCCTCGTCGGAGACGTCTTCGGAGATGCGCTGCGCACCCGGCTGCGCATCGAGGACCGCCTGTCCCGCGCCGCCGGGATCGAGAGCCGGGCGCCCTTCCTCGACCGTCGCCTGCTGACCCTGCTCCTCTCCCTCGAGGATTCCGCTCACATGGACGGCGGTCGACCCCAGCGGATCCTCCGTGAGGCGGCCGCGGGCCTGCTGCCCGCCGCCGCTCTCGGGCGGAGCGGCGGCGGTGCCACGGTTCCCGCCGGCGCGTGGCTCGTCGCCCTCGCCCCGGCCGTGCGCGAGATCTTCGCCTCGGACGCCTTCGACGCCCGGCCCTTCACCGACTCCCGGTCTGTGCTGGCCCTGTTCGACGACGCGGTCGCCCATCCCGAGCACCATCGCACCGAGGTCCTGTGGCGGTTGCTGTGCCTCGAGCTGTGGCTGCGCGCCGTCCTGGATGACCCCGACGCCGCCCCCGTCGCCCAGACCCCGGTCGAGCAGGAGGACGAGCGGCCCAAGAGCGACTACGACGCCAACCCCGGCAAGCAGCTCGACCTCGTCTCTGAGGCCGACGGCATCACCTGGCGCCGCTTCCCGCTGCAGACCGCCCTGGTCGCCCGCGGGGACGACGTCGAGGCGATCGCCCGCGAGCGCGTCGAGACCTTCGCCGCCGGACTCCAGGACGGCGCCCTGCCCGCCGGTGCCCCGTGGTACTTCGTGATCAGCGAGAAGATCATCGCGATCACGCAGGGCCGGTCGTGGTTCACCTGGGAGATCCACCCCCGCCCCGCCGCGAAGATCCTCAGCCGCTTCGTCACCCGCACCCCGGCCGGCATCGGCCTCGGCGACCCGACCACCATGGAGCTCGCCCTGCGGGAGGTCGGCCTGCCGCGCGTGGTGCTCGCCTCCGCCGCGGGCGCCGCCGGCAAGCTGCTCGGCCGACGGGGCGTGTTCTACGAGGTCGTCGGCGCGAACGTGCGCGCGATCGACGGCCCCACCCCGTACTCGGCCTTCCCCTCGAACGTCTCCGCGAAGCTGCCGCCGAAGGATCCCGATCAGGTCTCGGCGCGGATCTCCGCGGCGATCCGGGCCTCGGACCTGCCCGCCGCCGTGCGCGACGCCTTCGTCGGCACCGTGGTGATGGACGCGAACGACATCGGCCGCAACGTGCTCGGCACGGACGTGGACACCCCGCGCGAGCGCCTCGAGGCCACCTTCGCCGACAACCCCCTCGGCCAGGGCCGCCAGCGCACCCCGCTCGCGATCCTCGTCGACCTGGGCACCACGGATCCGCGCTGAGCGCACCGCTCCCGCTAGGATCCATGCAGCACAACCCTTCCTGGAGGAGACCATGAGCAGCAGCGGTACGCGGCCCTTCGGCGCAGTGGGGGTCGCGATGGTCACCCCGTTCACGACCGACGGTTCCGCCGTCGACCTCGATGCCGCGCAGGCGCTCGCGGTGCACCTCGTCGAGCACGGCAACGACCTGCTGGTCGTCTCCGGGACCACGGGGGAGGCGCCGACGCTGACCGACACCGAGAAGCTCGATCTCGCGCGCGCGGTCCGGGAGGCCGTCGGCCCCGGGACCACGGTGGTCGCGGGCGTCGGCACCTACGACACGGCGCATTCGGTGCAGGCCGCGCGCGATCACGCGGCCCTCGGCCTCGACGGCCTGCTCGTGGTCACGCCGTACTACTCCAAGCCCAGCCAGGCCGGGGTCATCGCCCACACCGAGGCGATCGCCGACGCCACCGACCTGCCGGTGATGCTCTACGACATCCCGGGTCGCTCCGGTATCCCGCTCGCCGAGGAGACCCTGCTCCGCCTCGCCGAGCACGAGCGGATCCTCGCCGTGAAGGACGCCAAGGGCGACCTGCACCAGGCCACCCGGGTGATGGACCGCACCGGCATCGCCTACTACTCCGGCGAGGACGCGCTGAACCTCCCGTGGCTCGCCGTCGGCGCCGTGGGCGTCGTCTCCGTGGTGGGGCAGGTCGCGGGCGAGCTCGAGCGCGCGATGCTCGAGGCGACCGATCGCGGCGATCTCGCCGCGGCCCGCGCCGCCCACGTCGCTCTCGTCCCGCTCGTCGAGGCGATCATGAATCGCATGCCCGGGGCCGTCGCGGCGAAGGCCGCGCTGTACCTGCAGGGCGTGCTCCCGCACGCGGCGATGCGCGGCCCGCTCCTCCCGGCCGATGCCGACCAGCTGCGCGAGCTCGCGGCAGCCCTCGAGCAGGCCACCGGCATCCCCGCCCTCGACGGGGCCCGGAGGCCGGCAT
Source organism: Brachybacterium sp. J153 (assembly GCF_036311905.1). Lineage (NCBI taxonomy): Bacteria > Bacillati > Actinomycetota > Actinomycetes > Micrococcales > Dermabacteraceae > Brachybacterium > Brachybacterium sp. J153. The sequence goes on along the minus strand of NZ_JAZDCH010000021.1, from coordinate 91,221 downwards.
GACCGCGGGGACGGCGTTCACGGAGCGTCTGGCCGCCCCGCCCGCACTCGCCGCGGGCACGCTGCGCATCACCCCGCTCGGCGGGCTGGGCGACGTGGGGCGGAACATGTCGGTCCTCGAGTACGAGGGCCGCCTGCTGATCATCGACTGCGGGGTGCTCTTCCCCGAGGACGCCCAGCCGGGCGTGGACCTGATCCTCCCGGACTTCGACCTCATCGCGGACCGGCTCGACGACGTCGCCGCGATCGTCCTCACCCACGGCCACGAGGACCACATCGGCGCGGTCCCCTACCTGCTGCGGCAGAAGCCGGACATCCCGCTCGTCGGCAGCCAGCTGACCCTCGCCTTCATCGAGGCGAAGCTCCGCGAGCACCGCATCACGCCCTACACGCTCGCCGTGAAGGAGGGCCAGAAGGAGTCCTTCGGCCCCTTCGACTGCGAGTTCGTGGCCGTGAACCACTCGATCCCGGACGCGCTCGCCGTGCACGTGGCCACCCCGGCCGGCACCGTGCTGCACACCGGCGACTTCAAGATGGACCAGCTGCCGCTCGACGGCCGCATCACCGACCTGCGCGCCTTCGCCCGCCTCGGCGAGGCCGGCGTGGACCTGTTCATGACCGACTCCACCAACGCCGAGGTCCCCGGGTTCACCGTCGGCGAGCAGGAGATCGGCCCGGTCCTCGACGCCCTCTTCGCGAAGGCACGGCAGAAGATCGTCGTCGCCTCCTTCTCCAGCCACGTCCACCGCGTCCAGCAGGTGCTCGACGCCGCCGCCGCGCACGGCCGCCGGGTCGCCTTCGTGGGGCGCTCGATGGTGCGCAACATGGGGATCGCCGCGGACATGGGCTATCTCGACGTCCCCGCGAACACACTCATCGACGTCAAGCGGATCGACAGCCTGCCGGATGACCAGGTGGTGCTGATGTGCACCGGCAGCCAGGGCGAGCCGATGGCGGCGCTGGGCCGCATCGCGAACCGTGACCACCGTGTGAGCGTGGGGCCCGGCGACGTCGTCATCCTCGCCTCCTCCCTCATCCCCGGCAACGAGAACGCGGTCTTCCGCGTGGTCAACGGGCTGATGGCGCTCGGCGCCGAGGTGGTCCACAAGGGCACCGCCAAGGTCCACACCTCGGGGCACGCGAGCGCCGGCGAGCTGCTCTACTGCTACAACATCGTCCGGCCGAAGAACGTCATGCCGATCCACGGGGAGGTCCGCCACCTCATCGCCAACGGGCGCATCGCCGAGGCGACCGGCGTGCCGCGCGAGCGGATCATCCTCGCCAAGGACGGCCATGTCGTCGACCTGAAGGACGGCGTCGCGACGGTCGTCGGCGAGGTCCCCAACGGTTACGTGTACGTGGACGGCTCGAGCGTCGGCGAGATCTCCGAGGCGGACCTCAAGGACCGTCGGATCCTCGGGGACGAGGGCTTCATCTCCCTCTTCGCGGTGGTGAACTCCGAGACCGGCGCCCTCATCGCCGGACCCGAGATCCACGCCCGGGGCGTGGCAGAGGACGACGAGGTGTTCGAGAGGATCCGCCCCGAGATCATCAAGGCCCTCGAGCAGGCCGTCGCCGACCAGTCCAACCGTCGGGACACCCATCAGCTGCAGCAGGTCATGCGCCGCGTGATCGGCCGCTACGTCTCCCAGCGCCTGCGCCGTCGGCCGATGATCATCCCGGTGGTCATCGAGGCCTGATCCCCGCCGTGTGATCACCGCCCGCCCGCGCCTCCCCGGTCCGGGAGGGGTCCGGCGGTACCCTGTCAGGCATGGCGACACGTACGTCTTCCCCCGCACGTGCGTCGAAAGGCTCGTCCCGGACCTCGTCCGCCGGTTCCTCGCGGACCGTCGCGGCCACGGCCCACGACCCGTCGACGCTCCCGCTGCCGGTGCGCGCTGTGCGCTCCGGCTATCTCGCGATCGCCCGCATGGTCGGTGGCCTGGTCCGCTCGATCGGCGTGGCCCGCTGGGAGGTGGCTCCCGAGCAGCGGCGTGACGGCTACGCCCTGCTGCTGATGCTCGTCGCGGTGCTCGTCGCCGTGGTCGAGTGGTGGCAGTCCGCCGGGCCCGTCCTCGGGGCCGTGCACACCGTGGTCGCCGGCACCTTCGGCATCTCCTCGATGGTGATCCCGCTGCTGGCCGCCGGCTGGTCGCTGCGCATGTTCCGCCGCCCGGACCAGGTGCGCGCCAATACCCGCATCGCCTTCGCGATCACCATCCTGCTGGTCGCGATCTCCGCGATCGCGACGGTCTCGGCGCGCTTCCCCGCCCCGGCCGACGGGATCGACGCCCTCGCCCGCGGGGGCGGCGTGCTCGGCTATCTCGCCGCGGCGCCGCTGGCCGCCTTGCTGCCGCCGGTCGCCGTGGTGGTCATCCACGCGGCGCTCATCGCCTTCGGCGTGCTGGTCCTCACCGCGACCCCGATCGAGTCGATCCCCGCCCGTCTGCGGGGCGTCTACGACGTGCTCGTCGGCCGCAGCGATGAGGAGGAGGCCGAGCGGGCCGCCTTCGGGCTGCGCCCCCGCCGCGTCGATCCGGCCCTCCACGAGCAGGACACGACGGTCCAGCCCACGGCCCGGTCCCGCCGCCGCACCCGCAAGGAGAAGGCCGCCGAGGAGGCCGCCGCGAGGGACCATGAGGCCTTCGGCTACGTCGGGGACGAAGCCTTCGAGCAGGGGATCTCCGAGGAGGGCACCCCCGAGGCCGCCGCCGGCGGGAAGAAGGCCCGTCGTGGAAGCGCCCGCCGCGGCGCCCCCGCCGATGCCGACAAGGTCTTCGACGTGATCGAGGACGAGAACCAGCGGGCGAAGTCCTTCCCCGCGGGCGGTGCCCGCGGTGCGGAGGACGCGACCGCGGCGCTGCCGTCGGCCGCCGCGAAGCCGGCGTCCACCCGCGCCGAGAAGTCCCCGGCGGCCGCCTCCCGTGCTGCCGCCGCGGCCGCTGCCGCGGCGGAGGAGGAGCCGGAGCTGGTGCACCCGCCGATGGGCGACCTGCCCCGCGCGGGCGAGCAGCTCGAGCTCGCCGGGGACATCGTCTACACCCTCCCCGAGTCCTCGTTCCTGCTTGAGGGTCCGCCGCACCGCACGCGCTCCGAGGCCAACGATCGCGTGGTCCACGCGCTCGAGGAGGTCTTCGAGCAGTTCAACGTCAATGCGGAGGTCGTCGGCTTCACCCGCGGGCCGACGGTCACCCGGTACGAGGTCGAGCTGGCGCCCGGCACCAAGGTCGAGAAGGTCACGGCCCTGGACAAGAACATCTCCTATGCCGTGGCCAGCTCGGACGTGCGCATCCTCTCGCCCATCCCGGGCAAGAAGGCCATCGGCATCGAGATCCCGAACGCCGACCGTGAGACCGTCGCGCTCGGCGACGTGCTGCGCAGCCAGGTGGCCCGCCGCAACGAGCACCCCATGGTGATGGGTGTGGGCAAGGACGTGGAGGGCGGGTACGTCGTCGCGAACCTCGCCAAGATGCCGCACATGCTGGTCGCGGGCGCCACCGGTTCCGGCAAGTCGAGCCTGGTCAACGCGATGATCACCTCGGTCCTGATGCGCGCCACCCCCGAGGAGGTGCGCATGGTGCTGGTCGACCCCAAGCGCGTCGAGCTCACCATCTACGAGGGCATCCCGCACCTGATCACCCCGATCATCACCAACCCCAAGAAGGCCGCCGAGGCGCTCGAGTGGGTCGTCAAGGAGATGGACGCCCGCTACGACGACCTCGCCGCCTTCGGGTTCAAGCACATCGACGACTTCAACAAGGCCGTCCGGGCCGGGGAGGTGCAGGTGCCCGCGGGCAGCGAGCGCCGCCTCGCCCCCTACCCGTACCTGCTGGTGGTCGTCGACGAGCTCGCCGACCTGATGATGGTCGCCCCCCGCGACGTCGAGGCCTCGATCCAGCGCATCACGCAGCTCGCCCGCGCCGCCGGCATCCACCTGATCCTGGCGACGCAGCGGCCCTCGGTCGACGTCGTCACCGGCATCATCAAGGCGAACGTGCCCAGCCGCCTCGCCTTCGCGACCTCCTCCCTGCAGGACTCCCGCGTCATCCTCGACTCCCCGGGCGCCGAGAAGCTGATCGGTCAGGGCGATGCGCTGTTCCATCCGATGGGCAAGGCGAAGCCGCTGCGCGTCCAGGTGGCGTGGGTCAACGAGTCGGAGATCCACAAGGTCGTCGACCACGTCAAGACGCAGATGAAGCCCAACTACCGCGAGGACGTCGCGGTCGTCGCCGCCGCCAAGCAGATCGACGACGACATCGGCGACGACCTCGAGGTGCTGCTGCAGGCCGCGGAGCTGGTGGTCACCACGCAGTTCGGGTCGACCTCGATGCTGCAGCGCAAGCTGCGCGTCGGCTTCGCGAAGGCCGGGCGCCTGATGGACCTGCTCGAGTCCCGCGAGATCGTCGGCCCCTCCGAGGGGTCCAAGGCTCGCGACGTGCTCGTCCACCCCGACGATCTCGGCGAGGCGATCGCGCGCATCCGCGGGGAGGAGCCGCCGGCCCCGGCGGCCTCCCCCGCCGCGACCGACGGGGGAGAGGACCGCTACGGCTCCGATCCGCTCGAGGACGACGGCTCCGAGCCCGCCGTCGACTACTACGACGACGACAGCGAGGATGCCGACAGCGAGGACGCCTGGAGCCTCACCGGCCGCTGAGCGCCCCCGTCCCCGAGCCGTCCCGGCTCCACCCCACCGCCCGCCTCGCAGATCCCGGAGCAGCCATGACCACCGACCGCACGGACCCCGTCCCGCTGTGGAACATCGCGAACATCCTCACCATGGTGCGCTGCGCGATGGTGCCCCTGTTCGTCGTGCTCGCGGTGCTCTACGCGGACTCCGTCGGCGGGCGCCTGGTGATCACCGCGGTGTTCGTCCTCGCGATGATCACCGACTTCCTCGACGGGCACCTCGCCCGCAGCCGGAACTTGATCACCGACTTCGGCAAGATCGTGGACCCGATCGCCGACAAGGCGATGACCGGCGCGGCCTTCGTGATGCTCTCGGTGTGGGAGTACATCCCGTGGTGGATGACGATCCTGATCCTCGTGCGCGAGTTCGGCATCACGATCATGCGCTTCACGATCCTCAAGTACGGGGCCCTGCCCGCCAACCTGGCCGGCAAGGCGAAGACCATGGTGCAGACCATCGCGATCACCTTCTGCCTGCTGCCTCTCGAGCTGTGGTGGTCCCCGGCTCGCTGGATCGGCTGGTCGCTCGTGCTGCTCGCCGTGGTGCTCACCGTGTGGTCCGGGCTCGTCAACCTCAAGGACGGTCTGCGCCTGCGCCGCGAGGCGCTCGCCGGCGGCGCGCGGTGACAGGGTCGGCACCGGTCGATCCCCGGGTCGTGATCGACGCCGCGCGCGCAGCGGGGCTGATGCTCGCGACCGCCGAGTCGCTCACCGCGGGGGCCGTCGTGGCCCGCCTGGTGGACGTCCCGGGTGCCTCCGCCGCGGTCGCCGGGGGCGCCGCCTGCTACTCGTACACGGCGAAGCAGCGGGTGCTGGGCGTGGACCAGGACCTGCTCGAGCGGACCGGGGCGGTCACCGCGGAGGTCGCCGCGGCGATGGCCGACGGGGCCCTGGCCCTCTACGACGCGGACCTCGCCGTCTCCACCACCGGGGTCGCGGGACCGGGCCCGGATGCGCGGGGCGTCCCCGCCGGCACGGTCGTCCTCGGCCTCGCCCGGCGCGGCCTGCCCACCCGCACCCGCGTCCTGCACCTCGAGGGTGATCGCGTCGCCCTCCGCGCCGCGACCGTCGACGCGGCGATCGCCGAGCTCGCCGCGGCGCTCGACGTCCTCCGCGACTGAGCGCGGGCGAGGGAGGGCGGCCGACGGGCAGGGTCCCGGTCCGTCTTCTCGTCCGTCTTCTCGTCGGTCTCCTGAGCGTCCTCCGGGACCGGGTCCGGTGCTGTTCCCGGGGCCTCTTCTCGCGATGCACATCTCACAGGCGTGTGTCGGCACCGGCCACTACACTCTGGGGAACACTTCGGCCCCCCGGTGCGTTGTGCTGTCCGTGATGATGACTCCGCACCGCACCTCCGAGGTGCACCACCCGTTCAACGAGAGGAAGGGAGGCAAGGCCATGGTCCTGTTCCGTCAGGAGCTCGGCGACGTCCTGCGCGACGCCCGTCGCTCTCAGGGGCGCACGCTGCGGCAGGTGTCCTCCGACGCCCGTGTGTCCCTGGGGTACCTCAGCGAGATCGAGCGAGGCCAGAAGGAAGCGTCGAGCGAGCTGCTGGTCTCCGTGACCGACGCCCTCGGTCTTCCGCTGTCCTTCGTCCTGCGCGAGGTGTCCGACCGCATCGCCGTGCAGGAGCACGTGACGATCCCCGACACCGTGCCCGAGGGCCTGGTCGACGGCACCGGCCCGCTGGTCGGCGCGCGCTGAGGTGCGCCGCAGCGAGTTCACGGAGCTCGCCGAGCACGTCTTCGGACCAGCTCTCGCGAGCACCTACACCCGCGACCTCGTGCTCGAGGCGGCCGGCGGCCTGACCGCCGAGCAGGCCCTCGAGCGCGGGGTCGCCGTGCGTGCGGTGTGGACCGCGCTGTGCGATGCGATGGACGTGCCCGAGTCCCGTCGCTGGGAGATCCCGGACGCGCAGCGCCGCCGCTGAGCGGTGCACTGAGAGAAGTCGAGACACGCCGAGCCGAAGTTCCGCGTTCGAACGTCTGTTCGGTACACTCGGACTCGACGGTCTCCCCGGCACCACCGACCGATTCCGCCGTTCCTCCCCAATGCCGCGCCATCCACAGCGGCCGCAGGAGGGACTCGCGTGTCGGGGGCCGCGCCTAGTGTGGCCGCAAGGTCAAGACGTCGGCACCCCCGGCCCCCTGGAAGGAACGCAGCTCATGCCCGCACCGAAGTCCGCCGCGAAGGATCGCGGCTCCTCTCTCGAGAGCGCCCTCGCCCAGATCGACCGCCAGTTCGGCAAGGGATCGATCATGCGGCTCGGGGATGACACCCGCCCGCCGGTCGAGGTCATCCCCACCGGGTCTGTCGCGCTGGACGCCGCGCTCGGCATCGGCGGTCTGCCCCGCGGCCGCATCGTCGAGATCTACGGCCCGGAGTCCTCCGGGAAGACCACCGTCGCCCTGCACGCGGTGGCCAGCGCCCAGCGCAACGGCGGCATCGCCGCCTTCATCGACGCCGAGCACGCCCTGGACCCGGAGTACGCCAAGAAGCTCGGCGTGGACACCGACGCCCTCCTCGTCTCCCAGCCGGACACCGGCGAGCAGGCCCTCGAGATCGCGGACATGCTGATCCGCTCGGGTGCCCTGGACATCGTGGTCATCGACTCCGTCGCCGCACTCGTGCCCAAGGCCGAGATCGAGGGCGAGATGGGCGACTCCCATGTCGGCCTCCAGGCCCGCCTCATGTCGCAGGCGCTGCGCAAGCTCACCGGTGCGCTCTCCGCCTCCGGCACCACCGCGATCTTCATCAACCAGCTGCGCGAGAAGATCGGCGTGTTCTTCGGCAGCCCGGAGACCACCACCGGCGGCAAGGCGCTGAAGTTCTACGCCTCGGTGCGGATGGACATCCGCCGCATCGAGACCCTCAAGACCGGTACGGACGCGGTCGGCAACCGCACCCGCGTCAAGGTCGTCAAGAACAAGATGGCCCCGCCCTTCAAGCAGGCCGAGTTCGACATCCTCTACGGCGAGGGCATCTCGCGCGAGGGCGGTCTGATCGACCTCGGCGTCGAGCACGGTGTGGTGCGCAAGTCCGGTGCCTGGTTCACCTACGAGGGGGATCAGCTGGGCCAGGGCAAGGAGAACGCCCGCCAGTTCCTCAAGGACAACGTGGACCTCGCCGCGGAGATCGAGGAGAAGATCCTGCGCACCCTCGGCGTCGGCAAGTACGCCGCGGAGCAGGCCGCCCCGGAGGCGGAGGCAGCGCCCGAGGCGCTCGGCGAGGACGAGTTCCTCGACGAGGACGTCCCCGCGACCATCTGATCGTGGTGCAGCAGGTCCCCGGTGATGCCGGCGCCCGCACGGGCGTCGGCGTCGCCGCATCCGACCCGGACAGTCATCTCCGCGCTCGCCTCGAGGCCCGCACCCGGGACATCCTCGAGCGCCCCCGCGCGGAACCCGACCCTGAGCGGGCCGAGCAGGAGAAGGTCGTGGTCCGCGAGTGCCGCTATCTCCTGCGCCTGCTCTCCACGCGCCGCCGGTCCGAGGGGGAGATGCGGCAGCGGCTCGGGGAGCGGGAGGTGCCCGGCGCCCTCGTCCATGAGGTGATCGCTCGCATCGACCGTGCCGGGCTGCTCGACGATGCGGCCTTCGCCGCGGAGTGGGTGCGGCAGCGGCGCGAGCTGCGCGCCCTCGGCGACGAGGCACTGCGCCGTGAGCTCGAGCGCAAGCGGGTCTCCCCGGCGCACATCGAGGCGGCTCTTGCCGCCGGGGCGGATGATGAGGAGGAGCGCTGCCGCGAGCTGGTGCGCTCCCGCATCGCCGAGACGGACCGTCGGCGGCTGCGCGCGGAGCGGGACGGCGCCCACCGCCGGCGGCTCTCCCGCCGTCTCGATGCCCTCCTCACCCGCAAGGGCTATCCGGGCGACCTCGCGGTGCAGGTCATCTCCTCCGAGCTGCGGGAGGCCGCGCGCTCCTGAGCGGCGAGGAACCGGTCAGTGCCGCGCTCAGGGGAGCGGCGGGGCGCCCGCGACCCGGGCCGGGGCCCGCCGCGCGAAGCTGCTGCGCCGCTGCACCCACACCGCCACCCGGGACAGCGAGATGTTCAGCGTGATGTACACGGCGGCGCCGACGGTCAGCAGCGGCAGCAGGTACTCGGCGTTGGTCAGGGCATCGGCGACGCGGGAGACGCTGCGCAGCAATTCCGCGTAGCCGACGATGTACCCGAGCGAGGAGTCCTTCACCAACACGACGCCCTGCGCGATCAGCGAGGGGAGCATCATGCGCACCGCCTGCGGCAGCTGCACATCGCGGTACGTGAGGAAGGGGCCCATGCCCAGGGACTCGGCCGCCTCCGTCTGGCCCTTCGGGAGCGCCGTGATCCCGGCGCGCAGGATCTCGGCGAACACCGCCGCGTTGTATAGCACCAGCCCGAACACGACCGCGAAGAGCTGGGTCGCCCCGGGGAGCACGAGGATGCCGAAGAACATCACCAGCACCACCGGGAGACCGCGGAACACCTCGATCACCCCGGTGACCAGCCAGCGCACCGGAGCGATCGGCGAGGAGCGCAGGGACACCAGCAGCACGGCCAGCAGCGCCGCCAGGGGCAGGGCGATCACCGCGGCCAGGAGCGTGTTGCCGAGGCCCCGGGCCACGGCGAGCCACACGTGACGGGTCTCGTAGCCCGCGAAGTTCATGGGCACGTCCACCAGCACCAGCCAGCGGTCGTTGAACGCGCCGTTGCGGGCGAGCAGCACGGCCACCGTCGCCGCTGCCGCGAGGAGCACGCCGCCGAGCACGAAGGAGATCAGCCGTTCCCGCCGCTTCTCTTCGGGGCCGGCGACGTCGTAGAGGACAGGTCCGCTGCTCATCGGGCGAACGCCACCTTCCGCTCGAGATGCCCGGCGAGCTGGCCGAGCGGGATGCAGATGATCAGATAGCACAGCGCCACCCCGATGAGGATCGCGATGACGTCCGCCGAGTAGACGTTCGTGAGTCGCCGCGACATGGCGAACAGCTCGAAGACGCTGAAGGCGCCGGCCACCGAGGTGTTCTTCACGAGAGCGATGAACACGCTGATCAGCGGGGGGATCGCGGTGCGGAACGCCTGGGGGAGGACCACGATGAACAGGTTCTGCCGGAAGGACATCCCCAGCGACCTCGCCGCCTCGGCCTGCCCCACGGCGACCGAGTTGATGCCCGAGCGCACCGCCTCCGCCACGAAGGCGGAGGTGTAGCAGCTCAGCGCGATCACCGCCGCGACGCGGTAGCTGAACGTGAACCCGATCGACGGCGTGACGAACACGTAGAAGAAGAACACGATCGTCAGCGGAGTGTTTCGCAGGAACTCGGTGTACGCCGTGGCGACGGAGCGCAGCGGCAGGTACGGGGAGACCCGCAACGCCGCGATGAGCGTGCCCAGCACGAGGGCGATCACGCCGGAGAGCGCGGCGAGCGTGAGCGTGGTGCTGAAGGCGTCCCACAGCATGTCGCGCTCGATGAGGAAGGTGTCCATGGCGGCTCCAGGCAGGGCGTCGGGCCGACTCCTGGAGCCGGCCCGACGGAGGAGGGCGGATCAGCGGATCAGTAGCGGTCCACGGCCGGCGGCTCCGGGGTGGGCAGCACGGTCCCGGCCGTGGCCTCCCAGGCCTCCGCCCAGGCGCCGTCCTCGTAAGCCGCCTCGAGGGTGTCGTTGATGAAGGTGCGGAAGTCGTCGTCGCCCTTGGCGAGGCCGATGCCGTAGGGCTCTTGGGTGAAGGTCTCGCCGTCGCCCACGAGCTTCAGGTTCTCCTCGTCCGCGGCGACGAAGCCCGCGAGGATCACGTTGTCGGTGGTGACCACGTCGACCTGGCCGTTGATGAGGGCCGTGACGCAGTTCGAGTAGGTGTCGAAGGTCTGCAGCTCGGCATCGGGGTGGTTGTCGAGGATGTACTGCGCAGGGGTGGAGCCCTCGACCGAGGCGACCTTCTTGCCGGCCAGGGAGTCCTCGCCGGTGATGTCCTCGTTGTCGATCAGCACCATCAGCGCCTGTCCTGCGACGTAGTACGGGCCCGCGAAGTCGATGACCTCCTTGCGGGTGTCGTTGATGGTGTAGGTCGCCACGACGAGGTCGACCTGACCGTTCTCGATGAAGGGCTCGCGGTTGGCGGAGACGGTCTCCGTCCAGGTGATGTTGTCGGGGGAGATGCCGAGGGCGCCGGCGACGATCTTGCCGATCTCGACGTCGAAGCCGACGGGGGTGCCGTCGGGGCCGGCCTGGCCGAACAGGGGCTGGTCGAACTTGGTGCCGATGGTGATCGCTCCGGCCTCGGCGAGGGCCGCCATGGTGGAGCCCTCGGGGAAGTCGGCGGTGTCGACCTCGGCGACCTCGGGCTCATCGCCGCCGCTCCCGCCACAGGCGGCAAGGGTGGCTGCGGCGGCGGTGCCGAGCGAGGCGGTGAGGAAGAGGCGGCGGTTCAGCGGGCTGGTCATCATGCTCTCCTGGGTAGTCGGGTGGAGCGGGGTCAGTGGTGGAGGATCTTGCCGAGGAAGTCCTTGGCGCGATCGGTCTCGGGGGCGGAGAAGAAGTCCTCCGGGCTGCGCACCTCGACGATGCGGCCGGAGTCCATGAACACCACGCGGTCCGCGGTGCGCCGGGCGAAGCCCATCTCATGGGTGACCACGATCATGGTCATGCCGTCCTTCGCCAGGTCGGTCATCACCTCGATGACCTCGCTGATCATCTCCGGGTCGAGGGCGGAGGTCGGCTCGTCGAAGAGCATCACCTTGGGCTTCATGGCCAGCGAGCGGGCGATCGCGACGCGCTGCTGCTGCCCGCCCGAGAGCTGCGCAGGCAGCTTGTCGGCCTGGTTCGCCACGCCCACGCGCTCGAGCAGGGCCATGCCCTCCTCTTCGGCCTGCCGGCGGGGGACGCCCTTGACCTTGATCGGGGCGACGGTCACGTTCTGCAGCACCGTCTTGTGGGCGAAGAGGTTGAAGGACTGGAACACCATGCCCACCTCGGACCGCAGTCGGGCCAATCCCGCACCGGAGGTCGGCAGCAGCTCGCCGTCGATCCGGATCTCTCCCTCGTCGATCGTCTCGAGGCGGTTGATCGTGCGGCACAGCGTGGACTTGCCCGAGCCGGAGGGACCGAGCACCACCACCACCTCGCCCGGGGCGACCTCGAGCTCGATGTCCGCGAGCACGTGCAGGTCCCCGAAGTGCTTCTGCACCCCGGTGAGCTGGACGAGGGGCTGCGAGGCCCGCCCGTCGGCAGGCGGACGAGCAGAAGTGGTCTGGGTCATAGGGGAAAGGTAGGCCAGGTCGCCCGGAGCCGCGGGCTGAACAGCGGACCGTCACCCAAGCGTGACCTCGCCGCCGCGACGTGAGATGCCGCCGATCCGTCCGCGGCGGCGTGCCTCGGCCCCTCCCGTCGGCACCTCGCGCCGTACCCTGGAGGCACCATGACGACCCCCGCCGCCACCACGTCCCCCGCTGCCGTCGCGTCCCCTGCCGACCACCTCGACCCCGCCGCGCCCAGCGCCCGAGGTACCTATCAGGTGCGCACTTTCGGCTGCCAGATGAACGTCCACGACTCCGAGCGCCTCACCGGCCTGCTCGAGGAGGCCGGCTTCACCGCCGCCCCCGCCGACGCCGATGCCCGCCGCGGCGAGGTCGACGTGGTCGTCTTCAACACCTGTGCCGTGCGGGAGAACGCGGACAACAAGCTGTACGGCAACCTCGGGGCGCTGCGTCCCGCGAAGGACGCGAACCCCGGCATGCAGATCGCCGTCGGCGGCTGCCTCGCGCAGAAGGACCGCTCGACGATCGTCGAGCGCGCCCCCTGGGTCGACGTCGTCTTCGGCACCCACAACATCGGCTCGCTGCCCGTGCTGCTGGACCGCGCCCGGCACAACGCCGAGGCGCAGGTCGAGATCCTCGAGTCGCTCGACGTCTTCCCCTCGACCCTGCCCACCCGCCGCGAGTCGTCCTATGCGGCGTGGGTGTCGATCTCGGTGGGCTGCAACAACACCTGCACCTTCTGCATCGTCCCGGCGCTGCGCGGCAAGGAGAAGGACCGCCGCCCCGGCGACATCCTCGCGGAGATCCGCGACGTGGTCGACCAGGGAGCGATCGAGGTGACCCTGCTGGGGCAGAACGTGAACTCCTACGGCGTCGAGTTCGGTGACCGCGGCGCCTTCGCGAAGCTCCTGCGCGCGTGCGGCGACATCGACGGGCTCGAGCGGGTGCGCTTCACCTCCCCGCACCCCGCGATGTTCACCGACGACGTGATCGACGCGATGGCGGAGACCGCGAACGTCATGCCGCAGCTGCACATGCCGCTGCAGTCCGGCTCCGATGACGTGCTGCGACGCATGAAGCGCTCCTATCGGGGGAAGAAGTTCCTCGGCATCCTCGACCGGGTGCGGGACCGCATCCCCGAGGCCGCGATCACCACCGACATCATCGTCGGCTTCCCGGGCGAGACCGAGGACGACTTCCAGCGCACCCTCGAGGTGGTCGAGGCCTCTCGCTTCGCGAGCGCCTTCACCTTCCAGTACTCGATCCGCCCCGGCACCCCCGCCGCGACGATGGCGGACCAGATCCCCAAGGAGGTCGTGCAGGAGCGCTTCGAGCGTCTCGTCGCCCTCCAGGACCGCATCACCCACGAGGAGAACCAGAAGATCGCCGGCCGCACCGTCGAGATCCTGGTCGCTGAGGGGGAGGGCGATCGCGACGCCGAGACGCACCGTCTCTCCGGCCGCTCCCGCGATCACCGCCTCGTGCACTTCTCGCTGCCGGGCGACCTCGAGGAATTCGCGAGGCCCCGTCCTGGCGATCTGGTCACCGCGACCGTCACCCACGCGGCACCGCACTACCTGCTGGCCGACAGCGCCCGGGAGGCCCCGCTCGCCGGCCTCGCCCCCGAGCAGTTCTCGATCCGCCGCACCCGCTCCGGCGACGCCTGGGAGGCGGGGGTGACCGGTCTCGATGCCGGCTCCTCCTGCGGCACCGGCGCCCCGGCCGTCTCCGGGCCCGTCACCCTGGGGATGCCGAGCCTGCGTCGGCGCTGAGCCGCCGGCCGTCCCGCCGGACGCCGACGGGCCCGCCCTCCGCAGCGGAGGACGGGCCCGTCGATGGTCCTGGTGGACATGGTCCCCTCGGGACCGGCTCGCGGGGAGCTCAGCAGTCGAGCTCCTCGAGCTCGGCGCCGAGCCGCTCCTCGAGGCTGTGGAAGAAGGCGATCACGGTCGAGAGGCCGCAGCGGATCGCGGTGTCGATCTGGGAGTCGAGGGCTCCGGCGCGGAAGTCCGCGGCGAGCTCGCCGTACACGCCGAGCAGGCCCTCGGACTCGCGGCGCACGTACACCTTGGGCCAGATGCGGTTCATGTTCCACTCGTTGCAGAGCTTGATCATCCCCACCTTGCGGGAGATGTCCACCGAGTGGCTCCAGCGGCCGCGGGTCTGGAGGATGCCGTGGTCCTCGCCGGAGAGCATGAACTGGAAGCGGTAGTCGTCGAAGCGGGCCCGCAGGATGTCGGGGTGCTCCTCGTCCTCGACGAAGGCGTACCCCTGCAGGGAGAGGCGCTCGCCGATCCGCTGCAGGGACAGGGGGGCCAGTGCGTCGGCCGAGTCCGTCGTCGTGGGGGACTCGTTCGGTGCGGTCACGTCCAACCTCGGGATGTCGCGGGATTCGAGGGCACCGACCAGGCGGTCGGGCCGGCCCTCACCATACTCCCGCGTCATGGGAATGCCAGGGGAGCCGAGGGTGATCCCGCTGACCCTGCGGCGCACGGGCTCGGGAAGCCCGGCCCGGCTCGATGCGGCCGGCCCGGCTCCGGACGGGGTCCCCGAGTACAGTGCGGGCATGCCCGAACCCGTCCCCGTCGCCCCGCTGCTCGCGGTGGTCGGCGCGACGGCGACCGGGAAGTCCGATCTCGCGATCGCGCTCGCGGAGCATCTCGACGGAGAGGTGGTCAACGCCGATGCGCTGCAGCTCTACCGCGGTATGGACATCGGCACCGCCAAGGTGACCCTCGCCGAGCGGCGCGGCGTGCCCCACCACCTCCTCGACGTCCTCGACGTCACCGAGGAGGCGAGCGTCTCCGTGTACCGGGACGCTGCGCGCGCCGAGATCGCCGCGATCCGGGACCGCGGCCGCGTCCCGATCCTCGTCGGCGGCTCGGGGCTGTACGTGCGCGCGGTGCTGGACCGGATCGAGTTCCCCCCGACGGACCCCGCGGTGCGCGCCGCTCTCGAGGCGCGCACGGCGACCGAGGGCACCGCCGCCCTGCACGCGGAGCTCCTGGCCACCGACCCCGAGGCGGCGGCGATGATCGGATCCGGCGATGCGCGGCGGATCGTCCGCGCCCTCGAAGTGGGGCGGCTCACCGGCCGCCCGTTCAGCGCCTTCCTGCCCCGCCCCGACTACGCCGTACCGGAGACGGTGCAGATCGGGCTGCGCACCGAGCGCGCCACCCTCCACGACCGCATCGCCCGGCGGGTCGGGCGCATGGTCGAGGCCGGTCTGCTCGGGGAGATCCGCGCCCTGCGCGAGCAGGGACTGGATCGCGGCCTCACCGCGCGCCGGGCCATCGGCTACGAGCAGGGGCTCGCCGTGCTCGACGGCACCCTCACCTGCGCCGAGGCGATCGAGGCCACGGTGGTCGGGACCCGACGGCTGGTCCGCAAGCAGGACACCTGGTTCCGTCGCGATACGCGGGTGCGCTGGATCGACGCGGATCCGGCCGGCGGCAGCGGCTCCGTCCTCGAGCAGGCGCTCCGGGTCCTCGCGACCCCGGTCACGGCGCCGGAGGGCCCCGCGGCTTAGGCTTCGCCCATGACCGAACCGCTGCGCTTCACCAAGGGACACGGTACCGAGAACGACTTCGTGATCCTCGACGACCCGGACGGGGAGCTCGCGCTCGACGCCGCCGCGGTCGCCGCGCTCGCCGATCGCCGGGCGGGCATCGGCGGGGACGGCGTGATCCGCGCGGTGCGGACCCGGCACGCGGGGATCGACGCCCCCGCCGACGCCCCCGAGTGGTTCATGGACTACCGCAACGGCGACGGCTCCCTCGCCGAGATGTGCGGCAACGGAGTGCGGGTGTTCGCCGCGCACCTGCAGCGCGCCGGGCACGTGCAGGAGGACTCCTTCCCGATCTGGACCCGCGCCGGGGTGCGCACCATCGAGGTGCTCTCCCGTCCCGCGGCCGGCGACCCCGCCGTGTGGAGGGTCCGCGTCGGCATGGGACGCAGCCGCAGCGAGCGCAGCGGACGCACCGTCGAGATCGCCGGGCACCGTCTCGACGTGCTCGACGTCGACATGGGCAACCCCCACGCCGTCGCCTTCCTCCCCGCGGGTCTCGCGCTCGAGGACCTCGACCTCACCCGCCGCCCGGCGCTCGATCCCGAACCGGCTGACGGGGCGAACATCGAGCTGGTCGCCGAGCGCGGCGATCACCACGTGGCGATGCGTGTCCACGAGCGCGGAGTGGGGGAGACCCGCTCATGCGGCACCGGCGTCGCGGCGGTCGCCGTCGCGAGCGCTCTGCGCGCGCGGGACACCGACGCCCGACCGTGGATCGTCGACGTCCCCGGGGGACGCCTCGAGGTGAGCTGGGGGGCCGACGGCGAGGTGCTGCTCACCGGGGCGGCCGAGCTCGTCGCCGACGGAACGCTGCTGCCGAGGCCCTGATCTCACGCAGCTCAGGTACCTCAGCCAGCTCAGACGGAGGGGCCCACCTCGAGCACCCGGAAGCCCTTCGCGCTCGCGACCTTCCGGACCTCCCGCTCGGGGAGCTGCTCCCCGAGCCAGCGGGCGAGCGGGTCGGCGCCGAGGTTCTTCCCGACCACGAGCGCCGCGGTGCCCTCCGGCGAGAGCCGAGCCGTCCACTGCAGCAGCAGGGCGTGCAGCGCCTCCTTGCCGATGCGGATCGGGGGGTTGGACCAGATCGCGTCGAAGCGCAGCTCCTCGGGGACGTCCTCGGGCGCTGCGACGACGAGGTTCGCGGCGCCGCTGCGGCGGGCGTTCTCCGCCGTCAGCTCCCGGGCGCGCTCGCTGACGTCGATCGCCCACACCTCGGCCGAGGGATCCCGCAGCGCGGCGGTCAGGGCGATCGGACCCCAGCCGCAGCCGAGGTCGAGGATCCGCGCCCCCGCCGGCGGCTCGGCGATCTCGTCCAGCCGGTCCAGCAGCACCGCCGTGGCCTTGTCCAGCCCGTGCCCCGAGAACACCGAGGCGCTCGAGACCAGGTCCAGGTCCTGGCCCGCGAGCCGCACGCGCAGCGGGAAACGGCGGTCGGAGGTCCCGGTCGAGGCGGAGAAGTAATGCTCGGTCACCCGGGCAGGATACGGATCCTCCGCGTGATCCGGGATGCGCCGAGGGCAAAATCCCTCGACCCCCTCCCGTCGGCGTGGGATTCTGGGACGATCCCGCGGCCGGGACCTCCCGCCGCCGGGCGACCACAGCCCCCGCTCCCGAGGAGTTCGCCGATCGTGCCCATCGCCTTCCATCCCGACCCTGCCGACGCCGCTGTCGAGGGAGCCGACACGGGAGAGGCCGGCACCCCCGCACCCGCCCGGGACGAGCACGGAGCGAGCTCCGACCAGGAGCAGCACCGCGCCGCTGGGACCCCCGAGCCCTCCGCTCCCGCTCGGCGCCGCGATCCGCTCACCGAGCGCATCCTCGCCCGCGGCGACGCCTCCGTCTCCTCGGTCACCTACGCCTCGGAGTCCGACGGCGACCAGCTCGACCTCGCCGACCGCCAGGCCCTGCGCCGTGTGGCCGGCCTCTCCACCGAGCTCGAGGACATCACCGAGGTCGAGTACCGCCAGCTGCGCCTCGAGCGCGTGGTCCTCGCCGGCCTCTACACGAGCGGCAACATCGAGGAGGCCGAAGTCAGCCTGCGCGAGCTCGCCGCCCTCGCCGAGACCGCCGGCTCCGAGGTGCTCGACGGCGTCCTCCAGCGCCGTGCCCATCCCGACCCGGCGACCTTTCTCGGCAAGGGCAAGGCCGCCGAGCTCGCGGACATCGTCGCCGCGACCGGCGCCGACACCGTGATCGCCGACGGCGAGCTCGGGCCCAGCCAGCGGCGTGCCCTCGAGGACATCGTCAAGGTCAAGGTCGTCGATCGCACCGCCCTGATCCTCGACATCTTCGCGCAGCACGCGAAGTCCCGCGAGGGCAAGGCCCAGGTCGAGCTGGCGCAGCTCGAGTACCTCCTGCCGCGGCTGCGCGGCTGGGGCGAGTCGATGTCCCGTCAGGCCGGCGGCCGTGTCGCCGCGGGCGGTGCGGGCATGGGCTCGCGCGGTCCCGGTGAGACCAAGATCGAGCTGGACCGTCGACGGATCCGCGACCGCATGGCCAAGCTGCGCCGCGAGATCAAGGCGATGACGCCGGGGCGCGACGCCCAGCGCGCGGATCGCAAGCGTCATCAGGTGCCGTCGGTCGCGATCGCCGGATACACCAACGCCGGGAAGTCCTCGCTCCTGAACCGCCTCACGAGCGCCGGTGTGCTGGTCGAGAACGCTCTCTTCGCGACTCTCGACCCGACGGTGCGCCGGGCCACCACCCCGGACGGCCGCGAGTTCACCTACGCGGACACCGTCGGCTTCGTGCGCCATCTGCCCACGCAGCTGGTCGAGGCGTTCCGCTCGACGCTCGAGGAGGTCGCCGACGCGGACCTGCTGCTGCATGTCGTCGACGCCTCCCATCCGGACCCGGAAGGGCAGATCCGCGCGGTCCGCACCGTGCTCGGGGAGATCGACGGCTTCGACGTCCCCGAGGTGATCGTGCTCAACAAGGCGGACATCGCCGAGCCCGAGACGATCGCTCGCCTGCGCAGCCAGGTGGGCGACTCGGCAGTGGTCTCCGCCCGCACCGGCATGGGCCTCGAGGAGCTGCGCGAGCTGATCGCCGAGCGACTGCCCCGCCCGGCCGTCGAGGTCGACCTGGTCGTGCCCTACTCCCGGGGCGACCTGGTCTCGCGGGTCCACTCCACCGGCGAGGTCCTCGCCGAGGAGCACCTGATGGACGGCACCCGACTGCACGCGCGGGTCGATGAGGCGCTCGCCGCAGAGCTCCACGGCGCGGCCTGACGGGGCGGCGGTGGCCGCGCGGATACCCTGATCCGATGACCACCGCCACCCACCCCGAGGCCGCTCCCGGAGCCGCCGGGATCGACCTGTCCACCCTCCTGGACGCGGCGGTCGGCGCGATCGGCGGGTCCCCGCGACCGGGTCAGCAGGCGATGGCCGAGGCGGTGGACACCGCCATGTCGGGCGGCCGCCACCTCCTGGTCCAGGCCGGGACCGGCACCGGCAAGTCCCTCGCCTACCTGGTCCCGGCGCTGCGCCATGCGCTCGTGAGCGGTCGGCCGGTGGTCATCTCGACAGCGACCATCGCGCTGCAGACCCAGATCGTGCGCAAGGACCTGCCCCGTCTGGTCGAGGCCCTCGCGCCGCATCTCCCGCGCACCCCGACCTTCGCGCTCCTCAAGGGGCGCGGGAACTACCTGTGCCGGCACAAGATCGACGGCGGCTATCCGGTCGAGGATCCGGGTGCCCTCTTCTCCGGGGCCGCGGCGGGCGGGGACTCCGCCACCGGTGGCTCGGAGCGTCTCGGCGACCAGGTGCGCCGACTGCGCGCCTGGGCGGAGGAGACGGAGACCGGGGACCGCGACAGCCTCGACTCCGCGGTCTCCGACCGGGCCTGGCGACAGGTCTCGGTGCTCGGCAACCAGTGCCTGGGGCAGACCTGCCCGGTGGTCACCTCCTGCTTCGCCGAGCGCAGCCGCGAGATCGCCCGCGAGGTCGACGTGGTCGTCACCAACCACGCGCTGCTCGCGATCGACGCCTTCGACCGTCACGGGATCATCCCCGAGCACGACGTGGTCGTGTTCGACGAGGCCCATGAGCTGACCAGCCGCGTCACCGGGGCGGTCACCGAGGTGCTCACCCCGGGCATGGTGCGCGGCACCGTGCGCGATCTGCGCTCGCTCGGCGTCGCGGCGACCGCCCTCGACGATGCAGGAGAGGAGCTCCGCGAGGCGCTCGCCCTCGTGTCCGACGGGAGGGTGATCGGCGACCTGCCCGAGCGGCTCGGCGACGCCGTGACCCAGGTGCGCATCGAGGCGCGCACCGCGCACTCCGACGCGAAGGATGCGGGGGAGGAGGCGGGGGCCAGCACCGCGGGCACGCGCAAGACGGTACGGGCGACCCTGCAGGAGATCATCGACGTGTGCGAGCGGCTCGGCTCGCCCGGCGAGGACGATGTCGTCTCCGTCTCGCACTCCCCCGTGACGGGGCGATCCAGCCTCCAGGTCGCCCCGCTCAGCGTTGCGCTCGCGATGCGCTCGGCGATCCTCGAGGATCGCACCGCGATCCTGGCCTCGGCGACCCTCGCCCTCGGCGGCCGCTTCGAGCCGCCCGCCGGAGAGGTGGGCCTCGCGCGCGCGGCCCGTCTCGACCCCGCCGCGATCCCCCCGGCGCGCGACGCCGGGGCGTGGGCGGCGCTCGATGTCGGCAGTCCCTTCGACTACCCGCGCCAGGGGATCCTGTACACCGCCCGCCATCTTCCGCCCCCCGGGCGGGAGGGGCCCCAGGCCGCGATGCTCGACCACCTCACCGAGCTGGTGGAGGCCTCCCGCGGCGGGGCACTGTGCCTGTTCTCCTCGCGACGGGGCGCCGAGCTCGCTGCCGAGCACGTCCGCGCCCGTCTGGACCTGCGGATCGAGGTGCAGGGGGAGGACTCGATGGCGAACCTCGTGCGCCACTTCCGCGAGGACGAGGACTCCTCGCTCTTCGGGACCCTCACGCTCTGGCAGGGGGTCGACGTGACGGGGCGCTCGCTGCGACTGGTCACCATCGACCGCATCCCCTTCCCGCGGCCCGACGATCCGCTCGCGTCGGCACGGCAGGAGCGCATCGCCCAGCGCGGCGGGAACGGCTTCATGGCGGTCTCCGCCCAGCACGCGGCACTGCTGCTGGCTCAGGGTGCTGGACGACTGATCCGCACGGTGGAGGACCGGGGAATGGTCGCGGTGCTCGATCCCCGCCTGTCCACGGCGCGCTACGGCGGGTTCCTGCGGGAGGCGATGCCCCCGCTCTGGCCGACGACCGATCCCCAGGTGGCCCTCGGGGCACTGCGGCGGCTCGCCGACGCGGGCTGAGGACTCACCCCTCCGAGGGCTCTGGCGCCCCGCCGCCCTCTCGCCGGGGCGCACTGACGCGGAGAGCGGGGGAGGCTCAGACCGCGCGCAGGACCGCGACGACCTTGCCGAGGATCTCGGCATGGTCGCCGAGGATCGGGGCGAAGGCCGGGTTGTGCGGCATGAGCCAGACGTGGTCGTCCCGCATGACGAGGGTCTTGACCGTCGCCTCGCCGTCGATCATGGCGGCGACGATCTCGCCCTTCTCGGCGGACTGCTGACTGCGCACGACCACCCAGTCGCCATCGCAGATCGCGGCGTCCACCATCGAGTCGCCGACCACCTGCAGCAGGAACAGCTCACCGCCGCCCACGAGCCGCTCCGGCAGCGTGAAGACGTCCTCGACCTGCTCCTCCGCGGTGATGGGGATGCCCGCGGCGATGCGTCCCACGAGCGGGACCGAGACCGAGGCGGAGCCGATCTCCGGGGCGGGGGTGGGCGCGGGGGCGTCGTCCTCCTGCGGCATCACCACCTCCATCGCGCGGGGGCGCTTCGGATCGCGGCGCAGGAAGCCCTTGCGTTCGAGGGCCTGCAGCTGATGCGAGACCGAGGACGAGGAGGTCAGCCCGACGGCGTCACCGATCTCGCGCATGGTGGGCGGGTATCCGTGCGCGGCGATCGCGGACTGGATCATCTCGAGGACGAGCCGCTGGCGACGGGTCAGGCCCGCCGTGGCCTCGTCGCCCGCGGCGTCGCCGCGCGAGGGGATGGGCTGATCGGCGGTCGGGATCATCTCTCGGGCCTCCTGGCTCGCGTCGTCTGTCGGACCCTCGCGGTTCCGTAGTCCTCGCAGTCCACAGTAGGCGGGCACGGAGCGGATTCCAAACAGGTGTTCGAGATTCCTCTTGCGTGTCGCGGCCGGATCGGGCTACAGTCGCACAGACATTCGATCGAACAGGAGTTCGGATATGAGCACCCAGTCGGCCACGGTCCTTCCCTTCCGCCCGACCACGAAGGTCGAGCGCACCACGCGCACGGCCCCTGCTCGAGCGGGCGTTCGACTCGAGGCGACCCGGCGCGGCCGCCGCCTCGCCGTCGCCCTCGCCTTCCTCCTCGGCCTGCTCGTGGCCGGCATCGCCCTCCTCGTCCTCGACGTGCCGGCGGCGCTCGCAGGCGCCGAGCCGCAGGATCGGGTGACGGTCACCGTCGAGGCCGGGGACACCCTCTGGGAGTACGCCGAGGAGTATGCCCCCGAAGGCACCTTGCCGGAGGCGTACATCGCGGAGGTGCGCACGCTGAACTCGCTGCCCACCGGCCGCCTCACCGCGGGACAGGAGATCGTGCTGCCCGTCGCGGGCTCGGCGGAAGCACCGCTCGATCGCTGACCCCCGGCGGGATCGGTATCCTGGGCGGATGCACTGCCCGTTCTGCCGACATCCCGACTCGCGTGTCGTGGACTCGCGCACGTCCGACGATGGCGCGACCATCCGGCGTCGACGCCAGTGCCCCAACTGCTCGCGACGCTTCTCCACCTCCGAGACCGCCTCGCTCTCGGTGCAGAAACGCTCAGGGGTGAGCGAGCCGTTCAGCCGCGCGAAGGTGATCTCCGGCGTGCGGAAGGCTTGCCAGGGCCGTCCCGTCACCGACGATCAGCTGGCCATGCTCGCCCAGCGCGTCGAGGAGGACATCCGCTCGAGCGGCGTCGCCGAGATCGACGCCCACCATGTCGGGCTCGCGATCCTGCAGCCCCTGCAGGAGCTCGACGTCGTCGCCTATCTGCGCTTCGCGAGCGTGTACCAGGACTTCGAGTCCCTCGAGGACTTCGAGGCCGCGATCGAGCGGCTGCGCGCCGAGGCCGGCGCCGTCGGCTGACCCGCCTCCAGCCGCCGCTCGGGGTCGCGACGGGCTCGGCACCCGCTCCGCACCAGCTGGACACCTGAGTAGTGCCTGGGTGTTCGGTGAACATGGTCGGAAGCACGCTCCGACTGTGCATAGGATGTCCCTCGTGCCCCGCGAGGGTGCACGCCGATCGGCGGTCGCGGAGGGGAAGCCGCGGCCGCCGATCCCTTTCCCCGCGCCCCTCCTCAGGACTCCGGGGCGATCCCCGCCGGCAGCGGCGCCGCGTGGACAACGCCCAGGTGGCGGGTGGTGCGGGTCATCGCCACGTACAGATCGCCGGCACCGTGTTCCGCGAGCACCTCGGCCGGCTCGAGGATCACCACGCCGTCGAACTCCAGGCCCTTGGCATCCTGCGCGGTCATCACCGCGATCTCGTCGTCCACGCCGGAGGAGCCCGCACCGATCGTCGGCAGGGCATCGAAGGTGCGCAGGCTCGCGATGACGGCGTCGCGGCGGGACGAGCTCGTGATGACGGCGAGGCGCCCGATCCCTTCGGCGTGGAGAGCGGCGACCGACGCGGCGACGCGCTCCTCGAGCGCGGAAGCGTCGACCTGCTCCCCGAGCGCGGAAGCGTTGACCTGCTCCACGAGCGGATCGCGGTCGCCCTCGCGCACGGAGGTCACCGGGGTGACGGGGAGGTCATGGGCGCGCGCCATCGCGAGCGCGCGGTCCATGATCCGCGCCGGGGTGCGGTAGTTCACCGAGAGGTGCTCGATCTGCAGGCGATCCTGCACGTAGGGGGAGAGCGCCTGCTCCCACGAGGAGGAGCCGCCCGCGGAGGAGGTCTGCGCGACGTCGCCCACCACGGTGAAGGACTTGGTGGGGGCGCGGCGCATGAGGGCGCGCCAGCTCATCGCCGAGTGCTCCTGCGCCTCGTCCACCACCACGTGGCCGTAGGTCCAGCCCCGCTCCGAGGACGCGCGCTCGGCGAGGGTGCGCCCGTCGCGGATCCGGGTCACCTGATCGGCGAGGTCCTCGGCCCGGACGATGCCCGAGGTGTCGAAGTTCTCGATGACCTTCCGGGCGTAGTCGACGTCGGCCTCCCGTCGGCGCGCGGCCTCCTGGGCGCGGGCCTCGGCGGGCGCAGAGTCCTCGCCGAGCAGCTCGGCGACCTCGTCGAGCAGCGGCACGTCCTCGACCGTCCAGGGCGCGTCCTTGGGGCGGACCAGGAGATGCAGCCGGTCGGCGAGCGACCGCGGTGCGGCGCTGCGGAGACGATCCTCGCGCGACAGCAGGATCCGCAGGAACCCCTCGGGGGTGTACGGCAGCCAGGCGAGGTTCAGGGCGCGCCGGACATCGGGGTCGTGACGCAGATCGGCCAGCAGATCGGGCCGATCCTCGGGGACGATCGTCTGCCCCCGGGCTCGCAGCGCCTTCTCGTAGCTCTCCACGAGTCGGTCCATCGCGGCCCGCACGAAGACCGAGCGCGCGGCGTTGTGCGGCTTGTGCGTGGCGCGGGCCTCGCGGCGCGCGGACCGGATGGCGTCCCGGGTGAGGGTGATCGGGGTGCCGTCGATCCGGAAGCGGACGTCCTTCTCCGGCACCACCTGGCGCTGCTTGACGGCGCGCGCGAGCAGCTCGGCCATGGCGATGTCGCCCTTGACCCGGGCGGTCTCGTCGTCGTCGTGCACGAAGGTCTCCACGCCCGGGAACATCTCGCCGGGGGTCAGCATCACCACGCCGGACTCGCCGAGGCTCGGGAGCACCCGCTCGATGTACCGCAGGAAGCCGGGGGTCGGGGCCATGATCAGCACGCCGGTGTGCTCGAGGCGCCGGCGGTGCGTGTAGAGGAGGTAGGCGGCGCGGTGCAGGGCGACCGCCGTCTTCCCGGTGCCGGGCCCGCCCTGGACGACGAGCACACCGCGGTTGTCCGAACGGATGATGCGGTCCTGCTCCGACTGGATGGTCGCGACGATGTCGCCCATGCGTCCGGTGCGCTGCCCGGAGACGGCGGCCAGCAGCGCCCCCTCGCCGTGGAGGACGACGTCCTCGCCGGACTCCTCGAGGACGCTCTGGTCGAGGACGTCGTCCTCGAGGCCGACCACCGTCCGGCCCCGGCTGATCAGGTGCCGGCGCAGGCGCACCCCCTGGCGGTCGGTGCTCGTGGCCTGGTAGAAGGCGGCGGCCGCCGGGGCGCGCCAGTCGACCAGGAGCTGCTCGCGTTCCGCGGTGAACAGTCCGATGCGGCCGATGTAGTGGCGAGCGTGGTCGTCGGTGTCGAGCCGGCCGAACACGACGCTGCGGGCGACGGAGCGCAGCAGCGCGAGCCGGTCCTCGTACAGCGCCATGAAGGCGTCGCGCTCGGAGCGGTTCTGGTGGGTCGAGGCGTGCTGCGAGCCCTGGATCTCGTCGAGGTTGCGTTCGACCTGGGCGATGAGCTCGTCGAGACGGGCGTAGAGCCTGTCGGCGTAGCTCTGCTCCCGGGCGACTTCCTGAGCGAGCTTCTTCTCAGAATCGTCCACGGACCTGCTCCCCCTGACGGTTGACCGGACACCGCGCCGTGCCGAGCGGACCCGGGACCTCTCCGACGCGGTGGTCCATTATGGTGGACGGGCCTGGATGCGCGTGCCATCCGGGCGGTCGCGAGGGAGGAGACGGCGATGCGAGACCCGCGGGACCTCTACCGGTTCGAGTCCGCCGACGTGCTGGCCGCCGTCCCCCGGGACGGGCTGACCCTCGTCACCGCGCTGCCGGGCCTGGTCGACGCCGGCAACGCCTGCCGCATCGCCGCCACCTACCTGCGCGATGAGCTGCGGCATCTGCCGCTGGTCACCTTCGACGCCGACGAGCTGCTGGACTTCCGCGGCTCGCGACCGCAGGCCGTGTTCGACGGCACCTCCTATACGCGGGTCGAGATCCCCGAGGTGACGCTCTCCCTCCTGTACGACGAGTCCGACCGGCCGTTCCTGCTGCTCGACGGCCCCGAGCCGGACCTGCAGTGGAACCGCTTCGCCGAGGCGCTGATCGACCTCGTGGAGTTCTTCGAGGTCGAGCGGGTGGTGGGGATGCAGGCGGTGCCCATGGCCGTCCCGCACACCCGACCCATCGGACTGTTCACCCATGCCAACGATCCCGCGCTGCTGGGTGATCCGGGGACGCGTGCGATCCCGGCTCCGGGCACCGATCCCTCCGGCGAGGAGGGGACCGAGATCGTGGTGCCCGCGAGCTTCGGGGCGCTCCTCGAGCTCCGGCTGGGCAAGGCCGATCATCCGGCGATGGGGTACGCCGCCCAGATCCCGCACTACCTCACCCGCACCGACTTCCCAGCCGGGGCCCTGGCTCTGCTGCGCCGCGTGAGCGAGGCGGCCGGTCTCGACCTCCCACTCGTCAACCTCGGCGATCTCACCGATGCCGCGACGACCGCCCTCGAGGGGACGCTCGCGCAGAACGCCGAGGTGCGCCAGATCGTCGCCGCGCTCGAGGAGCAGTACGACTCCCTCGCCGAGAACGACGAGGGGTCCCCGATCGCGACCACCATGGACCTGCCCACCGCCGAGGAGCTCGGGGACCACTTCGAGCGGTTCCTCGCCGATCAGGGTGACGGAGACGGGAACGGGACCGCGGACCGCTGAGGCGGTCGCCGGAGCGGCGGCTGAGCGCCCGGGCCGCCCGGTTCGTTATGTCTTCGTGACCGGCCGGGGACGAAGTCCGTGTGAAGCGGGCCACGCTCGTGTCATCATGGGGTCGTTGCGGTGATGCAGGTCCAGCAGGACAGTCCGTCGAAGGTGCCTCGGCACAGCGATACGGCTTGCACCTGACGCCACCCGCTCCGGCGGGGGACGGCACACGCGGCACCGCGGTCGCGTTCCGCGACTGTTGATGGACGACACAGAAGGTGACAGGAATGGCACAGGGCTCGGTCAAGTGGTTCAACGCCGAAAAGGGCTATGGATTCATCGAGATCGACGGAGGCGGCGCAGACGTCTTCGTGCATCACAGCAAGATCGACATGGACGGCTACCGCGCCCTCGACGAGGGTCAGCGCGTGGAGTTCGAGGTCAGTCAGGGCGACAAGGGGCCGCAGGCCGAGCAGGTTCGTCCCCTCTGATCGTCGGGCACCCCGAGATCTCACGGACCGGGCAGGAGCTGAGGCTCCTGCCCGGTCCGTCGTTCGTGCGCCACCGCAGGGCGGCAGAGCACGTCCCGCGCGCGGCGGGGAGTACGGGGTCCGGACGAGCCAGGGCGCCGGTCCGCACGGGATGAGCCGACGGCGTCGAGCGGCCGCTCAGCGCGGGACGATCACGCTGCCGGTACGGGCGAGGGCACGGACCCGGTCCTCCGGGGCGAGCCGCACCGAGACGGCGTCCGAGCGCAGCGCCCGGTCGACGCCCTCGGGCAGTGGGCGTTGCGAGGCGACCAGCACGCAGTTGCCGCGGCGCTTCCCGCTCAGATGGGACGGCTCGGCGATGACGCCGACGTGGGCGAAGGTCGCCGCGAGGGTCGCGACCTCGTCCGCGAGCAGGCTCGTGCCCGGGGGAGCGGCGCAGTTGGCCAGATAGATGCCGTCCTCCCGGAGGACCCGATCGACCTGGCCCACGGCCGCGGCGTCGGTGAGCGCCCGCGGCGTCACGGCACCGGCGAAGACGTCGCGGACCACCACGTCGAAGCGGTCCTCCCGCCAGGAGTCCAGCGCCTCCCGGGCATCCCCGATGCGCAGTCGCAGCTGGGGGGACCGGGGGAGGTCGAACCAGGTCCGGACCCCGTCGGCGAGCAGCTCGTCGAGCTCGACCACGATCTGGCGGGAGCCGGGGTGGGCGGAGGCCACGGCGCGCGGCAGGGAGCAGCCCCCACCCCCGAGGTGCGCGAGCTGCGGCGCGGGGGCGTCCGACCCGCGCTCGGCCAGATGGAGGTCGATCACGAGCTGCATCCACCGCATGTACTCGAACACCAGGTGCGCGGGGTCGGGGTGCAGGTGCGAGGACGGCACCCCGTTGACCTCGAGCAGCACCGACCCGTCGTTCTCCCGGCTCAGCCGGGCGCTCCCGGTCGAGATGGCCAGCGGGACATCGAGGGCGGGAAGGTGCTCGAAGGGGAGGGAGCGGGAGCGCTCTCGCGCGCGGCGGGCCATCGGGCCACTCTAGAAGACGCGTCCGATCGTTCCTCCCCAGGGCGTCCTCGTCCCCAGCGCATCGGCACCGGCGTCATCCGTCGGACCCTCTCCCTAGCGTGGGATCACCACAGCACGACAGCACGACAGCACGACAGCACCGCGGCGCACCGCGCGGCGGCGAGGCACGGAGGAGGGACATGATGACGACCATGACCGGACGAGGCGCGAGGGCGATCCCCGCCGCCTCCGGTGCGCTCACCCTGCGACGCCGTCTGGCGCTGCTCGACCAGGACCAGGCGGATCTCGAGCGGGCCCGGGAGCTTCTGGCCCAGGCGCGGATCGCCGCGCCGCTCGCTCCGCGCGAGGCCTTCGAACTGGCGCATCGCTCCGCTCTCCGCGGTGCGGGGATCCTCGTCGCCCGGGCGAACCGGGAGCGCAAGCGGAAGCTGCCGCTGAACGTCTGGGCGGCGCTCGACCGGCTCGGACCGGACGGCAGGGACCGCGCGGAGGCCCTCGCGCCGCTCGTCGCCGAGCGCGCGCGACTCGATCGCAACCTCGCGGCCCAGCCGGATCCGGGGCTCCTGGAGCAGCATCTGGAGGGGACCGCCGCACATCTGGATCTCGTCGCCGCGGCCCTGCTCGACGATCTGCCGCCGCACCTGACCGCGCTCGCCGGCTGAACGCTCCGCGGAGCCGAGCCGGTCGCGCGGCAGGACGCGACCGGTACAGTTCCGCCACGGAGGAGGTGTCGCGTGATCCGAGAGCAGGCGGCGGGGGAGGAGGTCCCCGGGATCCTCCACCTCGACATGGATGCCTTCTTCGCCTCGGTGGAGATCCGCGACGATCCCTCGCTCCGGGGGCTGCCCGTGGTGGTCGGCGGAGCCGGAGCGCGCGGCGTGGTCGCCGCTGCGAGCTATCCCGCCCGCAGCCGGGGGATCCGCTCGGCGATGCCCATGTCCACCGCCCGGCGCCTGGCGCCCGACCTCGTGATCGTCCCGCCCCGCATCGACCACTACCGGCGCGTGTCCGCCCGGGTGATGGAGCTGCTGGGCACCGTGGTCGCGGACATCGAGCAGATCAGCGTCGACGAGGCCTTCCTCGATGCCCGCCCGGCCCGGCGTCTGTTCGGCGAACCCGCGCAGATCGCCTCCCGGCTGCGGCTCCTGATCCGGGAGGAGCTGGATCTGCCCTGTTCGGTCGGCGGCTCCGTCTCCCGGCCGGTCGCGAAGATCGCCTCGGCGCGGGCGAAACCCGACGGGATGCTCATCGTTCCCGCCGCGGAGACGGCGGCCTTCCTCGCGCCCCTCCCCGTCGGAGCCATCTCGGGCATCGGGCCCAAGGCGGTCGCCGCGCTCGAGAAGCTCGGGGTCGACACCATCGGCAGCCTGCGCGAGCTCCCTCCGTCGGTGCTCGCCCGGGTGCTCGGCCCGCGGGCCGCCGAGATCGGCCGCCTCGCCGGCGGAACCGACCGCACCGGGCTCGGCCACCGCACCCGTGACCGCTCCCTCGGAACCGAGCGCACCTGGGACGAAGACCTCACCGATCCCGACGAAGTGCGCCGCCGGATCACCCAGATGGCTGACGACGTCGCCCGGCAGCTGCGCGGCAGCGGCTTCGCGGCGCGCACCGTCGTGCTCAAGCTCCGGGCGCCGGACGGCACCACCCTCACACGCTCCTCGACCCTCGACCTGCCCACCGACTCGGGCGAGCGGATCCGCGAGCACGTGGTGGCGCTGTGGGAGAGGGAGCGCCCGCGGATGCCCCGCGTGCGGCTCGCCGGAGTGCGCGTCACGCAGATGCAGCCCGCCCGCGGCGGCCCCGCACAGCACGAGCTCGTGGGGCGGACCACCGGGTGGCAGGACCTCGAGGCCGCCATGGATCGCGCCTCAGCCCGGTTCGGGGTCGACTCGCTCCGCCGCGGGTCGACCCTCGCCCCGGGGTCGTCGGCAGCTCCCGGAGCGGCCGCGGCCGGGTCGTCCCCGCGAACCCCCGACGAGCCGCCCGAGGACTCCGGCCCCGCGGTCGCCCCGGGTCTGTGGTGAGGCGTGGCCCAGACTGTTCACAACACTCAGCGCGGGGATCTAGACTGTGCTGACCGCCGACGAGGGCCGGGATCCTCTCCGGATCCGAGATCGGCGACAGTGCGCCCGACGGCGCGTGAGGACGGGGACAAG
Source organism: Brachybacterium sp. J153 (assembly GCF_036311905.1). NCBI lineage: Bacteria > Bacillati > Actinomycetota > Actinomycetes > Micrococcales > Dermabacteraceae > Brachybacterium > Brachybacterium sp. J153. The sequence goes on along the minus strand of NZ_JAZDCH010000021.1, from coordinate 61,335 downwards.
GAGCGGGATCATGCCGCTGTCTGAACACGAACAGAAGATGCTCGACGAGATGGAGCGCCAGCTCTTCGCGGACGATCCGCGACTCGCCCGGGCATTCGCACCCTCGCGCGGTCCGCGACGCAGCGGCCGCCGCATCCTGATCGGTCTCGCCGGAGTCGTCCTCGGACTCGGCGTGCTCGTCCTCGCCGTCTCGCTCAACCTGATCTGGCTGGGCGTCATAGCCTTCCTCGGGATGCTCGGCGGCGCCCTCTTCGCGATCACCGGACCCCGCACCTCGGCCGACCCCGGCGGCGCGGTCCCCGGCGACGGTGACGGCGGCTCCCGCCCGACCGCGCCGCGAGGTGGCGGCGACGACTTCCTGCGCAAGATGGAGGAGCGGTGGGAGCGGCGCTCGGGGGACGACCCCCGGGTCTGATCCCTCCCGGTCCGGGCCCCGTCCCGCACCTCTGACCTGATGCCCCGGCTCCCGTGAGCCGGGGCATCGTCATGTCCGGCTTCCGCCGCTGCGCTCCCCGGATCTCCGCCGCTGCGCTCCCGGGCGTTCCCCCGATCCGCCACTCCGCTCCCGGGCCGTCCCCCACATCGCTTCCCGGGCATCCCCCACATCGCTCCACCGGCGCCCTCCCTCGTCCTCCACCTCCCTCCCCGTCGACCCTGCCGTCGCCTCGATCCCGCTATGACCTGCGAGTTCCCCCTAGTGGTTGCGGGGGAGGGGAGGGCGACCCCGGCGCCGGGGCGCTGCGGCGCGCCCGACGTCGCTCCCGGCACGCAGATTTCCCTCCACCTCACACCACCCCTGTGACCTGCGGACTCGCAACACACACAGGGTGATCTGGCGCATTCTGAGGGCAATGGTGGGGAGTAGTGGGGTAAAGTGGAGCGTGTTGGGAGGAGATGGAGTCCGGATCGCGAGTCGTGGTGAGCGAAGGAGGTCGAGATGTTCCTCGGCACCTTCACGCCCAAGCTCGACGAGAAGGGCCGCCTGATCTTCCCGGCGAAGTTCCGCGACGAGCTCGCCTCGGGACTGGTCATGACTCGTGGGCAGGAGCACTGCATCGCCGTGTACCCGCTCGGAGAGTTCCGCCAGAAGCTCGAGGAGGCCCGTCGGGCGCCCACCACCGATCGGCGCACCCGCGACTACCTGCGTGTGCTGCTGTCCGGCGCGGAGGACGTCATCCCGGACAAGCAGGGCCGCATCACCATCCCGGGCCACCTGCGCACCTACGCGGGCCTGGACCGGGAATGCGCCGTCATCGGCGCGCTCGACCGGCTCGAGATCTGGTCCCTCCCGGCGTGGGAGACCTACCTCGAGCAGAAGGAGGAGGGCTTCGCGGAGACCTCCGAGGAGGTGGTCCCCGGCCTCTTCTGAGCTCGGTTCCCCGGACCTCCGTCCTGTGAGACCTCTCGTCGTTCCCGCCCCGAGGCACCTTCCCCGGCGGCGGGTCGGGAACGACGGGGAATCTGGCAGGACGGGACCGCGCCCAGGGCGCACCCGGAGCCGCGCACGACGACAGCCGACACCACACGGAGAACGCACGGACCCAGGGGAGGGGTGACATGGACGAGACGACCGACGCCAGGCCCGCCGAGGAGCGGCACCTGCCGGTGCTCCTGGCCACCTCCGTCGACCTCCTCGTCCCAGCGCTCCAGGAGCCGGGCTCGGTGTACCTGGATGCGACCCTCGGCATGGGCGGCCACGCCGCCGCCGTCCTGCAGGCCGCCCCGCAGGCCCGCCTGGTCGGCATCGACCGCGACCCCCAGGCCCTCGAGCTCGCCCGGCAGCGGCTGGACCGCGCCGGCGTCGGCGACCGCGCCACCCTGGTCCACGCGACCTATGACCGGATCCCCGAGGTGCTCGAGGAGCTCGACCTCCCCGGCGTCCACGGCGTGATGATGGACCTGGGGCTCTCCAGCTTTCAGATCGACACCTCCGAGCGCGGCTTCTCCTACTCGGTCGACGCGCCGCTGGACATGCGCATGGACCCCTCCTCGGACGCTCCCTCCGCCGCGGACCTCCTGCGCGACCTGCCCGAGTCCGAGATCGCCCGCATCCTCCACGAGCTGGGGGACGAGCGCTTCTCCCGGCGGATCGCGCGACGCATCGTCGAACAGCGCGAGATCGCCCCGCTCACCCGCAGCGGCGAGCTGGTCGAGCTGCTGGACCGGGCGATCCCCGCGGCCTCCAAGGCGAGCGGCGGGCATCCCGCCAAGCGCACCTTCCAGGCGCTGCGGATCGCCGTCAACGAGGAGCTCGAGATCCTCGCCTCGGCGCTCGAATCCGCCCTCGACGCCCTGCTGGTGGACGGGCGGATCCTCGTGGAGTCCTATCACTCCGGCGAGGACCGCCTGGTGAAGACCGCCTTCGCGCGCCGCACCCGCTCCTCGGCCCCGCCTGGGCTGCCCGTCGAGCTGGAGGAGCACAGACCCACCTTCGCCCCGCTCGTGCGCGGGGCGCTCCAGGCCGATGAGGCCGAGCGGGAGGGCAATCCCCGCGCCGCCTCCGTCCGACTCCGTGCCCTGACCCGTACCCGACCCGCGAAGAGAGCTCACTGAGATGGCCAGCACCTCCGCCGTTCACGCGCCCGCGGTCCGTCCCGCCCGGGGGAAGCGGAACGCCGCCCCCCGTCCCCGACTGACGGTCGTCGCGTCCCCGCGCACCGCCCGCGGCCCGATGCCGTTCACTCTGCTGTGCACGCTGATCGTGGTCGCGACCCTCGCCGCCCTCCTGTACCTGAACATCCAGATGTCCGGTGCCAGCTACGAGATCACCCGACTGCAGAACCAGTCCCAGCGGCTCACCGAGGAGCAGCAGGCCCTCGCCGAGACCGACGAGCGCCTCGGCACCCCGCAGGAGCTCGAGCGCCAGGCCCGCGAGATCGGCATGGTGCCCGTCACGGATCCCGCATACATCGACCTCGACACGGGCGAGGTCATCGGCCAGACGGCGCCGGCGGCGCAGACTGAGGCCAACCCGGAGCTGGCGGCGGTCCCCGCAGAGGTGGCCGTGCCGCCGGCGCAGATCTACGAAGAGCCCACGACCTACCACGGCATGGGCAACGAGGGAGCCTGACCATGGCGCGGTCCCGCACCACGCGCACCCGCCGCCCCGCCCGGGGCGGTGCCCCCCGCGTCCCCCGCGCCCGCGTCGGCGCCCCCGCTGTCCGCCACCGCCTGCTGCTTTGCATGATCATGGTGGCGGTAATGACGCTGTCCGGTCGCCTGATCTGGGTGCAGGGACTCGACGCGAGCGCCCGCGCCCAGGAGGCGGTCGAGCAGCGCACCGTCACCCGCACCATCCCCGCCCTGCGCGGCGACATCCTCGACCGCAACGGCACCGCGCTGGCGAGCTCGGTCCAGCGCTACGACCTGTGGGTCGACCAGCGCCAGGTCGACGAGTACCTCAAGAACTCGAAGTCCGCCGACGTCAAGGGCGTCGAGGCCGCCGCCCGGGACCTCGCGCCGGTGTTCGGCTGGACCGTCGAGGAGACCGAGGAGGCGCTGACCGGGGACAAGGGATTCAAGTACCTGGTCAAGAACGTCGAGCCGAAGGTCCGTGACGCGGCGCTCGCGCTGAAGATCCCCGGCGTCGGCTCCGACGCCGTCGCGGACCGCATCTACCCGGCGGGCTCCGTCGGCGGCAACGTCCTCGGCTTCGTGGGCGGCGAGGGCACGGCGCTCGCCGGCGTCGAGCTCTCCTTCGACGAGGAGCTCCGCGGCGCCGACGGGTCGACCACCTACGAGCGCGGCGCCGCCGGCCAGATCATCCCCACCGGCAAGCAGGAGACCACCGCCGCGGTCGACGGGCAGGACGTGGTCCTCACCCTCGATCGCGACCTGCAGTGGAAGTCCCAGCAGGTGATCGCCGCGGCAGTCGAGCAGTGGGGTGCCGAGGGCGGCAGCGCGATCACCTACAACGCGCGCACCGGCGAGGTGCTGGCCCTGGCCGAGTACCCGACCTACGACCCCAACGATTTCGCGAACACCGATCCCGCGGATCTGGGGAACCGGTCGATCTCGAACGTCTTCGAGCCGGGCTCCACCGGCAAGCTGTTCACCGTCGCCGCCGCCCTCGAGGAGGGCACGGTCTCGGTGGACGACCAGTTCGAGATCCCCTACGAGATGTACTTCGACGGGCACCGCATCAAGGACTCCCACGTCCACCCCGATCAGCAGCTGACCCTCGCCGGGGTGCTCAAGAACAGCTCGAACGTCGGCACGGTGCAGATCTCCGAGGAGCTCGACCCCGAGGTGCGCTACGACTACCTGCGCGCCTTCGGCATCGGCCAGCCCACGGGCATCGAGCTGCCGGGCGAGTCGGCGGGCGTGCTCCACCCTGCCGAGGACTGGAACGGGCGCACCCGCTACACGACCTCCTTCGGCCAGGGCTACAGCGTCAACGCGCTGCAGATGGTCGCCGCGATCGGCACCTTCGCGAACGACGGGGTGCGGGTCCAGCCCACCCTGATCGCCGGGGTGCAGGAGGCGGACGGCACGATCAGCCCGCTCGGCGAGCCCGAGCAGACCCGCGTCATCTCCTCGGAGACCGCCGCGACGATGCTGCAGCTGATGGACAACGACGTGGACGACGAGACGTCCGGCGCGGCCGTGACCGGCTACGCGGTCGCGGGCAAGACGGGCACCGCCCAGACGGCCGACGGCCAGTACACCGCCTCGTTCATCGGCTTCGCCCCGGCGGACGACCCGGAGATCGTCACCGGCGTCTTCATCTTCGGCCTGGACACCTTCATCTCCGGCGGCCGCGCCGCGGCACCGGCCTTCTCCGAGCTGACCACCTACACGCTGCAGAACCAGGGCATCGCCCCGACGGGCGTTCCCGGCCGTGAGCTCGAGAACGAGTGGGGCCAGGAGTGAGCGGCGCCGGCCCCCTCGCGGACCATCCCGCGGAGATCACCCCCGAGCCGGCCCGCCCGCGTCGCCCCCTCGGCGCGGACGCGGCGGACCTCGCCCGCGCCCTCGGAGCCCCCTTCCCTGAGGGCGCGGAGCGGGTGCGCGCCCAGGGCGTCACCCTGGACTCGCGCGGCGTCGCGCCCGGCGACCTGTGGTGCGCGCTGCCCGGCGCGAACGCCCATGGCGCGGACTTCGCCGCGCAGGCTGCCGGCCGCGGAGCAGTGCTCGCCCTCACCGATGCCGCGGGGGAGGAGCGCTGCCGCACCGCCGGACTGCCGGCGCTCGTCGTCGAGGATCCCCGCGCCGCGACCGCCCTCGCCGCCGCCGCGGTCTACGGGCATCCGGCGCGCCGCCTCAAGACCGTCGGCGTGACCGGCACCAACGGCAAGACCTCGATCACCACCGTGGTCACCGCCGCGCTCACCGCCCTGGGCCGATCCACTGGCGTCATCGGCACCTCCGGCACGAGCTACACGGGGGCCGACGGGACACCGCACCGCTTCGCGACGGTCCGCACCACCCCCGAGTCGCCCGAGCTGCACGGCATCCTCGCCCGCATGGTCGAGGACGGCACGGAGGTCGCCGCGATGGAGATCTCGAGCCACGCCCTCGTGCTGCACCGCGCCGACGAGGTGGTCGTCGACGTCGCCTGCTTCACCAACCTCACGCAGGACCACCTGGACTTCCACGGCACCATGGAGGCCTACTTCGCGGCGAAGGCCCGGCTGTTCACCCCGGAGCACTCCGCGGCGGGCGTGATCTGCGTGGACGACGCCTGGGGGCGCCGGCTCGCCGCCGAGGCGAGCGTCCCGGTGATCACCTATGCCACGCGCGAGGGCGTCGACGCCGACCATCGGGCCCGCGACCTGCGCGCCGACGGCTACGGCACGACCTTCACCGTCGACGGCCCCGACGGGGAGCGCACCCTCCACGCCGCGCTGCCCGGCCGGCACTACGCCGCCAACACCCTCGCTGCCGAGCTGATCCTCGACCGTCTCGGACACCGCGGCCCCGCCGTGCGCGCTGCCCTGGCCGAGGCCGGGACCGTCCCCGGCCGGATGGAGCTCGTGGCCGAGGCCCCCGTGCGCGGCGTCGTCGACTACTCCCACACCGCCGACGCCCTCGAGCAGGCGCTCGTCACGCTGCGCGGCGTGCCCGGGACCCGTCGCCTCATCGCGGTGATGGGCGCGGGCGGCGACCGGGACCGGACCAAGCGCCCGGCGATGGGCGAGGTCGCCGCGCGCCTCGCGGACGTGGTGATCGTCACGGACGACAACCCGCGCTCCGAGGACCCCGCCGCGATCCGGCGCGAGGTCCGCTCCGGCATCCCGGCGGGCGCATCGGCGCAGGTCCACGAGGTCGACGGCCGGGCCGCGGCGATCGCCCTGGCCGCCCGGATCGCCGACGTGGCGGACACCATCCTGGTGGCGGGCAAGGGAGCCGAGACCGGACAGACGATCGGCGGTATCGTCCATCCGTTCGACGATCGCGAGCAGCTGCGCGAGGCCCTCGCGGCCGCGCACCGCCCGCACCCCGACCCGACCGACGGAGGACGCTGAGGATGCTGCAGACCACGGCCCGGGAGATCGCCGACCTCACCGGCGGCTCCCTCGTGGGGGGTGCGACCGGGGCGGAGACCGTGACGGGCGCCGCCCGCATCGACTCGCGCGCCGTCACCCCCGGTGACCTCTTCGCCGCCTTCGTCGGCGAGCACGCCGACGGGCACGACTTCGTCGCCCGCGCCCTCGAGGACGGCGCGGGGACGGTCCTCGTCTCCCGGGATCTCGGGCTCCCCGGGGTGCTCGTGGAGGACGTCCGCGAGGCGCTGTCCACTCTCGCCCGCGCCCAGCTCGAGCGCGCCCGCGCCGAGAACCCCGATCTCGTGGTCCTCGCCGTCACCGGCAGTGCCGGCAAGACCGGCACCAAGGACCTCCTCGGCCTCGTGCTCTCCGCCGCGGGGGAGACCATCGCCCCCGTCGGCAGCCTCAACAACGAGCTGGGCCTGCCGCTGACCGTGCTGGGTCTGCAGCCCACCACCCGCTTCCTGGTCCTCGAGATGGGCGCCCGGGGCATCGGTCACATCGCCCACCTCACGGCGATCGCCCGCCCCGACGTCTCCCTCGTCCTCAACGTCGGCAGCGCGCACCTCGGCGAGTTCGGCGGCGTCGACGCCATCGCACGCGCCAAGGGCGAGCTCGTCGAGGCCCTCGCCCCCGAGGGGCGCGCCGTGCTGAACGCCGAGGACCGCCGGGTCGCCGCGATGGCCTCCCGCACCTCCGCGCCCGTCCTCGACTGGGGCTTCTGGTCCGGCACCCTCCGCGGCGAGGACCTCGACCTCGACGAGGACGCCCGACTCTCCTTCACCCTCGTCGTGCCGGAGGGCCTCACGGCGCTCAGCGGCGCCCCGATCCCCGCCGGCCGCTTCCCGGTGCGCCCCGACCTCCTCGGGGAGCACCAGGCCGCGAACGTCCTGGCCGCGCTCACCGGCGCCCTCGCCGCCGGGGTCGACCCCGCCGCGGCGACCGCGGCCCTCGACGGCGCGCGCCTCGCCTCCGGGCAGCGCATGGAGGTGCACCGCGCGGGCGGGGCCCTCGTCGTCGACGACGCCTACAACGCCAACCCGGACTCGATGCGCCACGCGCTCAAGACCCTCGCCCATCTCGGCCGGAGCCACCGCACGATCGCCGTCCTCGGCGAGATGCTCGAGCTCGGGGACGATGCCGTGCGCCTGCACGACGAGATCGGCCGCCTCGTGGTCCGCCTGAACATCGACCACCTGATCGTCGTCGGCGACGGCGCCGCACCGATCCACCACGGGGCCAGCCTCGAGGGGAGCTTCGGCGGCGAGTCCGAGTTCGTCGACACCGTCGAGGAGGCGATCGCTGTGCTAGAACGTACGGTGATGCCCGGCGACGTGGTGCTCCTGAAGTCATCGCGCGACGCCGGACTGCGGCGGATCGCCCGACCGCTGGTCGCTCACCTCGAGCGAGCAGGAGAGCCCGACCCGCGGGCGGACGGAGGGGATCACGCATGATCGCGATCATCATCGCGGGAGCCGCTGCGCTGCTGCTGTCGATCCTCGGCACACCCCTTTTCATCAAGCTCCTGGTGAAGAAGGGGTACGGACAGTTCATCCGGGATGACGGCCCCACCTCGCACGCGACCAAGCGCGGCACCCCCACCATGGGCGGCGTCGCGATCATCCTCTCCACGCTCCTCGCCTACGGCCTCACCCATCTGGTGCTGTGGACCAGCCCGAGCGTCTCGGTGCTCCTCGTGCTCTTCCTCATGGTCGGGCTCGGCGTGGTCGGCTTCCTCGACGACTACCTGAAGATCTCCCAGCAGCGCAGCCTGGGCCTGCGGCCGCGGGCGAAGCTGATCGGCCAGTTCCTCGTCGCGACGGTCTTCGCGGTGCTGGCGCTGCTCTTCCCGGACAGCGACGGCAACACCCCCGCGTCCACGAAGATCTCCGTGGTCCGCGACGTGGAGTGGCTGGACCTCTCCTTCCTCGCGGACCTGCTGCACTCCGCGGCCGGGATGAATCTCGCCGTGATCGGCTCGGCCCTCGGCTTCGTGCTCTTCGCCCTCTGGGCGAACTTCCTCGTCGCCGCCTGGTCCAACGGTGTGAACCTCACCGACGGCCTCGACGGACTCGCGAGCGGCGCGACCATCATCTTCACCACCGCGTACCTGATCATCTCCTTCTGGCAGTGGCGGCAGGTGTGCAGCGTCGATCTCGACGCCGGCGGGGTCGTCCACTGCTACACCTCGCGGGACCCGCTCGACACCGCCGTGCTCTGCGCGGCGATCATCGGCGCCTGCGTCGGCTTCCTGTGGTGGAACACCTCGCCCGCGAAGATCTTCATGGGCGACACCGGATCGCTCGCCCTGGGCGGGGCGATCGCGGGCCTGACCATCGTCTCCCGCACCGAGGTGCTCGGCGCGATCATCGGCGGCCTCTTCGTGATCATCTCGCTGTCCGTGATCATCCAGGTCACGAGCTTCAAGCTGACCGGCAAGCGGGTGTTCCGGATGGCGCCCCTGCAGCACCACTTCGAGCTCAAGGGCTGGAACGAGGTGACGATCGTGGTCCGCTTCTGGATCGTGGCCGGGATCCTCGCCGGAGTGGGCCTCGGCATCTTCTACCTCGACGCCCTCCCGAGGCTCAGCTCATGACCTCCGCGTACGCGGCGGACCTGGTCCTGCCGGTCCAGCAGCGGCCCTGGCCCGGGCTCGACGTGACGGGCGTGCGCATCCTGGTCACCGGCTTCGGGGTGTCCGGGTACGCGGTGGCCGACCAGACCATGCAGCGCGGCGCTCGTGTGCTCGTCGTCGATGGGCAGGACACCCCCGAGCTGCGTGAGCGGGCGCAGATCCTCGAGGTGCTCGGGGTCGAGGTGCGCCTCGGCGCCGAGCAGACCACGGCCCTCCCCGCCGACCGCGAGATCGACCTCGTCGTCACCTCCCCGGGATGGCGCCCCACCCAGCCGCTCCTCGCCGAGGCGGCCGCGGCCGGCATCCCCGTGTGGAGCGAGGTCGAGCTCGCGCGCCGCATGCAGTCCGCCGACGGGCCCGCGTGGCTCGGCGTCACCGGCACCAACGGCAAGACCACCACGGTCACCATGCTCGAGTCCATCCTGCGGGCGGCCGGGCTGCGCGCCGTCGCGTGCGGGAACGTCGGGCTGCCCGTGATCGAGGCGGCGCTCGACCCGGAGGGCTACGACGTGCTCGCGCTCGAGCTGTCCAGCTTCCAGCTGCACTGGACCGAGCACCTGGACTGCGAGGCCGCGGCGGTGCTCAACGTGAGCGCCGACCACCTCGACTGGCACGGAGGGGCCGAGGAGTACGCGCGCGCCAAGGGCCGGATCTTCGAGGGCGTCCGCACCGCCTGTATCTACAACACCGCCGACGAGGTCACCCGCCGCCTCGTCGAGGAGGCCGACGTCGTCGACGGCGCGCGGGCCGTCGGCCTGACGCTCGGCACGCCGGGCCCCTCGGAGCTGGGCCTCGTCGAGGACATCCTCGTCGACCGCGCCTTCCACCCGGACCGGCACCGTGCCGCGGCCGAGCTGGGCCGGCTCGAGGACCTCGCACATCTCGGCGCCCGCGGCGCCGGCCCCCACGTGCTGCTCGACGCGCTCGCGGCGGCCGCCCTCGCCCGCGCCCACGGCGTCCCCGCACACGCGGTCCGCGACGGGCTGCGCGCCTACGAGATGGGCGCCCACCGAGCCCAGGTGATCGCCACGATCGACGGCATCACCTACGTCGACGACACCAAGGCCACCAATCCCGCAGCGGCCGCGGCCTCCCTGCGGGCCGCCGAGCGGATCGTGTGGATCGCCGGCGGCGACACCAAGGGCGCCGACGTCGGCGAGCTCGTCGCCGCCTCCCGGGAGCGCCTCGTCGGCGCCGTGCTGCTCGGCGAGGATGCGACGCCCTTCACCGAGGCCCTCGCGCGACACGCACCCGAGGTCCCCGTCCGGCGCATCGATCCGGGCGACACTGGCGATGCCCCCGGACGAACGCGTCTGATGGAGGCCGCGGTGCTGGCCGCCCGCGACCTCGCCTCGGCGGGGGACGTGGTGCTGCTGGCACCCGCCGCCGCCTCGATCGACCAGTTCCGTGACTACGCGGAGCGGGGGGATCTGTTCGCGGCGGCCGTGACCCGACGGCCGGGAGCGACCGCATGACCAGGGAGATCGCATGACCATGGAGGAGACCCGCCGTCGGTCCACCGACGTCGTGCGCCCCGACGAGGAGCAGCCGCTGGGCAACATCTCCGGCCGCGTGCGCGACGGGGTCGGCTCGTGGCTGCGCTCGCCAGCCCTCGACTTCTACGCCCTCATCGTCCTCGGCGCCCTCCTGATCGGCCTGGGGCTCGTGATGGTGCTGTCGTCGTCCTCGGTGCTGAACATCGCCCGCGGCGAGTCGGGCTTCGCCGGTCTCTTCCGCCAGGGCACCTTCGCGGTGATGGGCCTCATCCTCCTCGTGGTCGCCGCATGCCTGCCGCCCGGCTTCTACCGCAGGGCGGCCTGGCCGCTGTTCGGCCTGGGCATCGCGCTGCAACTGCTCGTGCACACCCCGCTCGGCGTCGACGTCGCCGGCAACCGCAACTGGATCCAGCTGGGCGGGCAGCGGCTGCAGCCCTCCGAGTTCCTCAAGCTCGCCCTCGCCGTCTGGCTCGGGGCGCTGCTCGCCACGAAGCGACCCCTGCTGAACCGGCCCGCGCACCTGCTCTTCCCGCTCGTCCCCGGGGTGGGTCTCGCCCTGGGGCTGGTGGTCCTCGGCCACGACCTCGGCACCACGCTGGTCATGTGCATGCTCGTCGCCGGGGCCGTGTGGGTCTCCGGCGCGCCGCGCCGCTGGTTCGCCGCCGCGGCCGCCGCGGGCCTCGCCGGCGTCGTCGCCCTGACCGTCACGAGCTCGAACCGCATGGCCCGCATCGAGAACTGGCTCCACGGCACGTGCGAGGGCGACTCCTGCTACCAGTCCGACCAGGGCCTGATGGGTCTCGCCGAGGGCGGCTGGTGGGGCGTCGGCCTCGGCGAGTCCCGGCAGAAGTGGGGCCGGCTCCCCGCGGCCGAGGACGACTACATCTTCGCGATCATCGGCGAGGAGCTGGGGCTGATCGGCACCCTGGGCGTCCTCGCCCTGTTCACCTGTCTCGCGTTGGTGATGTTCCGGATGATCACCCGCATCGACGACCACTTCATGCAGATCACCATCGCGGGGCTGAGCGCCTGGCTGCTCGGCCAGGCCTTCGTGAACATGATGGTGGTGACCGGCCTGATGCCGGTTATCGGCGTCCCGCTCCCGTTCATCTCTGCCGGCGGCTCCGCACTGCTGGCCTCGATGACGGCGCTCGGGGTGCTGATCTCCTTCGCCCGGCGCGAGCCCGGCGCCGCCGAGGCGATCAGCGCCCGGATGGGTGCTGTCCGCCGCTCGATCACCGTGCTGCCCGCTCCTCGTGACGCCTCCGCGGGCAGGACCGGCGCCCCGAAGCGCGGCCGGTCCTCGTCCCCGACGCGGGGCTCGGGTCGGTCACGCAGCCGCACCGGTCGCAGCTCCCGCACCACCCGGAAGGGATGACATGACCTCCACCACCCCGCCGCGGATCCTCCTCGCGGGCGGCGGCAGCGCGGGCCACGTCTCGCCGCTGCTGGCCACCGCGGACCGGCTCCGCACCCTCGCGCCCGGCGCCGAGATCGTCGTGCTCGGCACCCCCGAGGGCCTCGAGACCGATCTCGTGCCCGCCGCCGGCTTCGAGCTGGTCACGATCGACAAGGTCCCCTTCCCACGTCGGCCCGACGGGGCGGCCCTGCGCTTCCCCGCGCGCTTCACCGGTACCCTGCGCGAGGTCCGGGCCCTGCTGCGGGAGCGCCGCATCGACGTGGTCGCGGGCTACGGCGGGTACGTGTGCCCGCCCGCCTATCTCGCCGCGGCCTCGGCGAAGGTGCCCTTCGTCGTGCACGAGGCGAACCGTCGGCCGGGACTCGCCAACCGGCTCGGAGCCCGCCGCGCCGCCGCCGTGCTCACCGCCTTCGAAGGATCGACCCTGCCCGGCGCCCGCCGCATCGGCATGCCCATGCGCCGCGCCGTCGCCGAGCTGGACCGCGCGGCGCGCCGCGACGCGGCGATCGCCGGCTTCGGCCTGGACCCCGCCCGCCCCGTGCTGCTGACCACCGGCGGCTCCCTCGGGGCGCAGCGCCTCAACGCCGCCGTCGCCGCGGCCTCCGAGGACCTGCTCGCCGCCGGGGTGCAGATCCTCCAGGTCACCGGGCGCGGCAAGAACGAGGGCGTGACCCCCCGTCCCGGCCACGTCGTGCTCGAGTACGTCTCCGCGATGGAAGACGCCTACGCCGCCGCGGATCTCGCCCTGACTCGCTCCGGAGCCGGGACGGTCTGCGAGCTGAGCGCCGTGGGCCTGCCCGCCGTGCTGGTCCCGCTGCCGATCGGCAACGGCGAGCAGGCTCTCAACGGGGAACAGCTCGTCGAGGCCGGAGGCGCCCTGATGGTCGAGGACTCCCGCCTCGACGCGGACTGGCTGCGCGCGCACGTGCTGCCCCTGATCACCGACCCGGCGGCGCTCGCCCGGATGGCCGAGGCGTCCCGCACGGCGGGCATCACCGATGCCGCCGAGGTGATGGCGGAGGTCGTGATCGGCGTCGCACGCCGAGCCTGACCCGACCCGATCCGTGCCGAGGCTACCGTGGCCCCATGACCTCCCAGCCCGTTGCCTCCGCCCCGTCCGCCGCGCCGGAGCCGCGCACGATCCTGCGCCCCGGCGCGGTGATCACCCGCCCGGACTGGCCCGCGGAGGCGGAGATCCGCTCGCTCCACGTGGTCCGCATCGGCGGGGCCGGGATGTCCGCCGTCGCCCGGCTCGCGCTCGAGGCCGGTCTCACCGTGAGCGGTTCCGACTCGCAGGACGGGCAGTTCATCGCGCCGCTGCGCGCGGCCGGTGCGCACATCGGCATCGGCTTCGACGCGGGCCTGCTGGCCGAGGACGTCGACCTGCTCGTCGTCTCCACCGCGGTCCGCGCCGACAACCCCGAGGTGATCGCCGCTCGCGAGCGGGGCATCCCCGTGATCCACCGGGCGGCCGCGCTCGCGGGCCTGCTCGGCGGGCGCTCGCTGATCGCCGTCGCCGGCACCCACGGCAAGACCTCCACCACCGGCCTCGCCGTCATGGCGCTGCGTGGCGCGGGCCTGGACCCGGCTTGGGCGCTCGGTGCCGCCGTCCCGGACCTCGGCCGCAATGCGGGCTTCGCCGCGGCGGATCCGAGGGAACCTCTCGCAGCGGCCCCGGCGGAGGAGAGCGCCGTGGAGGGTGCCGCCGACGACGCGGGCGTCGCCCCCGCACTCCCGCAGTCCGGGGGGCTCGCCGTGGTCGAGGCCGACGAGTCCGACGGCTCCTTCCTCGCCTTCGCCCCGCGCTCGCTCGTGGTCACGAACCTCGAGCCCGATCATCTCGACTTCCACGGCGATGCGGAGACGCTGACCGCCGCCTTCGACGCCCTCACCGCACGTCTCGTGTCCGGCGGCACCCTCGTGGTCTGCGCTGACGACGCCGGGGCGGCCGCCCTCGGCGACCGGGCCGCGGAGCGCGGGCTCCCGGTGATCCGTTACGGCGTCGGGGCCGGGGCCGACTGGCGGGTGCTCGAGGAGCGCGGCGGCGCGACCGGTACCCGCGTGCGCCTCGCCACGCCCGAGGGGCCTCTGGACCTCTCCCTCGCCGTTGCCGGGCACCACAACGTGCTCAACGCCGTCGGCGCCCTCGCGGCCGTGCGCGCCGCCGTGCCGGAGGCCGATCCTGCGGCCCTCGCCGGTGGGCTCGCCCGCTTCACCGGTGCCTCGCGTCGCTTCGACGTCGCCGGGGAGGCCGGCGGGGTCACGGTCGTCGACGACTACGCGCACCATCCCCGGGAGGTCGCCGCGACCCTCTCCGCCGCTCGCGGCATCGTCGAGGCCCAGGACCGCGGCGGTCGCGTGCTGGTGGTCTTCCAGCCCCACCTCTACTCGCGCACGCGGCTGTTCGCTGAGGACTTCGCGACGGCGCTCACCGCCGCCGACCAGGCCTGGGTGCTGCCCGTGTACGGGGCGCGCGAGGACCCGGACCCGCAGATCACCGCCGCGACCATCACCGACCACGCCCCGCTCGGCGTGCTCCCGGTGGCCGATGACGCGCCGGAGGGCGAGCTCGCCGCTGCCGTCGCCTCGACCGCGCGCCCCGGCGACCTCGTGCTCATGCTGGGGGCCGGCGATATCGTCGAGCTCACCCCGAGCGTCCTCGCGGCGCTCGGCGGGACGGGGGAGGGGGCCTGATGGCGACCCGCCGCCCCGCCGCCCCGCGCCCCCGGCCCCGCTCCGGCGAGTCGGCGAGCTCGGCGAGCTCCCCGGGTCAGACCGCGCGCCCGGTGCCGCGTCGCACCGCCGCCCCGTCGGCCTCCTCCACGACCCGCCGCTCCGCGGCCCCGGCACCCACGCGCCGGAGCGCCGGCACGTCCTCGACCTCTTCCTCGGTGAAGCCCGACGCGGCGGGATCGGGAGCGTCGGCTGCGTCGGCGACGTCGTCGGGGTCCGCGAAGTCAGCCGCTCCGTCGGCGCCGTCCGCCGCCTCGGGGGTTCCCACGGCGTCCACCGTGTCCGCGGGCTCGGCCGCCTCGGCGTTCCCCGCCCCCGCCCGTGCGACGGAGGCGCCGGGACGATCCCGCCGCGCCGTCGGCCGCCCCGCTCCGGCAGAGGATCCCGCCCCCGCCGCGGGGGAGGGACGGGTCGTCCAGGCCGCGGACCGCTTCCGTGCGATGGTGATCGGACGCCCCTGGCGTCGACGCCGTCGCGCGATCCTCGCCTCCCTCGCCGGGGTGCTGGCCCTGCTGCTCGTCGCCGCCGGCACCGCGATCTACCTCCCCGCCCTCCAGGTCGACCGGGTGGAGATCTCGGGCCTGGGCTATCTCGCGGAGGACCAGGTGCGCGCGGTCGTCGAGGAGCACGACGGCGACAGCGTGCTGCTGCTGCGCACCGGCCGGATCCAGCAGGAGCTGCTGGCGCTGCCCGGTGTCGCGAGCGCCGAGGTCGAGCGGTCCTGGCCCGACGGCGTCTCCGTGACGGTCACCGAGACCGCTCCTGTCGCGGTGCTCACCCGCGCCGACGGCAGCACCGCCGTGCTCGACGCGGCGGGGGAGGAGCTGCCGGCCGCCGCGGCGGAGGGCGCGACCCTGGTGCCGCTCTCCGTCGGCGCGGGCGCTTCCGACCCGGAGGGTGCTGCCGTCGCCATGAGCGAGGTGGTCGGCGCGATCCCCGAGTCGCTGCGGAGCTCGGTCCGCTCCGTGACCGCGACGACCGCGAGCGATGTCACCCTCGAGATCGCCCTCGAGGACGGCACCGTGAAGACGGTCATCTGGGGCGGCGCGGCCGACAGCGCCCTCAAGGCCGAGGTGGTGCAGGCACTCATCTCCCAGCCCGGCACCGTCATCGACGTCTCCTCGCCGGTCGCACCGGTCACGCGCTGAGCAGCGGGCCCGGACCCTCGATCCGTCCGGGTTCACGGCCGACACGCGCCGACGGTGTTTGCACGGGCGCGCCCTCGTCCCTAGCGTCGAGGGGAAGGAGAGGCGCCCCGAAGTCACAACCTGAAGTAGAGGTTGAGAGTTCGACCGGGTGTCGGGACCAGCCCGAGGCGGCCCCTCTCCGCAGGTGAACGACAAGAGCAAGGACCAAACGTGGCCGGAACCCAGATCTCCCTCGCAGTCATCAAGGTCGTCGGTGTCGGCGGCGGCGGTGTCAACGCTGTCAACCGCATGATCGAGTCGGGCCTCAAGGGGGTCGAGTTCATCGCGATCAACACTGACGCCCAGGCCCTCCTGATGTCCGACGCCGACGTCAAGCTCGACGTCGGCAAGGAGATCACCCGCGGTCTCGGCGCCGGCGCCGATCCCGAGGTCGGCAAGAAGGCCGCCGAGGACCACGCCGAGGAGATCGAGGAAGTCCTGCGCGGGGCCGACATGGTCTTCGTGACCGCCGGCGAGGGCGGCGGCACCGGCACCGGCGGCGCGCCCGTGGTCGCCAAGATCGCCCGCAGCCTCGGCGCCCTCACCATCGGCGTCGTGACCCGCCCCTTCACCTTCGAGGGGCGCCGTCGCTCCACCCAGGCGGAGTCCGGGATCGCGGCCCTGCAGGCCGAGGTCGACACCCTCATCGTGATCCCCAACGATCGCCTGCTCTCCATCGCGGACAAGCAGGTCTCGATGCTCGACGCCTTCAAGAGCGCGGACCAGGTCCTCCTCTCCGGTGTCCAGGGCATCACCGACCTGATCACCACCCCGGGCCTGATCAACCTCGACTTCGCCGACGTCAAGTCGGTCATGCAGGGCGCGGGCAGCGCCCTCATGGGCATCGGCTCGGCGCGCGGTGAGGACCGTGCGCTGCAGGCCGCCGAGCTCGCGGTCTCCAGCCCGCTGCTCGAGGCCTCGATCGACGGCGCCTACGGCGTGCTGCTCTCCATCCAGGGTGGCAGCGACCTCGGCCTGTACGAGGTCTCGGAGGCGGCGCGCCTGGTGCAGGAGGCCGCGCACCCCGACGCGAACATCATCTTCGGCTCGGTCATCGACGATGCCCTCGGCGACGAGGTGCGCGTCACGGTCATCGCCGCGGGCTTCGAGGCCGGCGGCCCCGCTCCCCGCACCGATCTCGCCTCGCGTCCCGCCCCGCGCCCCGAGCCGGCGGCCCGCCCGGCCGAGCGCCCGGCGGCGAGCCGTCCGGCCGCCTCCTCGGCGAACGCCGCCCCCGCCGCGAACGGCGCCTGGGGCCAGCCGCAGACCGCCTTCTCGCCCTCGCGGCCCAGCGCCGCGGAGCCCGAGACGGACGTGCTCGACGCCGCCGACGCCGAGGACCCCCGCCCCGTCGGCCAGCAGGTGCCGCCGCGTCCCGCTCCCCGTGTCCCCGAGCAGCAGCAGCCCCCGCGGCCGCCGCACATCGAGGAGCCCCCGGCGGACGACGACGACCTCGACCTCCCGTCGTTCCTCAAGTGACAACCACCCTCTCGGCACGGGCTCCGCGGCTTCGCGGGGCCCGTGCCCTGTTCACGGGTCGCTCCGGCGGGGTCAGCACCGGGGACCACGCGAGCCTGAACCTCGCACTGCACGTCGACGACGATCCGGCGGCGGTCGTGCGGAACCGGGACCTCCTCGCCGACGAGATGGGGGTCCGCCCCGTCTTCGTCGACCAGGTCCACTCCACGCTCGTGCACGTGCTGCCGCCGGCGGGGGACTCCCCGGTCGTGACCGCCGACGCGCTGGTGACGGACCGGCGGGACGCGGCGCTCGCGATCATGGTGGCCGACTGCCTGCCCGTGCTGCTCTCGGATCCGGTAGCAGGCGTGATCGGAGCGGCGCACGCGGGCCGTCGCGGACTGCTCGACGGCGTACTCGAGGCGACCGTTGAGGCGATGACGGCGCTCGGAGCGCAGCCCGCCGACCTCACCGCCTCGATCGGCCCCGGGATCTGCGGCGCCTGCTACGAGGTGCCGGCGGCGATGCAGGAGGACGCGGCGGCGCAGCTGCCCGAGTCCGCCGCGACCACGAGCTGGGGCACCCCCGCCCTCGACCTCCGGGCCGGGGCGGCGGCGATCCTCGCCCGGCTCGGCATCCCCTCCGGGGCGATCGACGCCGACCATCCCTGCACCCTCGAGGACGAGTCCTTCTTCTCCTACCGCCGCAGCGCCCGGACCGGCCGCTTCGCCGGGGTGATCCGGAGGGCCTGAGGAGGTCCGACACGCCGACCGACACGCCGGGCGCCTCCCGGGGCGCCCCGCGACCCTGCGGTACTTTCGGTGAACGGGCTCCCACGCACTCCCCGTGCTTCCCCGGAGCCCAGGTCAGCGCGAACAACACACGGGAGATCCACGATGGGCAACTGGCGCAACGCCATGGTCGCTCTCGGCCTCGCCAACGAGGTCGACGACGAGTACTACGAGGACGAGCGGGTCCGACAGGACGAGCCTGCCGCTCCGGCCCGACGCACCGAGCGCGGCCCCGAGCCGGCTCTCGAACGGGAGGCTCAGGTGACCCCCATCCGCCAGCGGTCCAACGTCGTGGCGATGGCCCCGGCAGTGGAGGACTCGATGCACCGCATCACCACGATCCACCCCCGTTCCTACAACGACGCCAAGGCGATCGGCGAGTCCTTCCGGGACGGCATCCCCGTCATCGTGAACCTCTCCGACATGCAGGACGGCGACGCCAAGCGCATGGTCGACTTCTCCGCGGGCCTCGTCTTCGGTCTGCGCGGCAGCATCGAGCGCGTCACCTCCAAGGTGTTCCTGCTCTCGCCCGAGTTCGTCCAGGTCGACGGGGACACCTCCGCCGACGAGGGCAACTTCTACAACCAGAGCTGAGGTTCCGTGCAGCTCGTCGCCGGGGTGCTGTATCTCGCAGTGTTCCTGTACATGCTCCTGCTGCTCGCGCGGCTGGTGATCGACTGGATCCGCGGGTACGCCCGCGACTTCCGGCCGACGGGGCTGGTGCTGGTGCTCTTCGAGGTCGTGTTCACGCTGACGGACCCCCCGGTGATGTTCCTGCGCCGCCTCATCCCGCCGCTCCGCCTGGGGCCGGTGGCCCTCGACCTCAGCCTGATGCTGCTGCTCGTGGCCTGCTGGGTGCTCATGGCGGTGCTCTCCTCGCTCGCGTGAGCTCCGGTGAGCTCGCATGGGCTCCCCGGTGTCCGGCTGATCGGCTGATCGGCCGGGACGTCCGGTGAGCGCGCCGGATCCGCTAGGCTGTCCGCACTGCGCCCGGCGCAGAGACCACCCCAGACTGACGAGAAGGTGACCCATGGCTCTGATGCCCGATGACCTGCTGCACAAGCGGTTCACACCGGTTCGGTTCTCCGAGGGCTATGACATGGACGAGGTGGACAACTACCTCGACAACGACATCCTGCCGCGCCTCCAAGAGCTGATCGACGAGAACAACCGCCTCACCAAGGAGCTGGAGGAGGCCCAGAACCGCATCGCGGAGCTGGAGTCCGCCCCGGCCGCGGCCGCCGCCGATGCGGCCCCGGTGGAGGACGACGCCGAGCTGATCGACGCCGCCCCCGTCGCCGAGGCGCCCGCCGCGGATGTCGACACCACGGCCCCGCAGGCCGTCGTCGAGCCCGAGGCCCCCGCCGAGCAGCCCGCGCCCGCCGCGGCCTCCTCCGCGCCGACAGACGCGGCCGGCATCATCGCCCTCGCGAACCGCCTCCACGACGAGTACGTCAAGAACGGCGAGGACGAGCGCGACCGCCTCATCGCCGAAGCGAACGACGAGCACAAGCGCATCGTCGGCGAGGCCGAGGAGAAGTCCCGCACGACCCTCGCGGAGCTCGAGTCGAAGAAGGCCGAGCTCGACAAGACCATCGAGGGCCTGCGTACGTTCGAGCGCGACTACCGCAACCGTCTGCGCAACTACCTCGAGAACCAGCTCCGCGATCTCGACACGAGCGAGACGCAGGACAAGCAGGCGACCTTCGGCCTGTGAGCCGTCACGCCTCCTCTGCGACGAGCGCCGGGCCCCTGGGGTCCGGCGCTCGTCGCCGTCTCCCCCTCCCCGGGGTCCTCGGCATCATGGTCGTGCTCGGCGCGATCCTGCTCGTCCTCGACCAGGTCACCAAGAACTGGGCGGAGGCGAACCTCGAGGAGCTCGTTCCCCAGCCGTTCGTCGGCGAGTTCCTGCAGCTGACGTTGCTGTACAACTCGGGCGCCGCCTGGGGCATGGGGGCCGGGATCACGCCCGTCGTCACGTGCCTGCAGATCCTGATCATCGTGGGCGTCCTCGTCTTCGCGGTCACCTCCGTGCGTTCGCCCTGGTACTCCCTGGCCCTCGGCATGATCCTCGGCGGGGCGCTCGGCAACATCCACGATCGAATACTGCGGCCGCCTGCCCCGTTCCGCGGCGAGGTCGTGGACTTCCTCGAGCTGCCGAACTGGCCGGTGTTCAACATCGCCGACATGGGCGTCGTCGGCGGGGCGATCCTCATCGTGCTGCTCGGCGTGATCGGCCTGCACGCGGATCCCGCCGCCGGGGACGCAGAGGATGCCGCGACGGCAGAGGCCGAGGCGCCGGAGGAGCGGGAGGCGTGAGCGGCCACCGCACCCTGATGGTCCCCGACGGTCTCGCGGGGGAGCGGGTCGACGCCGGCCTCTCGCGCCTGCTGGGCCTGTCCCGCACCCGCGTCGCCGATCTCGTGGACGCCGGGCACGTGCAGATCGACGGTCGCGTCCCGCCCCGCTCGCAGCGACTCGAACCGGGCGCTCTGCTCAGCGTCGAGATCCCTGACGAGCGCCCCGCGACCCAGGTGCGGCCGCAGATCGCCGAGGGCATGAGCCTCGTCCACCAGGACGAGCACATTGTGGTCATCGACAAGCCCGTCGGCGTCGCCGCGCATCCGAGCGCCGGCTGGTCGGGGCCGACGGTCCTCGGCCATCTCGCGGCGGCGGGGGTGTCGATCCGCACCAGCGGCGACCCCGATCGGCAGGGCATCGTCTCCCGCCTCGACGTCGGCACGAGCGGGCTCATGGTGGTCGCCCGCACCGAGCTCGCCTACACCACGCTCAAGGACGCCTTCCGCGCCCGCGAGGTGGACAAGGTCTACCACGCCGTCTGCCAGGGGACCCCGGACCAGCCCGAGGGCACGATCGAGGCCCCGATCGGCCGGTCCCCGAACCACGACTACAAGTTCGCGGTGCGCAGCGACGGCAAGCACTCCGTCACCCATTACTCGACCCTCGAGGCGCTGCGCGGCGCGACCCTGCTGCGGGTCAAGCTCGAGACGGGCCGCACCCACCAGATCCGCGTGCACATGGCGGCGCTGAAGCACCCTCTCGTCGGCGATCCGCTGTACGGCGCGGACCCGACCCTCGCGGAGCGGGTCGGACTGATCCGGCAGTGGCTGCACGCGATGGAACTCGGCTTCATCCACCCCGCCACCGGGGAGCAGGTCACCTTCTCCTCGCAGTACCCGGCGGACCTGCAGCAGGCCCTGGACCGGCTCAGGGAGCGCTGAGCGGGCGCGTCCAGGCGATACCGTCGGACCATGACCGACGAGCAGCTCCCCGGCGCCCTCACCCCCACGCGCTCCGCGGCCCTGTCGCGCCCCGATTTCCCCGTCGCCCGTGTCGCGCGCCGCCTGGGCCTGGACCCCGCGGGCGCCGAGGTGGCGCTGCGGAACGACGAGGCGATGCGGGCGGCGATCGCCCGCGCGGTGGAGGAGTTCCTCGCGGCCGACGACGAGCGCCGGTCCGGTCGCGCGTCCACCTCCGCCCTGGCCCAGGATCCCGACTTCCCGACGGGGGTGGGGATGGCGCTCGTCGGCGCCGCGGTGCTGTGGGAGGCACGGGAGCTGGTGCCGCGGGTCGCGCTGCGCGTCGCGACCGACCACTACGAGGACGGGGCGGACGAGCTCGCCGCGAGTTACGTCGCGCTGGTCCTCGAGTGCGTCGAACCGGGGGAGGACCGGGACGACGACGCCCTCGCCTGGGCCGCCCAGTCCCTGCTCGTCGCCGTGTTGCAGCGCTCGGGCGAGCCGGCCCGCGCGGCGGAGATCGCCGCCGACCTCGCCGCCCACGCGATCCCCCTGGACCTGTGGCGCGACGAGGACCCGACCCTCCCGGACGACTCGCTGGCCTGGCACGGCGGCGCCTTCGTGGGCGGCATCCCGCCGCGCCGCGACGAGCGCTCCCTGAGCTACGAGGACGTCCACGACTACATGGGCCGCCTCCTCGCCGACATGCGCCGCGAGCGCGAGGCGGAGGAGGACGGGGCGTGAGCGGTCCCGCCGAGCAACTGCTCACCCACGCCGGGGGCTCCGACCCCCGCTGAACAGCCGCGGCAACGTCCCGACGCGCCCCCGGATTCCCGACACGCCGGACGCGCCGGGGTGACCTCTCCGACCCCGCGCCGAGCCCCTCCGCGGGGCGTCCCGGATTACCCTGGAGCGCATGGCTTCTCCGGGCACCGATGACTTCGTCCACCTCCACGTCCACACCGATTACTCGCTCCTGGACGGGGCCGCGAAGATCGACAAGCTCGTCGCGGAGGCGGCGAACCTCGGGCAGAGCGCGGTCGCGATCACGGACCACGGGTACCTCTTCGGCGCCTACGAGTTCTACGCCGCGGCGACCAAGGCGGGCGTGAAGCCGATCATCGGCATCGAGGCGTACGTGACCCCGGGGACGAGCCGTCATGACCGCACCCGCGTCCAGTGGGGCACCAAGGAGCAGCAGGCCGCGGGCGACGACGTCTCCGCGCGCGGTGCCTACACGCACATGACCCTGCTGTCGAAGTCGACGGAGGGCATGCACAACCTCTTCCGCCTGGGCTCGGCCGCCTCGCTCGACGGGCAGATGGGCAAGTGGCCCCGCATGGACCGCGAGATCCTCGCGAAGTACGCGCCGGGCCTCATCGCCACCACCGGCTGCCCCTCCGGCGAGGTGCAGACCCGGCTCCGCCTGGGCCAGTTCGACGAGGCCGTGAAGGCCGCTGGCGAGTTCCAGGACATGTTCGGACGGGAGAACTACTTCATCGAGCTGATGGACCACGGACTGTCCATCGAGAAGCGGGTCACCAAGGACCTCCTCGAGGTCGCCAAGGCGATCGGCGCGCCGCTGGTCGCCACCAATGACCTCCACTACGTCACCGAGGAGGACGCCACCATCCAGGACGTCCTGCTGTGCATCAACTCCGGCTCGAAGCTGAACGACCCGGACCGTTTCAAGTTCGACGGCTCCGGCTACTTCCTGAAGTCCGCGCAGCAGATGCGGGAGCTGTTCCGCGAGTTCCCCGAGGCCTGCGACAACACGCTGCGCATCGCAGAGATGTGTGACGTCTCGTTCACCACCACGAACGAGGGCGCGAATTACATGCCGCACTTCCCGACCCCCGGCGGAGAGGACGAGGAGTCCTGGTTCGTCAAGCAGGTGCAGGACGGCCTGCACTACCGCTACCCCTCCGGCATCCCCGACGAGGTCCAGCAGCGCGCCGACTACGAGGTCGGGATCATCCTGCAGATGGGCTTCCCCGGCTACTTCCTCGTCGTCTCCGACTACATCAAGTGGGCCAAGGAGCAGGGCATCCGCGTGGGACCGGGCCGTGGCTCCGGCGCCGGCTCGATGGTCGCCTACGCGATGCGCATCACCGACCTCGACCCGATCGAGCACGGCCTGCTCTTCGAGCGATTCCTGAACCCCGACCGCGTCTCCATGCCCGACTTCGACGTCGACTTCGACGATCGCCGCCGCGGCGAGGTCATCGACTACGTCGAGCAGAAGTACGGCGACGACAAGGTCGCCCAGGTCGTCACCTACGGCGTCATGAAGACGAAGAACTCCCTCAAGGACGCCGCGCGCGTCCTGGACTACCCCTTCGCGATGGGCGACCGGATCACCAAGGCCCTGCCCCCGGCGGTCATGGGCAAGGACATCCCGATCAACGGCATCTTCGACCCCGAGCACAAGCGCTATGCGGAGGCCACCGAGTTCCGGCGGATGCACGACGAGGACCCGGACGTCCAGAAGGTCGTCGGCATCGCCAAGGGCGTCGAGGGCCTGACCCGCGGCTGGGGAGTCCACGCCTGCGCCGTCATCATGTCCAGCCACACGCTGACCGACATCATCCCGATGATGCGCCGGCCCTCCGACGGCCAGATCATCACGCAGTTCGAGTACCCGACCTGTGAGACCCTCGGCCTGCTGAAGATGGACTTCCTGGGGCTGCGGAACCTCACCGTGCTCTCGGACGCGGTCGAGAACATGACCCGCAACGGGAAGACCCCGCCGGATCTCGAGACCCTGCCGTTCGACGACCAGAATACCTACGAGCTGCTGCAGCGCGGCGACACCCTCGGCGTGTTCCAGCTGGACGGCTCCGGCATGCGCACCCTGCTCCGCCAGATGAAGCCCGACCAGTTCGGTGACATCACCGCGGTCTCCGCGCTCTACCGCCCGGGCCCGATGGGCATGGGCTCGCACACCAACTACGCGCTGCGCAAGAACGGCCTGCAGCCGATCACCCCGATCCACCCGGAGCTCGAGGAGCCGCTCGCCGAGATCCTCGGCGAGACCTACGGCGTGCTCGTCTACCAGGAGCAGGTCATGCAGACCGCGCAGAAGGTCGCGGGCTACTCGCTCGGCGAGGCGGACATCCTCCGCCGCGCCATGGGCAAGAAGAAGAAGGCGGAGCTGGACAAGCAGTACGTCTCCTTCGAGGCGGGCATGAAGGGGAACGGCTACTCCGACGCCGCGGTCGCCGCCCTCTGGGAGACGCTGCTGCCCTTCGCCGACTACGCCTTCAACAAGTCGCACTCGGCCGCCTACGGCGTGGTCTCCTACTGGACCGCCTACCTCAAGGCCAACCATCCCACCGAGTACATGGCCGCGCTGCTCACCTCCACCCAGGAGAACCGCGACCGGCTCGGCCTGTACCTCGGCGACTGCCGCCACCGCGGCATCACCGTCCTCCCGCCCGACGTCAACGAGTCGGACCTCTACTTCTCCGCCGTCGGCGAGGACATCCGCTTCGGCCTCTCCGCGATCCGGAACGTCGGCGCCAACGTCGTCGAGGAGATCATCAAGGCGCGCGAGGAGAAGGGCGCCTTCACCTCCTTCACCGACTTCCTCGACAAGGTCCCCCTGACCGTCTGCAACAAGCGCACCATCGAGTCGCTCATCAAGGGCGGCGCCTTCGACTCCCTCGGCGCGAACCGGCGCTCCCTGGTGCTGGTCCACGAGGACGCCGTCGACTCCGTCGTGGACGTCAAGCGCAAGGAGGCCCAGGGCCAGTACGACCTCTTCGCCGACGTCTTCGCCGGGGTGGGGGAGGACGGCGAGACCATGGCCTCGGGCTCCGCCGCGACGATCACCATCCCCGACCTGCCCGAGTGGGACCGCAAGCAGAAGCTCGCCTTCGAGCGGAACATGCTGGGCCTGTACGTCTCGGACCACCCGCTCTACGGGCTCGAACACGTCATCGCCCAGAACTCGACCACCTCGATCAGCGCGCTCGCCGACGAGGGCGCGGTCGAGGACGGCCAGATGGTGACGATCGCGGGCCTGGTCACGACGCTGCAGCGCAAGACCACGAAGAAGGGCGACATGTGGGCGATCGCCACGGTCGAGGACCTCGAGGGCTCGATCGACTGCCTGCTCTTCCCGTCCACCTATCTCACGGTCGCCGGCGAGCTCGCCGAGGACCTGATCGTCTCCATGAAGGGACGGGTCGACACCTCCAAGGGCATGCCCGAGCTGCGGGTCATGGAGATGTCGATCCCCGAGACCGGGGGCGGGGCCGACGGGCCCGTCGTCATCGCCCTGCCCGCCCTGCGCGCCACGAACAAGGTGGCCGAGCAGCTCCGCGGCGTCCTCGAGGACAACCCCGGCTCGAGCGAGGTGCGGCTGCGTTTGCAGGAGCCGGGCCGCACCACCCTGATGCAGCTGGACAAGCGGCTCTCGGTCACCCCGTCCGCTGCCCTGTACGCCTCCCTCAAGGCACTGCTGGGACCGGGCTGCCTGCAGTGACGCCCCCGGCACCCGGCCCGGTGGCGGCCCTCTGGAGGGTCGCGACCTGGAACATCCGCCATGGGCTGGGGGCCGACGGGCGCGTGGACCTCGTGCGCACGGCGCGGGAGATCGCCGCGCTCGGGGCCGACGTGATCGGTCTGCAGGAGGTCGACGTCGCCTTCGGCGAGCGGTCCCGCGGGGAGGACCAGGCTGCGCGGCTCGCCGCGCAGCTCGGTCTGGAGGTCGCCTTTGGCGCCGCGCTCGAGCATCCGCCGACGACGGTGGGCGCACCGCCGCGCCGCTACGGCGTCGCTCTGCTGACCCGGCATCACCTCGAGACGGCGCAGCACCATCCGCTGCCCGACCATCCCGCCGCCGCCCCGGGAGAGCCCCGCGCGGTGCTCGTCGCGCGCGTCCGGCGAGCGGACGGGACCGCGCTCGACGTGCTGGTCACCCATCTGGATCACGCCGATCCGCGGCACCGCACCGCACAGGTGCAGGGGCTCGTGCGCCGCACCGACGAGCTCGATCCCGAGGTGCCCGCCGTGCTGATGGGGGACCTGAACGCCGACCCCGC
Source organism: Brachybacterium sp. J153 (assembly GCF_036311905.1). Taxonomy (NCBI): domain Bacteria; kingdom Bacillati; phylum Actinomycetota; class Actinomycetes; order Micrococcales; family Dermabacteraceae; genus Brachybacterium; species Brachybacterium sp. J153. The sequence continues at coordinate 34,819 of NZ_JAZDCH010000021.1, read as the reverse complement.
CGCGCCCGAGCTCGCCGCCCTCGCCGCGACCGGCTGGCGGGAGGCCGCCGGCTCCGCGCGCGCGGCCGACGAGTCCCGACCGCCTGCCTCGCGTCGGCGCGACCTCCTCGCCCGCCGTGCCCGGACCGGGCGCGCTGCCCGGGTCGCCCGGTCGCTGGCGCGTCGTCTCGGGCTGGTCCTCCGCGGCGGCCTCCCCGGCGCCCGGACCGGCCGTCCCCCCGCCCCGGACGCCCCCACCCATCCGTCCCGTCTGCCCCTGCGCCGCCTCGACTCGATGTGGGTGCGCGGACCAATCGAGGTCCGCGCGGTGCGGGTCGGCCCGCGCGGATCCTCCGACCATCGCCCGGTGCTCGCCCTCCTCGCCCCGCGACGCTGAGACCCCGCTCTCGCCCCCAGCTCCCGTCGGCGGACGTGGACTAGCGTTGAGCCCATGAGCTTCGCAGAGGACCTGCTGCCCGATGACCTCCTCGAGACCTTCCGCGAGCGCGCGGCGGTCCACGACCGGGAGAACACCTTCCCCGAGCTGGACCTGGCCGACCTGCGCGAGCGCGGCTACCTGCGGTTGCTCGTGCCGACCGTGCTCGGCGGGCTCGGGGCGAGCCTGCTGGACGCCTCCCGGGTGCAGCGGCGCCTCGCCCAGGCCGCCCCGGCCACGGCCCTCGCCCTGAACATGCACCTCGTGGTCACCGGCGCGGCGCTGCACGCGCATCTCGTCGGCGCCGACGCGGGGGAGCGGGTCCTCGCCGGCGCCGCGGAGGACCTCCTGTTCGCCTTCGGCATCTCCGAGGCCGGCAACGAGGCGATGCTCTTCGACGCCTCGACCCGCGCGGATGCCCGCGAGGACGGCGGGTACACCGTCACGGGGACCAAGATCTTCACCTCCCTCGCGCCGGTGTGGGACCGGCTCGTGGTCCACGGACGCCTCGCCGATGCCACCGAGGTCGACCCCCGCCTCGTGTTCGGACTGCTCGAGCGCACCGACGCGGTCGAGGTCCTCGACGACTGGGACACCCACGGCATGCGCGGCACCCAGTCCCGCACCACCCGCCTGCACGCCGCACCGATCGCCGCCCAGGACGTCCTCACCCTCACCCCCGTCGGACCGAACCCCGATCCGCTCGTGCGCGGGATCTTCGGTGCCTTCGAGCTGCTCATCGCCTCGGTCTACACCGGCATCGCGGAGCGGGCGCTCGCCGTGGGCGTGCAGGTCGCGACCACCCGCCGCTCCGTCACCCGCGGCATCGTCCACGCCGACGACCCCGACATCCGCCGCCGCCTCGCCGCCGCCGCGATCGGGATCGACGGGGCGATCCTGCAGATCGAGAAGGTCACCGCCGATCTCGACGCGCTCGGCACCGGCTCCACGGGGCCCGGGATCACCGACCACGGCGCCCGCTGGTTCCTCCACTTCTCCGGGGTGAAGTCCCGCGCGACCGAGGCCGCGATCGCGGCCGTGGACCAGGTGCTCCGCGCGAGCGGCGGCTCCCACTTCTTCCGCCGCAGCGAGCTCGAGCGGCTCTCCCGCGACGTCCGGGCGGGCCTCTATCACCCGTCCGACGAGGAGTCGGTGCACGCGTCCTACGGGAAGGCGCTGCTGGGCGAGGTCGGCTCCGCCGGCTGAGCGGGGCCGCGCGGGATCCCGTCAGCGGGATCCGCCGGCTGAGCTGTGGGGCCCGTCGGCCTGTCAGCCGAAGAGGATCTCGACCTCGTCCCACCGGGACTGCGGCACCTTCTTCGTGGAGTCGATCGCGTCGCTCAGCGGCACGTCCACGATCTCGGTGCCCCGCAGGGACACCATGCGCCCGAAGCCGCCCCGGTGCACGAGATCGACGGCGGCGGTGCCGAGCCGGGTGGCCAGCACCCGGTCGTAGCCCGTCGGCTCGCCGCCGCGCTGGATGTGGCCGAGCACGGTCGCACGGGCCTCCACGCCGAGACGCTCCTCGATGATCGGGGCGAGGGCCGCGGCGACCCCGCCGAAGCGGGGACGGCCGAACTCGTCGAGGTCGTAGTCCATGAAGCCCTCGGGGGCGTCCTGCGGGATGAAGCCCTCGGCGACCACCACGAGCGGCGCCCGGCCGCGGTCGAAGGCGGACTTCACGTAGCCGCAGATCTCGTCGATGGTCAGCGGGAACTCGGGCAGGCAGATCACGTGGGCGCCCGCCGCCATGCCGGAGTGCAGCGCGATCCAGCCCACCGAGCGGCCCATCACCTCGGCGACCATGCAACGGTGGTGCGAGTCGCCGGTCATCCGCAGCCGGTCCAGGGACTCGGTCGCGATCTCCACCGCGGTGTTGAAGCCGAAGGTGTAGTCGGTCGCGTCGAGGTCGTTGTCCACCGTCTTCGGCACACCGACCACCGGCACGCCCGCCTCGTGCAGACGGTTCGCCGTGAACAGGGTGCCGTCCCCGCCGATCGCGACGATCGCGTCGATGTCGTTCTCGTCCATCTGCCGCAGCACGACCTCCGCCCCGTCGGCCCCGTCGTGGAAGGGGTTCGCGCGGGAGGTGCCGAGGATCGTGCCGCCGATCCGGCCGATGCCGCGCACCTTGCGCCGGGGGAGCGTCATCCAGTCGTTCTCGATCACCCCGCGCCAGCCGTCGCGATAGCCGATGAACTCGTCCTCGAACAGCTTGTCGCCCTTGATCACGATGCCGCGGATGACGGCGTTCAGCCCGGGGCAGTCGCCCCCGGAGGTCAGGATGCCGATCTTCATGGGGGAGGACTCGCTTCTCTCGCCGGGACCAGGGGTGCTGCGACCCACTCTAGGACCACCCCGCGGCATGTCGCCAAGCCCTCGGTCCCGCCACGAACAGCACATGACGTGCAGGTGAACGGCATCCTTCGACCGCCGACGCAGAACGACGCCCCGCCCCCGCGATGCGGGGACGGGGCGCCGTTCGGGTCCGTCGGCTCCGGTCATCCGGTCCGACGGGAGAGGGTCACTCCGGGGCGTCGGCGGCGTCGTCGGCGTCGGTCGACGGTGCGGTGGGGGCCGCCGGGGCGGAGCCCGCCGCGGACCCTGCCTGCTCGGCCTGGGCGCGCACGGAGCGACCGCCCTCGGCGGCCCGCTGCAGGGTGTCCTGGAAGTCGACGCCGGTCGTGGACTTGACCATGTCGAGGACCTGGGCGAGTCCCACCGAGATGTTCTGCCCGATCTTCGCCTCGCCGTCGGTGGAGAACACCGAGAGGTTGGAGATGTTCGAGTAGGGGGAGGCGAGCTCGTTCGCGACGGCCGGCAGCACGTCGAGCACCTGGGCGAGCACCGCGGCGTCGTTGAACTGCTTGTACGCCTCGGCGCGGGCCCGGGTGGTCTCCGCCTCGGCATCGCCCTTGGCGCGGATCGCCGCACCCTCGGCCTCGCCCTTGGCGCGCAGCGAGTCGGCTTCGGCCTGACCCTCGAGGCGCACGGCCTCGGCGTCCTTCGAGCGGCGCTGCAGCTCGACCTCGGCCTCGGCCCGACCGCGGGCCTCGATCGCGTGCGCCTCGGCGTCCGCGGAGACCTTGCGGGCCTCGGCGCGGTTGCGCTCGTCGGTCAGCTGCGCCTCCGAGTCGGCGACGCGGGCGTACTTCTTCGAGTCCGCGTCCTGCTGCTCGGCGTAGCGCTTGGCCTCGGCCGGCTTGTGGACCTCCGCGATGAGCTGCTTCTCGCGCAGGTCGTTGTTGCGGACCGCGATGAGCTCTTCCTGCTCGATGATCCTCTGCTGCTGCGCGGCGCGGGCGAGGGGACCGGCGGCGTCGGCCACGGCCTGACGGGCGTCGGTCTCCTCCTTGATCTCGGCGTTGCGGATGTCGAAGGCCTGCTTCGACTCGGCCTCCTGCTGGAGGTTGAGGTTCTTCGCCTGGGTCGACTCGCGGTTCGCGTCGGACTCGGCGATCGAGGCGCGCTTGGCGACCAGCGCCGCCTCCGGGCGGCCCCAGTCGCGCAGGTAGGAGCCGTCGTCCTCGACCGCGGAGATCTGGAAGGTATCGATGACCAGGCCCTGGTTGTTCATCGAGTGCTCGGCCTCGGCCTGCACCTGCGAGGCGAAGGACGCGCGGTCGCGGATGATCTGCTCGACGCTCAGCGTGCCGACCACGGCGCGCAGGGTGCCCGAGAGGATCTCCTGGGTGTAGTGGTCGATCTGCTGCTGCTGGTCGAGGAAACGCTGGGAGGCCTTGCGGACATCGTCGACGTTGCCGCCCACCTTGACCTGGGCGACGCCGCGCAGGCGCAGGAAGATGCCGTTCATCGAGTAGCCCTCGACCTCGACCGGGATCTGGCGCGAGGAGAGGCTGAGCACGAAGGCGCGGTCCACGATGGGGCGTACGATCGCGCGCCCGCCGATGACCACGCGGGCCCCGCCCGACTCGAGGTCGATGTCCCCGTTGGGGCTGGTCTTGGCGCTGCGTCCGGTGATGATGAGCGCTTCGTTCGGCGCCGCGATGCGGTAGCTGCGCAACAGCACCAACAGCAGGATCAGCAGGACGATCAGGATGACCGCCGCCCCGCCGACGATCGGGATCAAGGCTTCCATGGGTTCCCCTCAGTGAGCTCGTGCATGCCCCTCATGCACGTCGCCGTCGATTGTCCCATCGCGGGGCCCCGAGCGGGAGGTCGTTCCGGAGGCGGAGACGCCGTCGTGACCGGTGAGGACACCGCGGCGGCGGGGAGCGTCCGGAATCTCCGGCGCCGACGTCTCGCGATGCGGCCTGGCGGTCCGAATAGTGGGATCGAGGGTCTAGTGTCGCCCGTCGTGAACCACCCGCATGCCCCCGAACCCGCCGACCCCACCGATCCGTCCGGCCCGCCGCCGACCGCCCCCGCGAACACCCGAGGCCGCGTCATCACGGCCTCGATGGTGGGCACCACGATCGAGTTCTTCGACTTCTACGCCTACGCGACCGCCGCCTCGCTCGTCTTCCCGGCCCTGTTCTTCCCGACGCAGACCCCGGCGAACCAGCTGCTGAGCTCCTTCGCCGTCTTCGGCGTCGCCTTCGTCGCGCGGCCGCTGGGCTCGCTGATTTTCGGCCACTACGGAGACCGCGTAGGCCGCAAGACCACGCTCGTCGCGAGCCTGCTGGTGATGGGCATTGCGACCTTCCTCATCGGCGTGCTCCCCACCGCCTCCACGCCCGGCTTCGCGGTCATCGCCCCCGCGATCCTGGTGCTCCTGCGTTTCTGCCAGGGCATCGGCCTGGGCGGCGAATGGTCCGGCGCGGCGCTGCTGGCCACCGAGAACGCCCCTCCCGGCAAGCGCGCTCTGTACGGCACCTTCCCCCAGCTCGGCGCCCCGCTCGGGTTCATCCTCTCCAACCTGCTGTTCGTGCTGCTGAGCGTGCAGCTCACCCCCGAGCAGTTCACGGCCTGGGGGTGGCGCGTGCCCTTCCTGCTCTCCGCGGTGCTCGTGATCGTGGGCCTGTGGGTGCGGCTGAAGCTCATGGAGTCCCCGGCCTTCCAGAAGGTGCTGGACGAGCAGCGGGTCGCGGCCGTGCCGATCGCCCGCGTGTTCCGCACCGCGGCCAAGCCGCTGGTCCTCGCGACCCTCGCCATGGTTGCGACGTACGTGCTCTTCTACCTCATGACCGCCTTCCTCATGGTGGTCGGCACCACCGCGGCCGACGAGGCCTCCGCCCGGGGCGCCGCGGAGGCGGCGGGCAAGGCCTTCGACCCGACGAGCTTTGCCCCGGGCCTCGGCTACGAGCGCACCGACTTCCTCACGATGCTGATCATCGGGGTGGTCTTCTTCGGGATCTTCACTGTGGTCTCCGGTCCACTCGCGGATCGCCTGGGCCGCAAGCGGTTGCTGCTCGTCGTGACCGCCGGAATCGGCGTCTTCGGCCTGTTGCTCGACCCGCTCATGCACGCCGGGACGGTCGGGGTGATGGCCGCGCTGATCCTCGGCTTCACCCTCATGGGCCTCACCTTCGGGCCGATGGCGGCGTTCCTGCCCGAGATGTTCCGGGCCGACGTGCGGTACACCGGCAGCGCCGTCAGCTACAACATGGCCTCGGTGATCGGGGCGGCCCCCGCGCCCTACGCCATGATCGCGCTGTGGCAGGCGCAGGGCGGCTCGCTGCTCCTGGTCGGCGGCTACCTCACCCTCGCCGCGGTGATCACGATCCTCGCCCTCATCGCGGGCGGCGAGACCCGGGACGTGGACTACCTGGCGTGACCTGAGCCCGCTGGTTCCGGCCGGCCCGGGCGGATCTGGCGGGCCCTCCCCGCGGGCACTGTCCATGAACGGGACGTGAGCGGCCCGAGACCTGTCATATGCAGGTCTCGGGCCGTTCACGTCCCGTCGGTGGACACAGCCTGGCCCGGCCGAGACCGCCGGGACGGGGCCGGTCAGCCCTCGCGGTGCGCGCGGTAGTAGCGGATCAGCGCCGAGGTCGAGGAGTCCTCCGCCGCGATCGCCGTCTCGTCGCCCGCGACGGCGCCCGCGAGGTCCTTGGCCAGCTGCTTGCCGAGCTCGACGCCCCACTGGTCGAAGGAGTTGATCCCCCACACGGCGCCCTGCACGAAGGTGATGTGCTCGTACAGCGCGATCAGCTGGCCCAGCACCGACGGGGTCAGCTGCGGCGCCATGATCGAGGTGGTCGGGCGGTCGCCCGAGAACTGGCGGGCGGGGACGAGCGCGCCCTCGGTGCCCTCGGCCCGGACCTCCTCGGCGGTCTTCCCGAAGGCCAGCGCCTTGGTCTGCGCGAAGAAGTTCGCCAGGAACAGCTCGTGGACGTCCTGGTCGCCGTCGCGCAGGGCGTGGTTCGGGGTCGCGAAGGCGATGAAGTCCGCGGGGATGGTGCGGGTGCCCTGATGGATCAGCTGGTAGAAGGCGTGCTGGCCGTTGGTGCCGGGCTCGCCCCAGAACACCTCGCCGGTCTCCGTCGTGGCGAGGGAGCCGTCCCAGCGCACCGACTTGCCGTTGGACTCCATGGTCAGCTGCTGCAGGTAGGCGGGGAAGCGGTGGAGGTACTGGGAGTAGGGGAGGACCGCATGGGTCTCCGCCTCCTGGAAGTTCACGTTCCACACGTTCAGCAGGCCCATCAGCAGCGGCACGTTCTTCTCCGCCGGGGCGGTCGCGAAGTGCACGTCCATCGCGTGGAAGCCGGCCAGCAGCTCCTCGAAGACGTCCGGGCCGAGCACGGTCGCGAGCACGGTGCCGATCGCCGAGTCGACGCTGTAGCGGCCGCCCACCCAGTTCCAGAAGCCGAAGGCGTTCTCGGGGTCGATGCCGAACTCGGCCACCTTGTCGAGCGCGGTGGAGACGGCCACGAAGTGCTTCGCGACGGCCTCCGACTCCTGCTCGGCGGTCAGACCCGCGCCCTCGCGCAGCCCGGCCAGCAGCCAGTCGCGCACGAGGCGCGCGTTGGTGAGGGTCTCGAGGGTGGTGAAGGTCTTGCTCGCGACGATGACCAGGGTGGTCTCGGGGTCGAGATCCCGCGTCGTCTCGTAGGCGTCGGTGGGGTCGATGTTCGAGAGGAAGCGGGCGGTGAGGCCGTCCTGCGCGAGCGGCTTCAGCGCCTCGTAGATCATCACCGGGCCGAGGTCGCTGCCGCCGATGCCGATGTTCACGACGGTCTCGATGCGCTTGCCGGTCACGCCGGTCCACTCGCCCGAGCGCACCGAGTCCGCGAACTCGTAGACCCGGCGGAGGGTCTCGTGGACGTCCGCGTCGATCTGCTGTCCGTCGACCTCGAGGGCGGGGGAGGCGCCCTCGGGGCGGCGCAGCGCCGTGTGCAGCACGGCCCGGTCCTCGGTCGTGTTGATGTGGGCGCCCGCGAACATGGCGTCGCGACGCTCCTCGACGCCGACCTCGCGGGCGAGCTGGAGCAGCAGCTCGACGGTGCGGTCGGTGATCACGTTCTTGGACAGGTCCACGTGCAGGTCCGCCGCGGAGAAGCTCAGGCGCTCCGCACGCTGCGGATCGGCGGCGAACATCTCCCGCAGCGACCCGGAGCGCTCGAGGTCGTGCGCCTCGAGGGCGTCCCAGGCGGCGGTGGTCGTGGGGTCCACGGGCTCGACGGATGGGGCTGAGGGGGTGGAGGGGGAGGAAGCGGTGCTCGACTCGGTCATGCCGCCATTGAACACCGTGGGGCGGGGGAGCGGGGCGCCGCTCGGGCCAGTACCCGCACGAGTTCTCCGGCGGCATGAAGCAGCGCGCGCTGATCGCCATGGGCCTCGCCGCCCGTCCCAAGCTGCTCATCGCCGACGAGCCGACCAGCGCCCTGGACGTCACCGTCCAGCAGCAGATCCTCGACCACCTCGACCACCTCACCGGGGAGCTCGGTGTCGCGGTGCTGCTGATCACCCACGACCTGGGCCTCGCCGCCGAGCGCGCCCAGCACCTCGTGGTGATGTACAAGGGGCAGGTCGTCGAGTCCGGTCCCGCGCTCGAGCTGCTGCAGTCCCCGCAGCATCCGTACACGAAGCGGCTCATCGCCTCGGCGCCCTCGCTGGCCTCGCGCCGGCTGGTCTCCGCGGCCAAGCGGCTCGAGGTGCGCGAGGCCGCCCGGGAGCACGCCCTGGAGAACGCCCACGAGGGCGCCGCCCTCGAGGGCGTCCCCGCCGCATCTCGCGGCGAGGTCGAGTTCTCGCCCGAGTTCGGGTACTCCGAGCCGGATCCCACGGCGGTCATCGAGGTCCAGAAGCTCACCAAGGAGTTCTCGATCCGGGGCAGCGTGCCGTGGCGGACCACGCCCTTCCGCGCGGTGGACGACGTCTCCTTCGCCCTCGAGCGCGGCACCACCACCGCGATCGTCGGCGAATCCGGCTCGGGCAAGTCGACGGTCGCCCAGATGGTGCTGAAGCTCCTCGAGCCCACCTCGGGCCGGGTCCTCTTCGAGGGCCAGGACATCACCACCATCCGGGGCCGGGCCCAGAAGACGCTGCGCCGCCGGGTTCAGCCGATCTTCCAGAACCCCTATGGAACCCTCGACCCGATGTACTCGATCTACCGCACGATCGAGGAGCCGCTGCGCCTGCACGGCATCGGGAACGCGAAGTCCCGGGAGGCGAAGGTCCGCGACCTGCTGGACAAGGTGTCGCTGCCCGCCGCGATGATGCAGCGCTATCCCAACGAGCTCTCCGGCGGCCAGCGTCAGCGCATCGCGATCGCGCGCGCCCTGGCCCTGGACCCCGAGGTCGTCATCTGCGACGAGGCCGTCTCGGCCCTCGACGTGCTGGTGCAGGCCCAGGTGCTCGAGCTGCTCAACGACCTGCAGGCCGAGCTGGGTCTCAGCTACCTGTTCATCACCCACGACCTCGCGGTGGTGCGGCAGATCGCCGACCGAACCCTGGTGATGGAGAAGGGCCGGGTCGTCGAGCAGGGCACCACCGACGAGGTGTTCCACTCGCCGCAGCAGGAGTACACCAAGCGCCTGCTCGCCGCGATCCCCGGCGGATCCATCCCGCTCGCGGGCGCGGAGACGATCGACGTCGAGGCCCAGGCGGCCCCGGTGGGCGAGGGCGATGCGTCCGGCGGCGACGGGCCCGACGACGTCATCGATCCCTTCGCGCAGGCCGGTCACGTCTGATCGGTGATCCCGCCGCAGGGCGGGGCCGGAGCGAGGCCGGGGAGGACGCCGCAGGCGGCGGTCCTCCCCGGCCTCCGGCATGTCGGCGCCCCGTCGGACCTCGGATCCTCCGTCGGCCGACGGATGGAGCTGTCGGACCCCGGACCGGCCCGTCGGCCTCCGGACGGAGCCGTCGGCGCACCGCCCCGCACCGCGTCGAACCTCTCATCCGCCCACCGGTGCGCGGGCGGCTGGGGCCGATAGAATCGGCGCGGCCCTGGAGCGGGTCGCACCGCGGTGCGACCGGGCGCTGCTCGGTCCACGCCCCGCCGCGCTATCTGAAACGAGCACCTGCGTATGACCATCCAGCACCGCAACGACCTGCGTAACGTCGCCATCGTCGCCCACGTCGACCACGGCAAGACCACCCTCGTGGACGCCATGCTCACCCAGGGCGGCGCCTTCGGGGAGCGCGACAAGCACGACGAGCGGGCGATGGACTCCGGCGAGCTCGAGCGCGAGAAGGGCATCACCATCCTCGCGAAGAACACGGCGATCCGGTACACCGGCCCCTCCGCCGCGACGATCGGGGAGCCAGAGGGCATCACCATCAACGTGATCGACACCCCCGGCCACGCCGACTTCGGCGGCGAGGTCGAGCGCGGCCTGTCCATGGTCGACGGCGTCGTGCTCCTGGTCGACTCCTCGGAGGGCCCGCTCCCGCAGACCCGCTTCGTGCTGCGCAAGGCGCTCGCCGCGAAGCTGCCCGTGATTCTGGTGGTCAACAAGGTCGACCGCCCCGACGCGCGCATCGACGAGGTCGTCGGCGAGGCCACCGACCTGCTCCTGGGCCTCGCCTCGGACCTCGCCGACGAGGTCGAGGACATCGACCTCGACGCCGTCCTCGACGTGCCCGTCGTCTACGCCTCCGGCAAGGCCGGTCGCGCCTCCCTCGACAAGCCCGCCGACGGCACCCTGCCGGAGGAGGAGACGGTCGAGGCGCTGTTCAAGACCATCCTCGAGAAGATCCCCGCACCGAGCTTCGATGACGAGATGCCGCTCCAGGCCCACGTCACCAACCTCGACGCCTCCCCGTTCCTGGGCCGCCTCGCGCTGCTGCGCATCAAGAACGGCGAGCTCACCAAGGGCCAGCAGGTCGCCTGGTGCACACAGGACGGCGCCACGAAGACCGTCAAGATCACCGAGCTGCTCGAGACCAAGGGCCTCTCCCGCGAGCCGATGACGCGCGCCGCCCGCCCGGGCGACATCGTCGCGGTCGCCGGCATCCCGGAGATCATGATCGGCGAGACCCTCACCGACGTCTCCGACCCGCGTCCGCTGCCGCTCATCGCGATCGACGACCCGGCGATCTCCATGACCATCGGCATCAACACCTCGCCGATCGCCGGCAAGAACGGCAAGGGCCACAAGCTCACCGCTCGCCAGGTGAAGGACCGCCTCGATTCCGAGCTGGTCGGCAACGTGTCCCTCAAGGTGCTCCCGACCGAGCGCCCCGACGCCTGGGAGGTGCAGGGCCGCGGTGAGCTGGCCCTGTCGATCCTCGTCGAGCAGATGCGCCGCGAGGGCTTCGAGCTCACCGTCGGCAAGCCCAAGGTGCTCACCCGCACCATCGACGGGAAGACCCACGAGCCCGTCGAGCGGATGACCATCGACGTGCCGGAGGAGTACCTCGGCACCGTCACCCAGCTGATGGCCTCGCGCAAGGGCCGCATGGAGACCATGAGCAACCACGGCTCCGGCTGGGTGCGCATGGAGTTCACCGTGCCTTCCCGCGGCCTGATCGGCTTCCGCACCCGCTTCATGACCGAGACCCGCGGCAACGGCATCGCCTCGTCCTACGCCGACGGCTTCGAGCCGTGGATGGGCGACATCGAGTTCCGCAACACCGGGTCCCTCGTCGCGGACCGCCCCGGCGCCGTGACGCCGTACGCGATGATCAACCTCCAGGAGCGCGGCAGCTTCTTCGTCGAGCCCACCTCCGAGGTGTACACGGGCCAGATCGTCGGGGAGAACTCCCGCAACGAGGACATGGACGTGAACATCACCAAGGAGAAGAAGCTGACCAACATGCGCGCCGCCAGCGCGGACAGCTTCGAGAACCTGGTGCCGCCGCGGAAGCTCACCCTCGAGGAGTCCCTCGAGTTCGCGGGCGAGGACGAGTGCGTCGAGGTCACCCCCGAGATCGTCCGCATCCGCAAGGTGATTCTCGATCCCACCGAGCGTCGTCGCGCGGTTTCCCGGGCGCGTTCGGTCCAGTGATCCGGTGACGCCCCCGAACGGCCCGAGAACGGTCGACACCACCTCCGTCTCCGCCCGAGTCTCCCAGGCGGTGATGGCGGTGGTGATCGCCGTGATCTCGGTGCTGTTCCTGATCACCACGCATCGGATGCGGCTCGATCTCGGGTCGGTGCAGGTGCCGACGGGTCTGCTGCTGGGGCTGCTGTTCCAGGTCACGGCCTGCGTTTTCCTGGTCGCCTCGACCGGGGCCCGGCTGCCGCTGCTGCTCCTCGGTTCGCTGTGGGGGCTGATCGCCGGCCCGTTCCTCGGCAGAGGAGCGGGCGGCGGGGTGCTGGTCCCCGCCGTCGTCGCCGAGCAGACCCAGTACGCGGGCTGGATCGTGCAGGGCATCGGGATCCTGGTCCCCTTCGCGGCGGCGCTCGTGGTGACCCTGCGGCGGAGGCGGCGATGAGCTCACCCCGGCGCGACTGGGCGACCCTGCCCAACCTGGTCACCCTGCTGCGCTTCGTGCTGCTGCTCCCGGTGTGCCGCCTGCTGCTGGACGGCCCGGACACCCTCGCCGTGGTGCTGCTGCTGGTCTGGGCGAGCACCGACTGGGTCGACGGGCTCCTGGCCCGCACCCTGGACCAGACCAGCCGCGTCGGCGAGATCATCGACCCGATCGCGGACCGGCTGGGACTCGCCGCGATCGTCCTCACCCTCGCCCTCGCGGGCCTGCTGCCCTGGGCGGCGCTGGTGCTGATCCTGCTGATGGACGTGGCGATGGCGGCGCTCGCCACCCGCGCCGCGCTGGGCGGGCGCATCGCCGTCTCCCGGCTCGGAAAGGTCCGCACCTTCGTGCTGATGTCCTCCGTGTTCCTGCTGGTCGCAGCGGCCGCGTGGGCCCCCGGCCTGATCGGCGCGGTGCAGGTGCTGGTGTGGATCGGCGTGGTCCTGCACGTCGTCTCCGCGGCGGACTACATCCTCAGGGCGCGGCGTCCCGCACCCGACGCACCGGCGGCGGCGGGACCTCCTTCGTCGCGATGATCAGCACCCGGGGCACCCTCACGTCGCCGCGGCGCGTCATCACCGTCACCGACTCCTCATCGGTCGCGATCACGGTGCCCAGCGCATCGGTCATCGACTCGCCGTGCGGGGAACGGGAGCGGTCGATCGCGGAGCGGATCACGACGCGGCGCCCCTCCTGGAGGAAAGGCGCCCATCCGGCGCGGACCCGATCCGGGCTCTGCTCGTCCATCCCCCGAGGCTAGCGGTCCGGGGCCCGCGGCCGACGGGGTGTTCCTCGCATCACGTCCGCGTCGAGCGGCCGGGGACGGAGAGGGGTCGCGAGGCGGGGGAATGACAGAATGGACCCGGCTCGAGACCGGAAGGACGCCGCCCCATGACCTATGTGATCGCCCTGCCCTGCGTGGACGTGAAGGATCGCGCCTGCGTGGACGAGTGCCCGGTGGACTGCATCTACGAGGGCACCCGGTCGCTGTACATCCAGCCCGACGAGTGCGTGGACTGCGGCGCCTGCGAGCCGGTGTGCCCGGTCGAAGCGATCTACTACGAGGACGACGTCCCCGACCAGTGGGCCGAGTACTACGACGCGAACGTCCACTTCTTCGACGACCTCGGCGCCCCCGGCGGCGCGGCCAAGATGGGCGTCATCGACAAGGACCACCCCCTCATCGCGGCGCTGCCGCCGCAGAACTGAGCCGAGCCGCCATGACCGAGGAGACCCGCCCCGCCGGAGCCGCCCGGCGGTCGCTCGCCGGACGCCTGCCCGCCTTCCCCTGGGACGCCCTCACCGGTGCGAAGCAGCGGGCCGCCGCCCATCCGGAGGGCCTCGTGGACCTCTCGGTCGGCACCCCCGTCGACCCGACCCCGGCCTCCGTGCAGGCCGCGCTCGCGGCCGCCGCGGACAGCCCCGGCTACCCGCAGACCATCGGCACCCCCGCACTGCGCGCGGCGCTCGTCGACTTCCTGCGCCGCCGCCGTGGGGCGGGGGAGGACCTCACCGCCGACGCGGTGCTGCCCACCGTCGGCTCCAAGGAGCTGGTCGCGCACCTGCCCTTCCAGCTCGGTCTCGGGGCGGGCGATGCGGTGGCCTTCCCGCACATCGCCTATCCCACCTACGACATGGGTGCCCGGTTCGTCGGCGCCGAGCCGCTGCCCGTGGACGTGGCCGCCCTCGCCGCGCACGGCGATGCGGCGCTGCCGGATGCCGCGGCCGTCGACCGGATCCGTCTGCTCTGGCTGAACAGCCCCTCGAACCCGACGGGAGAGGTGCTCTCGGCCGCGCAGCTCGCCGCGGTGGTCGCCTGGGCGCGGGAGCGCGGGATCATCGTCGCCTCTGACGAGTGCTACGCCCTGCTGCCCTGGACCGTCGACGAGGTGCCCTCGGTGCTCGATCCGCGGGTCAACGGCGGCTCCCTCGACGGGCTGCTCTGCGTGTACTCGCTGTCCAAGCAGTCCAATCTCGCCGGCTACCGGGCCGCCTTCGTCGCGGGTGATCCCGCTCTCGTCGGCGAGCTCGTCGCGGTGCGTAAGCAGGCCGGGATGATGCTGCCCGGACCGATGCAGATCGCGATGACCGCCGCTCTCGGCGATGACGCGGCCGCCGCCGCCCAGCACGAGGTCTACCGCGCCCGCCGCGCCCTCCTCGCCCCCGCGGTCGAGGCGGCGGGGGGCCGGATCCACGGCTCCCAGGCCGGTCTGTACCTGTGGACGACCTTCGGCGAGGAGTCGATGGCGAGCGTCGAACGCCTCGCCTCGGCCGGTGTGCTGGTCGCCCCCGGCATGTTCTATGGTGAGGGGGGAGGGACCTTCGTCCGCATCGCCCTCACCGCCACCGACGAGCGCATCGCCGCCGCCGCACAGCGCCTCGCGCGCCTCTGAACGATCCGACCACGCACAACGGAGAGCCCATGGATCAGCCCACGTCGACCGCCCGCCTCACCCTCGGGGAGAAGTCCCTGGACCTGCCGGTCGTCCCGTCGGTGGAGGGCAACTCCGGCGTCGGGATTGGCCCGCTGCGCAAGGAGACCGGGAACGTGACCTACGACCCCGGTTTCATGAACACCGCCAACGCCAAGTCGGCGATCACCTACATCGACGGCGATGAGGGGATCCTGCGCTACCGCGGCTACCCGATCGAGCAGCTGGCCGAGAGCTCGACCTTCCTCGAGGTGTCCTACCTCCTGATCCACGGCGAGCTGCCCACGCAGGGCCAGCTGGAGAACTTCGTGGCCCAGGTCGAGCGGCGCACCCTGCTCGACGAGCGCTTCCGGCGCATGTTCGACGGCTTCCCCCGCGATGCCCACCCGATGGCGGTACTGCAGGCTGGCGTTTCGGGCCTGTCGACCTTCTACCAGGACTCGCTGAACCCCTTCGACGAGGAGCAGCTTCGCCTGTCCTCCGTGCGGCTGCTCGCCAAGGTGCCCACCATGGCCGCCTACGCGCACCGCATCGCGCAGGGCCACGCCCTCCTCTACCCGGACAACCGGCTCTCCCTGATCGAGAACTTCCTGCGCCTGACTTTCGGCTTCCCCGTCGAGGAGTACATCGCGGATCCGGTCGTGGTGCGGGCCATGGAGCAGCTGCTGATCCTCCACGCCGATCACGAGCAGAACTGCTCCACCTCGGCGGTGCGCCTGGTCGGCTCCGCGCAGGCGAACCTGTTCACCTCGATCTCCGCCGGCATCGGCGCCCTCTCCGGCCCCGCCCACGGCGGTGCGAACGCCGCCGTGATGGAGATGCTGAACACCATCCGCGACGAGGGCATGGACCCCCGCGACTTCATGGAGAAGGTGAAGAACAAGGAGGACGGCATCCGTCTGATGGGCTTCGGCCACCGGGTCTACAAGAACTACGACCCGCGTGCGAAGTTCGTCAAGAAGATCGCCGACGACGTCCTCGAGCGGCTCGGGGTCCATGACGAGCGCCTTGAGCTGGCGATGAAGCTCGAGGAGATCGCGCTGAAGGACGACTACTTCGTCGAGCGCAAGCTCTACCCGAACGTCGATTTCTACACCGGCATCATCTACAAGGCCATTGGGTTCCCCACCCACATGTTCACGGTCCTGTTCGCGATCGGCCGCCTGCCCGGCTGGATCGCGCAGTGGCAGGAGATGATCCACGATCCCGAGACGAAGATCGGGCGCCCCCGCCAGATCTACATCGGCGAGTCCGAGCGCGACTACGTGCCGATGGAGTCCCGCACCGGCACCACCGAGCTGCGTCTCGAGCAGCTCGCCTCCGAGGTCGAGGCCGAGCGCCGCGCGTACCAGGAGAAGCTCGCGCGCGAGCGTCGCCTGGACCACTGATCCGCTGAACCCACGGGCCCGGTGTCCTTTCCGACCTGGGCTGCGACGTGGCCGTCTCGTGTCCTCCCCCTGGACCCCTGCTCCTTCAACCCCACGGCCCCCCCACCCCCCCCCACCGGACCCCCACCGGGCCCGTCGCATGTCCTGCGAGGACGTGACGGGCGCGACATCGCCGCAGGTCCTCCGCGGGACCAACTGCCCGGGGCGAGACCCTCCCGCGGGCCTACGGTGGAGACATCGCGGAGGGCATCGTCCCGACCGGCCCTCCCGCTCCCGAGGAGGATCGCCATGACGTCAGCCACCACCGATCGCGTCGCCGCCGAGGCCGCCGGAGGTGATGCCTGGGCGGGATTCACCCCCGGCCCGTGGCAGGACGGCATCGACGTGCGCGACTTCATCCTGCGCAACTACGCGCCCTACGAGGGCGATGCCTCCTTCCTCGCCGGCCCCACCGAGAAGACCCTCCGGCTCTGGGACCACCTCGAGCGGACCTATCTCTCGGAGGAGCGGCGGCGCCGCGTCTACGACGTCGACACCGAGACCCCCGCGGACATCGACGCCTTCCCCGCCGGGTACATCAGCGAGGACGACGACGTGATCGTCGGCCTGCAGACCGACGTGCCGCTGAAGCGCGCCATGATGCCCAGCGGCGGCTGGCGCATGGTCGAGACCGCGATCCGGGAGGCGGGCAAGGAACCCGATCCGCGGATCCGGGAGATCTTCACCAAGCACCGCAAGACCCACAACGACGGCGTCTTCGACATCTACACCCCGCGGATCCGCGCCGCCCGCTCGAGCCACATCATCACCGGCCTGCCGGACGCCTACGGCCGCGGCCGCATCATCGGCGACTACCGCCGCCTCGCCCTCTACGGCGCGGACGCCCTGATCGCGGAGAAGAAGACCGCGAAGGACGCCGTCGCGGACCAGGGCTTCTCCGAGCACTGGGCCCGCTACCGCGAGGAGCACTCCGAGCAGATCAAGGCGTTGCAGAAGCTGATCCGCCTCGGCGAGATCTACGGTCTGGACCTGCGTCGCCCCGCGGCGACCGCCCAGGAGGCCGTGCAGTGGACCTACATGGCGTACCTCGC
Source organism: Brachybacterium sp. J153 (assembly GCF_036311905.1). Classification (NCBI taxonomy): domain Bacteria; kingdom Bacillati; phylum Actinomycetota; class Actinomycetes; order Micrococcales; family Dermabacteraceae; genus Brachybacterium; species Brachybacterium sp. J153. Next base: position 17,670 of record NZ_JAZDCH010000021.1, on the reverse strand, counting down.
CTCGGTGAAGAGCCAGGACGGCGCCGCGATGTCCATCGGTCGCCTCTCCGGCTTCCTCGACGTGTACTTCCAGCGGGATCTCGTAGCGGGCACCCTCACCGAGTCCGCGGCGCAGGAGATCATCGACGCGCTCGTGATCAAGCTGCGCATCGTCCGCTTCCTGCGCACCATCGACTACGACCAGATCTTCTCCGGCGACCCCTACTGGGCGACCTGGTCCGACGCCGGATTCGCCGAGGACGGTCGACCGCTGGTCACGAAGACCTCGTTCCGGCTGCTGCAGACCCTGCGCAACCTCGGCCCTGCCCCGGAGCCCAACATCACCATCTTCTGGGACCCTGCCCTGCCCGAGGGGTACAAGGAGTTCTGCTCCGCGATCTCCATCGAGACCTCCTCGATCCAGTACGAGTCCGACGCGCAGATCCGCGAGCGCTGGGGTGACGACGCCGCGATCGCCTGCTGCGTCTCCCCGATGCGGGTCGGCAAGCAGATGCAGTTCTTCGGTGCCCGCGTCAACGCCGGCAAGGCCCTGCTGTACGCCCTGAACGGCGGCCGCGACGAGGTCTCCGGCAAGCAGATCACCGAGCCCGGGCTGCACACCCCGATCACGGGCGAGGGACCGCTGGACTTCGACGAGGTGTGGCAGCGCTACGAGGAGATGCTCGACTGGGTGGTCGGCACCTACGTCGAGGCGCTGAACATCATCCACTACAGCCACGACCGCTACGCCTACGAGGCGATCGAGATGGCGCTGCACGACAGCGAGATCGTGCGCACCATGGGCTGCGGCATCGCGGGCCTGTCGATCGTCGCGGACTCCCTCTCCGCGATCCGCTACGCGCAGGTCACCCCGGTGCGGGACGAGACCGGACTGATCGTCGACTACGTGACCGAGGGCGAGTTCCCCCGTTACGGCAACGACGACGACCGCGCCGACGACATCGCGGCGACGATCGTGCACACCGTGATGCAGAAGATCAGCGCGATCCCGATGTACCGCGACGCGATCCCCACGCAGTCGGTGCTGACGATCACCTCGAACGTCGTCTACGGGAAGGCCACCGGGTCCTTCCCCTCGGGGCACCGGGCGGGGACGCCCTTCTCCCCGGGGGCGAACCCGGAGAACGGCGCCGACACCCACGGGATGGTCGCCTCGATGCTGTCGGTCGGCAAGCTCGACTACCAGGACGCCCTCGACGGCATCTCGCTGACCAACACCATCACCCCGCAGGGGCTCGGCCGCACCAAGGATGAGCAGGTCGCCAACCTCGTCGGCATCCTCGACGCCGGCTTCCTCATCGACCAGGACTGACGGATCCACCCGGACCGACGGGACCTCCCCGTCGGCCGACCGCACCCACCACCCCGCACACCCCGAGGAGACACCGATGAGCACCCCCACCTTCGACAGCCGCCTGGCGTCCATGCGCGCGAACCGCGCCCGGAACAACGCCGAGTCCGGCCTGTTCCACGCCAACATCAACGTGCTCAACAAGGACACGCTGATCGACGCGATGGAGCACCCGGAGAACTACCCGAACCTGACCGTCCGCGTCTCCGGCTACGCGGTGAACTTCGTGAAGCTCACCCGCGAGCAGCAGCTCGACGTCCTGGACCGCACCTTCCACCAGGGGGCCTGACCCCGCCATGACCGACATCGCTCTCCCCGCGGTGCCCGCCCCGACCGTGCCCCGTCGCCACGGGGCCGGGCTCGACGGGGTGGCCGCCGCGGACCTCGACCGCGCCGAGCGCCTCCGGGCGATCCGCGCGGGAGAGGTCGCCTCGGTCCACTCCTGGGAGCTGGTCACCGCCGTCGACGGCCCCGGTACCCGGCTGACGGTGTTCTTCGCCGGCTGCCCGCTGCGCTGCGTCTACTGCCACAACCCCGACACCATGGAGCGGCGCCGCGGCGAGGAGGTCGAGGTCTCCGAGCTGATCCGCAAGGTCCGCCGCTACCGGCCCGTGTTCCGCTCCACCGGCGGGGGGATCACCCTCTCCGGCGGGGAGGTGCTGATGCAGCCCGCCGCCGCGGCGCGGGTGCTGCACGCGGCCCGCGAGATGGGGGTGCACACCGCGATCGACACCTCCGGCTATCTCGGCGCCGCCGCCTCCGACGCGATGCTCGAGGACGTCGACCTGGTGCTGCTGGACGTCAAGTCCGGCAGCGAGGAGGCGTACCGGGCGCTGACCGGCCGCTCCCTGCAGCCGACGATCGACTTCGGGGACCGGCTCGCCGCCCGCGGCACCGCCCGGGTGTGGATCCGCTTCGTGGTCGTCCCCGGATGGACCGACGACGTCGAGAACGTCGAGCGGGTCGCGGACATCGTCGAGCGCTGGTCCGCGGTCGTGGACCGCGTCGAGGTGCTGCCCTTCCACAACATGGGCCAGGACAAGTGGGACAGCCTCGGCATGGAGTACCGGCTCCGGGATGTCGCCCCGCCGTCCGCCGAGGTGGTCGAGCGGGTCCGCGAGCAGTTCCGCGACCGTGGGCTCACGGTCTTCTGAGCCCGGGGGCGCCCCGGACTGCTCCGGACGCCTCAGCCGCCGGCGACCAGCACCACCACTCGCTCGCTGTCGCCGCCGTCGGCGTCCGCCCAGCGCGCAGCCTGTTCGCCCCGCACCGCGCGATCCCAGACCCGACCCTGATAGCTGACCTGCACCACGGCGTCGTCGGCCGCGCGGGCCACGGCCCAGTTCGCGAGCGCCCAGCCGAGCGTCTCGTCGCCGCCGACGTCGATCACCAGCGCGGTGGCCCCCGCCCCGCCGGGCACCTGCGGCGCCGACTCGGCCGCGCCCGCGAGAGCCGTCGTGATCCGGCCCGCCTCGGTGAGGCGCGGGAACTGGCGGGCGATCTCGGCACGGACCTGCTCGGGGGAGACGGTCGCCCCGACATCCTCGAGGGAGCAGACCAGGTTCGCCCCGGACTGCCCGGTGAGCGCGGAGGCGTACAGCCGCCCCTCGGTCTCGTGGTCCCGGTACGCCTCCGGGAAGCCGCTGCGCTGCACCTCCTGGGCCACGTCGTTGATGTCGCCCTGCGCGTAGCCCTCGACCTGCTCGAGCGCGTCGTAGAAGGCGTTGGCGGAGTAGATCGGATCCATGATCTCCTCCTCCGTGCCCCACCCCTGCGAGGGCCGCTGCTGGAACAGCCCCAGCGAATCGCGGTCGCCGTGGTCGATGTTCTGCAGGCGCGACTCCTGATAGGCCGTCGCGAGCGCGATCGACGCCGCGCGCGGCGGCATGCCCCGGTCCACGGCGATCGCGCTGATCAGCGCGGCGTTCGCGACGCGGTCGGTGGTGTAGCGGTGGCTGGTCCCGAGGCCGGTGGCGACGCAGGTCCCGGCGTGGGCGGGGGAGCCGTAGCGCTCGAGCGCGAGATAGGAGCCGCCGGCGATCCCGCCCAGCAGCAGCACCATCACCAGGGGGATCGCGAGGTGACGCGTCGCGGAGCGCGCGGGGCGGGCGCGATGCGTCACCTCGGATCCCTTCGGGTGGTGCGGGCGGGAACTGTCAGTTGGCGTGCAGCGCCTCGTTGAGGGCGACGGTCTGCCCTGCCCGGGCGACGACCTCGACCGCACCGGTCAGCGAGTTGCGGCGGAAGAGCAGGTTCGGCACGCCGGAGAGCTCACGGGCCTTGACCACGTGCGGCTCGACGCCGGCCTCGCCGACCACCGTGACCTTGGTGCCGGCGGTGACGTACAGCCCCGCCTCGACCACGCAGTCGTCGCCGAGGGCGATGCCGATCCCGGCCTCCGCGCCGATCAGCGAGCGGCGGCCGATGCGGACCCGCTCGGTGCCGCCGCCGGAGAGAGTGCCCATCGTGGAGGCGCCGCCGCCCACGTCGGAGCCGTCCTCGACGATGACGCCCTGGGAGATGCGGCCCTCGATCATCGAGGTGCCGAGGGTGCCGGCGTTGAAGTTCACGAAGCCCTCGTGCATCACCGTGGTGCCCTCGGCGAGGTGGGCGCCCAGGCGCACGCGGTCCGCGTCGCCGATGCGCACACCGGCGGGCAGCACGTAATCGACCATGCGCGGGAACTTGTCGACCGAGAACACCGTCGGGGTGCGGCCCGCCGCGATCAGGCGCAGGCGGGTCTCCTCGAAGCCGGTCACCGCGCAGGGACCCTCGGAGGTCCACACCACGTTGGTGAGCGCTCCGAACAGGCCGTCGAGGTTCTGGGCGTTGGGCTGCACGAGCCGGTGGGAGAGCAGGTGCAGGCGCAGATAGGCGTCGGCCGCATCGGCCGGGGCGGCGGTGAGGTCGATCGCGCGGACCACGACCTCCTGGGCGGTGGCGCGCACCTCGTCCTGGGTCGCGGCGGCGGCGAGCTGCGCGTGGAGGGGGTGGGCCGCGGGATCCGCGGGCGCCTCGCCGAGCTCCGGAGCCGGGTACCAGGCGTCCAGGGTCGAGCCGTCGGCGGCCAGCGTGGCCAGGCCGATGCCCCACGCGTGGGTGGCGGGAGCGGTCGTCGGGGCGGAGGTGTCCGTCGTCGAAGAAGTCATGGGGCGAGTCTACGGAGCGGTCCCGAGAAGGAGCCGGGGGAGTCCGACGGGCGGGGCGAAGGACACACGAGGGCCGGGGACGCCTTGCACCGCGACCTGCCGGAGGTCGGCACCGCCGCGCCGCTCACACCGCCGGCGTCGCCCCGCCCGAGGTCGCGGAGCCGACCCACTCGATCGCGCGGGCCCGGCGCACGACCCGCTCGAGCCGTCGGCCGTTCAGATGGCTCCACAGCGCCGCGGCGGCGATGAGCACCGCTCCGCCGACGAGAGCGGCGAGGGAGGAGGTCAGCAGGTCGCTCTCGCCGACGGCGAGCAGCGCGATCAGCAGCACCGCCGCCCCGGCGACGAGGGCCAGCACCCCGGCCGCGAGCAGCAGCGCGGGGCCCAGGGCACGCAGGATCGCCGGGCCGGCCGATTCGCGCTGCGGCCCGATCGCCATCGGCAGGCCGCGGCCCAGCTGGCCCGGACGGTCCACGGCCCAGTCCAGCAGCGCCCGGTCCCGGCGGCGGGTCGCCACCGACCCGACGACCGCGGCCACCAGCAGCGACAGCGCCGCCCCGCCGACGAGCCACGCCAGCTCCTCCGGGTACGCGGAGAGGGTGAGCGCCGACGCCCGGTCGCGGGGCCACGCATCGAGGACGGCGACGGTGGCGAGGAGGCCGAGCGCCGTGAGCAGGAGCAGACCTTCGAGGACCCGCCAGGGGGTCTGCCGCGCGGCACGCTGCGCCGCGGCGGCCGACTCCAGCTCCTCGACCAGCGCCTCGTGGTCCTCCTCGAGCGCGACCCGACGCTCATCGGCCAGGCGCTCCGCGAACTCCTCGGGCCCCGGTCCGCTGCGCAGGGAGCGGGCGTAGCGGGCGCGCTGCGCCGGGGTCAGCCAGGCCGTGAGCACGGCGGCATCGGCCAGCGCCCGCTCCTCCGGCAGCGGCGTCGACTCGGCGATCGCCCGGATCCGCGCGAGCTGACGGCCGCCCATCAGCCGCGGCATCTCCGAGGAGACGGCACGGGGCAGATGGCGGGGCGGCGGCGCGGTCGACATGCGTCCATGGTCCCAGAACCCGTCGGCCGACGGTGCCCGACACGAGTCGGACCACCGCACAGGGCATCGCATACTGGGAGGATGACCGATCGCTCCGAGCCCCTGCGCACCCTCGCCGTCGTCGGCGCCGGTCCCCGCGGCACGGCGATCGTCGAACGGCTCGTCGCCGCCTCCCGCACCGGGTCCTGGCAGGGGCCGCTCACCGTCCACGTGATCGATCCGCTCGTGGGGCGCGGGGGAGCGGTGTGGCGTCATGACCAGCCCGAGGTGCTGCTCATGAACACCACCACCTGCCAGACCACGCTCTACCCCGATGCGAGCTGTCATCCGCAGCTCCCCGCCGCGCACCGGGACACCCTCGCCGACCATCTCGCCGCCGAGGGATACGCCCCCACCGACTTCGCCTCGCGCGCCGCCCACGGGCGCTACCTCGCCGCCGTCCTCGAGCGCGCGATCGCCGATGCCGACCCGCAGCGGCTGCGGATCGTCCCGCACGCCGCCGAGGCGGTCGACGTCACCGGACCCGCCGACGGTCCCCAGCGGGTGCGACTCGATGACGGGAGGGTGCTGCGCGTCGACGCGGTCGCCCTCGCCCTCGGGCACCTCGCCACCGCCCTCGGCCCCCGCTCCCAGCAGCTCGCCGACGCCGCCGAGCGGCACGGCCTGCTCCACCTCGGCCCCGCCAACCCGCTCGAGGTCGACTACGCGGCGATGCTCGGTCGTGAGGCCGTCGCGGTGCAGGGGATGGGGCTGAACTTCTACGACGCGATCGGCATGCTCACCTCCGTGGCGGGTGGCCGTTTCGTGCCGGACGACGAGGCTCCCTCGGGCCTCCGTTACCTGCCCGGCGGCGGCGAGCCGCTGCTCGTGGTCGGCTCCCGCTCGGGGATGGTCTACCGCCCGAAGCCCGACCTCGGCAGCGAGCTGCCGGCCCCCTACACGCCCGAGGTCCTCACCCCCGAGCGGGTGCTCGAGCTCGCGGTGCGCCCCGCCGGCGTGGACCACGAACGGGAGGTCATGCCGCTGATCCTCGCCGAGCTGCGCCGCGCGCTCGCCGCGGCTGGTTTCGCCGAGCTCGCCCGCGACGGGGCGCTGCTGCCGCTGCTGTTCCCCTTCGGTCGGCGCGGCGGGGACGCCCGGGCCGTCGAGGACGCGCACCGCCGTACCCGCGACGTGCTGCGGGAGGCGCTGCGCGCCGCAACCGCCCCGGACCCCGCGTGGGTGCTCGTGTATCGCGTGCTGATCGCGATGCGCGTGCAGGTCAATCGGCTGATCGACCTCGGTGCCTATACGACCGAGTCGGTGCGCCGCGACATCGACGGCCACCTCCGCAACGCCTTCGCCTCCTGGGCCTCGGGACCGCCCGTGCTCCGCGCCCGCCAGGTGCTCGCCCTCGAGGAGGCGGGGCTGGTGCGCTTCGTCGGCCCGCGGATGCACCTCGACATCGACGAGGCCGCGGGACGCTACGCCGTGCGCGGCGCGGAGGGTGCGAGCCTGCTCTGCGACGGCGTGCTCGAGGCGCACCTGCCGCCCGTGGACCTCCCCGCCTACCGCAGCCCCCTGCTCGGCGCCTGGCGCGAGCGGGGCGAGGCGCAGAAGGACTCCTGGGCGTCCCGCGGCAGCCGCACCCGTATGCTCACCGGCTCGATCGCCGTCGACGGCCTGTACACCCCCGTCGGCACCGACGGCACCGTCTACGAACGGCGCCTCATGGTGGGCGTGCCCGTCTCCACCGCGCAGCCCGGATCCGCGATCACCGCCGAGCCGGGGACCTCCGCCCAGCTGCTGCGCCACGCCGAGGCGGTCGCGCTGCGCCTCGCCCGGGCCGGAGGTGCCTGGACCGCGGAGTGAGCGGTCGGGTGCGGGAGGGAGCCCGACGTGAGCGGCACCTGCCCGCCGCCGCGGCGCCCGTCGGCCGTGGCACCATGGCCGCCATGAGCACGAGCGACGCCCCCGCCCTGGACCCCACCGCCCCGATCGCGGATCTCACCGCCGCGATCGTCGACATCGAGTCGGTCTCCGGGAACGAGCGCGCCCTCGCCGACGCGATCGAGCAGACGCTCCTCCATCGCGCCCCGCACCTCGAGGTGCTCCGCGACGGCGACACCGTGATCGCCCGCACCGACCGCGGACTCCCGCAGCGCGTGCTGCTCGCCGGGCACCTCGACACCGTCCCCCTCGCCGGCAACCTCCCCTCCCGTCGCCGGGTGCGGGAGGGCCGCGAGGAGCTGTGGGGGCGCGGCAGCTGCGACATGAAGGGCGGGGTCGCCGTGCTGCTGGCCCTGGCCGTCGAGGCCGACGCCGCCCCCATGGACCTCACCTGGATCTTCTACGACCACGAGGAGGTCGCCGCGGCCGACAACTCCCTCACCCGCCTCGCGGCCGAGCGGCCCAAGCTGCTCGAGGCCGACTTCGCGATCCTCGGCGAGCCGACCTCCGCCGGCGTCGAGGGCGGCTGCAAGGGCACCATGAAGCTCGAGGTCACGGCGCGCGGCATCGCCGCCCACTCCGCCCGGGACTGGGTGGGGGACAACGCCATCCACCATCTCGCTCCCGTCCTCGAGCGGCTCGCCGCCTACGAGGCGCGCCGCGCCGTGATCGACGGGCTCGAGTACCGCGAGTGCCTGAACGCCGTCGCGATCAGCGGCGGCATCGCCGGGAACGTCATCCCGGACCGGGCGAGCGCCACCCTGAACTACCGCTTCGCCCCGGACACCTCCGTCGAGCAGGCCGAGGCGCACGTGCGCGAGGTCCTGGCCGGCCTCGACCTCGACATCGAGGTGACCGACGCCGCGCCCGGCGCCCTGCCCGGTCTCGACACCGCCCCGGCCCGCGCCTTCCTCGCCGCCCTCGGCGCGGACGTCCCGGTCGCTGCGAAGCAGGGCTGGACCGACGTCTCCCGCTTCGCCGCCCTCGGCACGCCCGCGGTCAACTTCGGCCCCGGGGACCCGCTGCTCGCCCACACCGACGACGAGCACGTCCCGGTCGCGGACCTCGAGGCGGCCCTCGCGGGATTGCGGAGGTTCCTCGCACCGTCGGCCCCGGCGACTACGCTCGATGCATGAGCACCCCGACGTCCTCGACCCCCGACAGCGCCGCCCCGACCCCGGACAGCGCCGCGCTGCGCGACCGCGAGCATCGCAAGGGGCCGGTCACCCTGCGCGGGGCCCAGCGCCCCACCCGCACCACCGACCAGCGCCTGCTCGAGGAGGACGGCCCCGGCGACTGGGTCCACTCCGACCCCTGGCGGGTGCTGCGCATCCAGTCCGAGTTCGTCGAGGGCTTCGGGGCTCTCGCCGAGCTGGGCCCGGCCGTGTCCATCTTCGGCTCCGCGCGTCTCCCCGCCGGGCACCCGCATTACGAGCTGGCCCGGGAGATCGCCGCCGGCATCGTGGAGATGGGCTACGCGGTGATCACCGGTGGCGGCCCCGGCATCATGGAGGCCGGGAACCGCGGCGCCAAGGAAGCGGGCGGCGTCTCCGTCGGCCTCGGCATCGAGCTGCCGCACGAGCAGGGGATGAACCAGTACGTCGACCTCGGCGTCGACTTCCGCTACTTCTTCGCCCGCAAGACCATGTTCGTGAAGTACTCCAGCGGCTTCGTCGTCATGCCCGGCGGTTACGGCACCTTCGACGAGCTCTTCGAGGCCCTGTGCCTCATGCAGACCCACAAGGTCGAGATGTTCCCCGTGGTGCTCGTCGGCCGCGCCTACTGGCAGGGGCTGCTCGACTGGCTGCGCAGCGCCGTGCTGGACGAGGCCACCATCAACCCCGAGGACATCGACCTGCTGCGCGTGGTGGACACCGCGGAGGAAGCCCTCGCGGTGCTGCGGGAGGCGGCGCAGCGGTGACCGCCGCGAGCCCGATGGTGCTCCTGCTGCTGCTCGTCGCAGTGGTCGTCGGCGTGGTCCTGGTGCTGGTCGCGCTGGGCCGGATCGGGGGCGGGATCGAGCTCCCGCGGAGGCGTCACCGGGCACGGCGCTCCAGCAGGTCCGAGGACCTGAGATAATGGACACCGTACCCGCGCTGTCCGAGGCCCCGTCCGGGGGAGCACCTCGGGGCAGCGACACATCAAGGAGGCACGCCATGGCCGCTATGAAGCCGCGCACCGGAGACGGTCCGCTCGAGGTCGTCGAGGAAGGTCGCAGCATCATCATGCGCGTCCCGCTCGAGGGGGGCGGCCGTCTGGTCGTCGAGATCTCGGCAGCGGAGGCCGAGGAGCTGCGTGACGCCCTCGGCGGCGTCATCAAGGCCTGATCCACGGCATCAGCCGCTCTCGGGGCCTCGCACCGCACGGTGCGAGGCCCCGCTGCTGTGTCGGGGTGGGGTGTGCGGCGGGCCCGGCGAGGGAGGTGCCCAACTCCCGCCCGGCCGCCGGGGAACCCGCACCGGCCCTCAACTCCCGCCCGGCCACGGGAAACCCCACAGACTTGGGCTTATCGGCGCCGAATAAACCCAAGTCTGTGGGGCTAACCGGAGGCGCGAGGGGATGGCGACCTCGGGGCCGCGAGGGGAGAGGGGCGCGACGGACGCGACGGGCGCGAGGGCGGGGGAGAGGGCCCTCAGGGGCGGAGCACGGCGGCGAGCACGCCGTCGCCGCTGCTGGTCAGCACGCTGACCAGGTCCTCGCACTCCGAGACGGCGCGGAGCAGCTCGCGGACCGCGCGCGTCGAGGTGTCGCGGGCCGCCGGATCCGCGACCCGGTCGTGGAAGAGGGCGTGCGGCACGACGAGCACGCCGCCAGGGCGCAGCAGCCGACGCGCATGCTGCAGCAGATCCAGGGAATGCGGGGCCTGGGCGGGGAAGCACACCAGGTCGTAGGCGTGGTCGGTCAGCCGGCCCACCACCTCGCGGGGCTGCCCCGCGATCGTGCGCACGCGGGGAGTGCGCACCCGGGCCTCGGAGAAGGCCTCCCGGGCGGCGCGCTGGTTCTCGACCTCGGGATCGATGGTGGTGAGCACCCCGTCGGGATGCATCCCGGAGAGCAGGTAGAGCGAGCCGACGCCGCTGCCGGTGCCGATCTCCACGGCGGTGCGGGCCTGCACCGCGGCGGCCAGCATGCGCATCAGCGCGCCGGCCCCGGGCAGGACGGGGGCCGCGCCCAGCTCGTTGCCGCGGTCGCGCGCCCGGGCGAGCACGCCGTCGTCGGCGAACAGGGACGCCTCGTCGAGGAACTCCTCGCCATGGGCCCAGCTGGCCACCTTTCCGGACGACATCCGCGCTCCCTCTCCGTCGCTGCTCCTGACCGGCCAACTGTACGACAGAGCCTGGGACCGGCCTACTGCTCCCGGTGCAATAATGGCACCGCTAATCGTCGGACCCGATCAACAGGTGGAGCATGGGCGGCACAGGATTCATGGGACTGGGCGGGTGGGAGCTCGTCATCCTGCTGATCGTGTTCCTGCTCTTCGTGGGTCCGCAACGGCTCCCCGAGGTCACACGGCAGCTCGTCTCCTGGGTCCGCCAGGCCCGTCGCTGGGTCGACGACTCCCGCGCCACGGTCGAGGACGAGATGGGCATCGCCATCGACGACCTGCGCAAGTACGACCCGCGCCAGTACGATCCCCGCCGCATCATCCGCGAGGCCTGGGGCGATACCTCCCTCGAGGACATCGTGCCCAGCAAGGAGGCGCTCAGCGTCGCCGCCGGCGGTGCCGCCGCGGGCGCGGCCGCCTCCCGGTCCAAGAGCTCCACGAAGGGCAAGAAGAAGGACGAGGGGCCCAAGCGCGCCCCCTTCGATCCCGAGGCCACCTGAGCCGGCCGACGACGCCGGTCTCCAGGGACCGTCCGTCGGGTCCGTCCGCCGGGACCGTCAGCTCCGGGTGACCGACAGCGGCAGCTTCATCCCGCCCAGTCCGCGCGGTGCCCGGGTGAGCGAGCGGGCGACCTCCCGCAACGCGGTCGCCGCAGGGGAGTCCGGATCCGAGACCACGAGCGGCACGCCCTGGTCCGCGCCCTCGCGGAGGGCGGGCTCGAGCGGGATCCGCCCCAGCACCTGCACGGGATGCTTCACGGCACCGGCGAGGGTCGCGGCGACCCGGTCCCCGCCGCCCGTACCGAAGACCTCCATCACGCTGCCGTCGGGCAGGGCGAGTCCGGCCATGTTCTCCACGACGCCGGCGACCTCCTGCTCGGTCGAGGTGGCGAGGGAGCCGACGCGCTCGGCGACCGAGGCCGCGGAATGCTGCGGGGTGGTCACCACCAGCATCTTCGCCCCGGGCAGCAGCTGCGCGACCGAGATCGCGACATCGCCCGTGCCGGGCGGCAGGTCCAGCAGCAGCACGTCGAGATCGCCCCAGAAGACATCGGAGGCGAACTGCTCGATCGCCCGGTGCATCTTCGGTCCGCGCCAGACGACGGCCTGACCCTCCGGCACGAACATGCCGATGCTCATCACCGCGACGCCATGGGCCTGCGGCGGCATCAGCAGGTCGGAGACCTTCGTCGGCTGCTCGGTGATCCCGAACATCCCCGGCATCGAGAAGCCGTGGATGTCGGCGTCGATGACGCCGACGCGCAGACCGTCGGCGGCCATCGCCGCCGCGAGGTTCGCGGTCACCGTCGACTTCCCGACACCGCCCTTGCCGGAGGAGACGGCGTAGATGCGGGTGAGGTTCCCGGGCTGGTTGAAGGGGATCTGGCGTCGGCCCTGGCGCAGCCTCTCGGTCAGGGCGCGTCGCTGTTCCTCGGTCATCGCCGAGGTGGAGACCTCGACGCGGGTCAGCCCGGGAACGGTCGCGGTGGCCTCGGCGGTGTCCCGCTCGATGCGGTCCCGCATGGGGCAGCCCTCGATGGTCACGAGCACCTCGACGCGCGCGACGCCTTCGGCATCGACCGTCACCTCGTCGACCATGCCCAGCTCGGTGATGGGCCTGTGGATCTCGGGGTCGATCACCCCGGTGAGCGCCTCGTGGATCTGCGCGACCCGGGGGTCGACGTCCGCGTGCTCCGTGCTGGTCATCGGGTCTCGGGCTCCTCGGGGGCGGGGGTCGGGGTGGGGTCGGGGCCGACGGCGGGGCCGCCGCTCGCGAGCGCGGCGGCGAGCTCCTCGCGCACCATGGCGCGCAGCAGTTCCAGGTCGGGCGCGGCGAGGGCGGGCGTCTGCGTGTTCTCGCGGTCCGCCGCGGCACCCCGGCCGGAGGCGCCGCTGCGGGCGCCGGGCTTCTCCTCGGGCTCGAGCTCCTCGAGCAGATCCCGCAGCTCGCCGCGCACGAAGTCGCGCGTGGCGACGTCGTTCAGGGCCAGGCGCAGGCCCGCGATCTCACGGGTGATGAAGTCGGTGGTGGCGTGATTGCGCTCGTTGGACTGCCGGTCCTGCTCGACCTGCACGCGGTCGCGGTCGTCCTGGCGGTTCTGTGCGAGCAGCAGCAGCGGTGCGGCGTAGGAGGCCTGCAGGGACAGGATCAGCGTGAGCAGGGTGAAGTTCAGCGCCCGCGGATCGAACTGCGCCGACTCCGGCGCGAGCGAGTTCCAGGTGAGCCAGACGGCGCAGAAGACCGTCATCGCGACGAGGAAGGCGGGGGTGCCCATCGCGCGGGCGAAGGCCTCCGCCCCGCGACCGAAGGCGTCCCCGGAGAGGGGATTGCGCGGCAGCAGACGGCGGTTGCGGGGCGCCGGGTCGTCGAGGTTCCCCGAGGAGTGCTCGGCCATCATCCCTCCCCCTCCCGGCTGTCACGAGAGGTGGCCCGCGCGATCTCGGACAGGTCGATCTGCCCGGTGATGGGGCGCGGCTCGTCTTCCTCGCGCCAGTCCTCGGGCAGGACGTGGTCGAGCACGTCGTCGACCGTCACCGCGCCGAGCAGGCGCCCGTCGTCGTCGATCACGGGGATCGAGACCAGGTTGTAGGTCGCCATCTCGCGCGTGACCTCGGAGAGGTGGGCGGAGGGGGCGACCGCGACCTTGTCCGCGTCGAGCAGGTCGCCGACCGCGCGGTCGGGTCGCTCGCGCAGCAGCTGCTGGAAGTGGACGATGCCCAGCAGCTTCCCCGTCGGCGTCTCGAGCGGGGAGCGGCACACGTGCACCGTCGAGGCGAGCGCGGCGTGCAGCTGCTCGCGGCTGATCATCGCCAGGCACGTCGCGACGGGCGTCTCGGGGGCGACGACCAGCGGCTCCGTGGTCATCATGCCGCCCGCGGTGTACTCGTCGTACGCCAGCAGGCGGCGGACGTCCTCCGCCTCCTCGGGCTCCATCAGGTCCAGCAGCTCCGAGGCGACCTGCTCCGGCAGCTCCTGGACGAGGTCCGCGGCGTCGTCGGGGTCCATCACGTCGAGCACGTCGGCGGCACGGGTCGCGTCCAGCCCGGTGACGACCTCGACGCGGATGTCCTCCGGCAGCTCCTCGAGCACGTCGGCGAGGCGCTCGTCGGACAGCTCCGCCGCGAGCTCGATGCGCCGTTTCGCATCCAGCTCCTGGATGATCTCGCCGAGATCCGCCGGGTTCAGCTCCTGGTAGGACGCGGCGAGCAGATGCGCGGACTGCTCGGCCTGCGTGCCGTAGAGCCCCGTGACCTCCTCGGGATCCACCGTGAGCGTCGCGCCGCGGCTGACCAGGCGCGAGAGGGACCCGCCCTTGGCGCGGCGGCGGACGTGCAGGCGCGAGACCTCCCAGTCGCGATGCCGGTTCTGCTCGAGCGCGACGTCGAGCACGGTCGCCTCCCCGGAGCCGTCGGTCAGCGACACCACGCGGTCCAGCAGGTCGCCGATCACGAGCAGCTCGCCGGCGCGCTTCTCGAAGCGGCGCACGTTGAGCACCCCGGTCGAGATCACCTGTCCGGGGGAGATGGAGGTGACACGGGTGATGGGGAGGAACACGCGGCGCTTGGCCGCGACCTCGACGACGAATCCCACCGCGCGCGCCGGGGCCCGGTCCTGGGGCACCACGACGACGTCGCGCACGGTCGCCACCGCGTCCCCGATCGGGTCGAAGACGGAGGTGCCGGCGAGGCGGGCGGCGTAGAAGCGCGGCGTCTGGGTGGTGCTCACCTGCCCAGGGTAGCCATCCAGGCCTCCACGTCGTCAGCGCGGCGGGGCGCCGCGGCCGAGAGGTTCTCCACTCCGTCGGCGGTCACCAGCACGTCGTCCTCGATGCGCACGCCGATGCCGCGCAGCTCCTCGGGCACGAGCAGGTCGTTCTCCTTGAAGTAGAGGCCCGGTTCGATGGTGAAGACCATGCCCTCGGTGAGCTCCGCGTCGAGGTACATCTCCCGCCGCGCCTGCGCGCAGTCGTGCACGTCCATGCCCAGGTGGTGGCTCGTGCCGTGCACCATCCAGCGGCGGTGCCACTGGCCCTCGGGGGCGAGGGACTCCGCGGCGGTGCCTGGCAGCAGGCCCCACTCCTCGAGGTGGCGGGCCACGACCTCCATCGCGGTCGCGTGCAGGTCGCGGAACCGCAGGCCGGGTCGGGCGACGGCGAAGACGGCGTCGGCCGCCTCGAGCACCGCCTCGTAGACCTTCCGCTGGGCGGGGGAGAAGGTGCCGGAGACCGGGAGGGTGCGGGTGACGTCGGCCGTGTACAGCGAGTCGACCTCGACGCCGGCATCGACCAGGACCAGGTCCTCCGGGCGCACCTGGCCGTCGTTGCGGATCCAGTGCAGGGTGCAGGCGTGGTCGCCCGCGGCGGCGATGGTGTCGTAGCCGACGCCGTTGCCGTCGGCGCGCGCGGTGCGGGCGAAGACGCCCTCGATGACCCGCTCGCCGCGCGCATGCGCGACGGCCTCGGGGAGATGCGCGACGACCTGCTCGAAGCCGCGGATCGTGGCGTCGACGGCGGCCCGCATCTGCTCGATCTCGTAGGCGTCCTTGACCAGCCGCTGCTCGCTCGCGGCCTCCTTCAGCGCGGCGTGCTCGGTCTGCGCCTCGTCCCCGCCGGGCAGTCCGTTCTGGGTGCGGATCTCCTCGACCATCGCCTCGACGGCCGCGTCGACACCGGGCATCGCCGCGAGGGAGAGCTGGGCGCCGACGTCTTTCGCGAGGTGATCGCGCAGCTCGTCGATGTGGCGCACCTCGACGCCGAGACGACCGGAGGCCTCCTCGACGGTGAGGCGGCGTCCCACCCACATCTCCCCGTAGCGGGAGTCCGCGTAGAACTCGCTCGAGTCGAAGCCCGCGCGGGGGCGGAAGAAGTAGGTCGCCCGGGCGGTGTCCGGATCCTCCGGCGAGGGCTCGACCACGAGCACGCTGTCGGGCTCCTCATCGGTGCCGAGGCCGCTGTAGTAGGCGAAGGCGGTGTCGGGGCGGAAGGGGTAGTCGGTGTCGTTCGAGCGCACCTTCAGCACCCCGGCGGGGAGCACCAGGCGGGTCGCCGGCAGGCGGCGCACGAGCGCATCGCGACGTGCCGGGGTGTGCGCCGACGCGGGCAGCGGCTCCGCCGCGGGGACCGTCTCGTCCCACCCGGAGGCGATGAACTCGCGGAACGCCTCGTTGGTGGGGCGCTGCGAGCGCGAGTCACCGCGGGAGGAGAGGTCCTTGGCCGCGCTCCCGGAGGCCTCCGGGGTCGAGGGGTCCTGCGGGGTCGGGGTGTCCTGCGGGGTCGAGGTGTCCATCCCCCGATCGTCTCACGCGGCCCACTACGCTGGGTGCATGAGAGACAGGTCAGCCCTCGAGGACGCGGAGCGCATCGACCTGCACACCCACACCTCCTGGTCCGACGGCACCTGCACCGTCGCCGAGCTGCTCGCGCGGGCCGCGGAGGCGGGTCTGGGGACGATCGCGGTGACCGATCACGACACCGTCGGGTGCTGGGGCGAGATCCCGGCGGCCAGCGCGGCGAGCGGCGTCTCGGTGGTGCCCGGGATCGAGGTCTCCGCCGAGCACCAGGGGCTCAGCGTGCACGTGCTCGCCCTGCTCGTCGACCCCTCGCCGGACACCGAGCTCGCGCACGAGATGGCCCGCGCCCGCCGCAGCCGCGTCGAGCGGGCGCAGCGGATGGTCGAGCTGATCGGCCGCGACCACCCCATCGCCTGGGAAGACGTCCGCGCGCAGGCGGCCGACGGGGACACGGTGATCGGTCGCCCCCACATCGCCGACGCCCTCGTCGCCCACGGCGTGCTCCCGGACCGCTCCGCGGCGTTCCGCGAGATCCTCCATCCGAGCGGCCCCTACTACGTGCCCTACTACGCACCCTCCCCGGCGACCGCTGTGTGGGCCATCCGCGAGGCGGGCGGGGTCGCGATCGCGGCGCATCCCGCGTCGGGGACAAGGGACGCCGAGGTGCCCGCGTCGGTGCTGGAGGACATGATCGGCGCCGGGCTCGCGGGCATCGAGGTCGATCACCGGGAGCAGGACGAGCCGGAGCGGCGGCGACTGCGGGAGTTCGCCCGGTCTCATGGGCTCCTCGTGACCGGCGGCAGCGATTACCATGGCGCGGGCAAACCCAACCGGCTCGGAGAGAACCTCACGCAGCCGGACGTCCTGGCCGCGATCATCCGTCGCGCCACGAGCAGCACCGAGGTCATCCGTCCATGGACCTGGTCGACCTGAGCTTCCTCGCGGGAGTCTTCGTCACCCTCTTCGTCATCATCGACCCTCCGGGGACGATCCCGATCTTCCTGTCGCTGACCGGCAGCATGACCGCGAAGCAGCGGTCCCGTGCCGCCCTGGTCGCCGTGGGCGTCGCGATGCTGATCATCAGCACCTTCGCGCTGTTCGGCCGCTTCATCCTCGACTACATGCACATCTCGCTGCCGGCGCTGCAGTTCTCCGGCGGTCTCCTGCTGCTGATCATCGCGCTGCAGCTGCTGGCCGGCAAGGAGGGGGAGATGGCCGCGAGCGACGGGGTCAACGTCGCCCTCGTGCCGCTGGGGACGCCGCTGCTCGGCGGTCCCGGCGCGATCGTGGCGATGATGCTCTTCGTCGACCAGACCGGCGGCCGCTCCGACCGCATCGCGGCGCTCGTGATCGCGCTCGTGCTCATGGCCGTGGTCATGTACTCGGTGATGCGCTTCTCCGGCATCATCGCGCGGCTGCTCGGCAAGGGCGGCGTCACCCTCGTCACCCGGATCGCGGGCGTGCTGCTGGCCGCGATCTCGACGCAGATGATCTTCGACGCCATCCACTCGTTCCTCATCGGCTGGGGCGTCGTCCCCGGCTGAACGATCGGGCAGGGTACGACACCCGCCGACGAGCGAGGGCCCGG
>NZ_JAZDCH010000020.1:0-50844 GCF_036311905.1 Brachybacterium sp. J153 | reverse complement strand
GTAGCGTCCCAGTACGGATATATCGCCGTACTGGGACGCTACGCGCCAGTAACCAACCTCCCTCTCCCCCACACCGTGCCTCAGCACGCCCCGGGGAACGGCACGAGGGAGGGCAGCATTCAGGACTCGAGGCACCTTTCCTCCCCAGGAGCGCCCCGTCCACACTGCCCGGCACGGCACCCCCACCCTCCGCGCCCTGCGTCTGTACTGGCCGCCATGAGGATTCCCGGCATCGTCCACCGATCGGACCTGAGCACGTACGGCATCGATGAGGCCGCTCGCCGACGTCTGCTCCGCCTCGGGCTCATGGTCCGGGTCGGGACCTGGTATGTCCGCGACACCGCCCCGCCCGAGGTCGTCGGACTGCTCGCGCAGGGACTGCGACCCACCTGCGTGACCGCGGCTCCGCACCACGGCCTGTGGACTCCTCTCCACGACGGGGCGCATGTGTACCGCCCTCGCGGCCTGGCTGCGGGCGGGAAGCCTGCCGAGCTCGTGATGCACGGCAGCGACCTGAGGAGTTGGCCCGACCGGGATCCTGTCGCGAGCCTCGAGATGACACTCGATCATGCTGGCCGGTGCCTTCCGGTCCGGGACGCTGCGATCCTGTACGAGTCCGCTCTGAACCGGCGTCGGCTGTCGGAGCATGCGGCGCAGCAGCTCGTCGCCGCCCTGCCGTCCTCGCGCCGGCAGCAGCTGTCCCGCATCTCCCCGCACGCCCAGTCCGGGACCGAGACCGCGGTGCGCTGGTGGCTCGAGTCCCTCCACGTCCCGGTCACACCGCAGGTGAGGATCCCGGGGGTGGGGAGGGTGGACCTGCAGCTGGGCGAGCGATGGATCATCGAGTGCGACAGCGTGCGCTATCACGACAGTCCCCAGCAGTACCACCTGGACCGGGCGCGCGACCTGCAGCTCCAGTCCCTCGGCTACTCCGTGACGCGTCTGACCTGGGAGCAGGTGTTCCTCGACTGGGAGCGCACCTCCGCACTCCTGCTCACGATCCTCCGCCGCCGGGACCATCGACTCCGCCTCGCCTCGTGAGGGGGTGCAGCGGCCGGAGACGCCTCACGGACGGGACTCTCAGGTCAGCGCTGACGAATACTGGCCTGAGGCGTACCAGTACGGCTATATAGCCGTACTGAGACGCTACGCGCCGGTAACTGACCAGCGCCTCCGGGTGGGGCGGGAGGGACGGGGTGGGGGGCGCGGCGGGGCCAGACCAGGTGCGCCCGCCCGCCCAGATCAGGCGTGCGCGGGCAGGCGCGCCGGCTCGAGCTCGGGCTCTGCAGCCGCCGCCCCTCCAGCCCCGGGCCGTGCCGTGCCGCGGCCGAGGGCCCGCACGTCCCAGCCCGCGGCGCGCCAGGCGGGCAGGTCCAGCACGGTGCGGCCGTCGATGATCCGCGGTGCCGCGACCAGCCGCGCGGCCTCGGACGGTTCGAGGTCGCGGTACTCGCGCCACTCGGTCAGGAGCAGCACCAGCTCGGCACCGCGCAGGGCCTGGGCGGTGTCGGGCTCGGCGATCAGGCCCTCGACGCGGCGGGTCGCGTTCGCGAGCGCCTCCGGGTCGGTGATCGTGACCTGCGCCCCGGCGGCGAGGAGGCGGGAGGCGACCTCGAGGGCGGGCGAGTCGCGCACGTCGTCGCTGTCGGGCTTGAAGGCCGCGCCGAGAACGGTGATGCGTCGGCCCGCGAGAGAGCCGAGCATCTCGCGGGCGATCTCCACCATGCGCACCCGTCGGCGCTGGTTCACGGCGTCGACCTCGCGCAGGAAGCCGAGCGCCGGGCCGACGCCGAGGTCCTCGGCGGAGGCGATGAAGGCGCGGATGTCCTTGGGCAGGCAGCCGCCACCGAAGCCCACCCCGGCGCGCAGGAACTTGGGCCCGATGCGGTCGTCGAGGCCGATCGCCCTCGCCACGTCGGTGACGTCCGCACCGGTCGCCTCGCACAGCTCGGAGATCGCGTTGATGAAGGAGATCTTGGTGGCGAGGAAGGCGTTCGCGGAGACCTTCACCAGTTCCGCGGCCTCGTAGCCCATCACCAGGCGCGGCATGCCGGCGGCGAGGATCGGCGCGTAGACGGCGTCGAGCAGCGCCACCTCGGCGGCGGCCGCGTCGGTCCCGGGGTCGGCGACGCCGTACACCAGTCGGTCGGGGGCGAGGGTGTCCTGCACCGCGAAGCCCTCCCGCAGGAACTCGGGATTCCACAGCAGTGACACCCCGGGGAGCGCGCTCAGGCGGGTGGCGAGGTCTCGCGCGGTGCCGGCGGGGACGGTGGACTTGCCGACCACCAGGGTGGGGGCGCCGTCGCGAGCGGGGAGCACGGCGGCGAGGGCGTCGACGGCGGCGTGCACGGCGGTGAGGTCGGCGCCGAAGCCGTCGGCCCGCTGCGGGGTGCCGAGTCCGAGGAAGTGCACGTCGACCTCGGCGAGTTCCGCGTAGTCGGTGGTGAAGCGGAGGCGGCCGCTGTCGAGGCCGCGGCGCAGCAGCTCGGGGAAGCCGGGCTCGTGGAACGGCGCGTCACCGGCGGCGAGGGCCGCGATGCGGGCGGCGTCGATGTCGAGGCCGATCACCTCGTGCCCGATCTCGGCCATGCTCGCGGCGTGCACCGCTCCGAGGTACCCCACTCCGAGGACGGAGATCTTCACGACGGGACCCGCTTTCTCGTACGGCCCCGGGGGTCACCGGTGGTGCCGACTCACCCGCTGGGGCTCTGGGACAGTCCCTCCACTGTGGGCCGCGGAGGTGACATGCGGGTGTCGGCGCGGTGGAGCGCAGTCGAGGGTCCCCGGTCGATCCGGCGACGTGCTCAGCGCACGTCCTCGTCGCGGGCGCGCAGCCAGGTGGCGACGCGTCCCGACGGGTCCGTCTCGAGGGCGGCGGGAGAACCGTCCTCGAGCACCTCGCCGTCCTCGAGCCATAGCACCCGGTCCGCGGCGCGCACCACCTCCGCCTCCCGGCTGATCACGAGGGCGGTGCGGCCCGCGGTGAGGGTGCGGAGCGCGGCGAGGACGCTGTCGCGCTCGGTCGCGGCGAGCTCGGCGTCGGCCCCGTCGAGCACCACCACGGGGGCGTCGCGCAGGAGGGCGCGGGCGATCGCGATGCGGCGCCGCTGCCCGTCGGTGACGGGATGACCGTCGCGCCCCAGCACCGTGTCGACGCCGTGCGGGAGGGTCGCGGCGAGCTCGTCGAGCCCGACGCGGGCGGCGGCCTCGGCGACCTCGCGGTCGGTCGCCCCGGGCAGGCCGATGCGGATGTTCTCGCGCATCGTGTCGGTGAACAGGACGGGCTCGCGCTGGACCACCGCGACCTGGCGGCGCAGGTCGACGAGGGAGACGGCGCGGGTGTCATAGCGGTCCAGCAGCACCCGCCCGGTGTCCGGCTCCTCGAAGCGGAGCAGGTAGGCGAGCAGCGCCGCGGACTCCTCCCCCGCCTCGTCGAGCAGGGCGAGGTGCTGCCCGGCGGGGACCACGAGGGAGACCG
The DNA here is from genome assembly GCF_036311905.1 of Brachybacterium sp. J153. NCBI lineage: Bacteria > Bacillati > Actinomycetota > Actinomycetes > Micrococcales > Dermabacteraceae > Brachybacterium > Brachybacterium sp. J153. The sequence goes on along the minus strand of NZ_JAZDCH010000020.1, from coordinate 47,366 downwards.
CGTCGAACAGTCGCGCGGGGTCCTGACCGGGGGCGGGACGGGCATGGGTGGTGATCGCGGAGTAGACGATCTCGCCGCGCACCTGCTCGAGGCGCTGGATGCGCTCCGGCTCGGCGATCCCGGTGGGGCGGGCGAGCAGCGCGCTGACCCGGGCGGCGGCCGTGCGGGCGGCGCGGAGCGCGGGCAGGGCCCGCGCCGTCGGACCCACCGCGAGGACCAGCACGAGCAGCTCGCCGAGCAGCAGCACCAGCTCCCCGGGGGTGACGGCGCCGCTCGCGAGCTGCGGGGCGAGGACCGCCAGCAGGCCCGAGGCGCCGGCGACCGCGGCGAGCAGCTGCAGGACGCGGTCCAGGGCGACGCTCCGACGGGCACGGGTGAGGGCCCGGCCGGCCCGCAGTCCCGCCTCGGCGAGGCCCCGCTCCGAGCGGGTCTCGAGGCCGTAGGACTGCACCGTGGTCGCGGCGGTGACCAGCTCTTCCGCGGTCGCGGCGAGCAGCTCCTGCTCGAGGGCGGCCGCCCGCTCGGCGGCGACCGTGCGGCGCGCGGTGAGCACGGAGAGCAGGGCGGCGAGCACCGCGGTGCCGAGCAGGACGAGCGCGGCGGACGGCGCGAAGATCGCCGTCACCCCGAGGACGGAGACCACCGTGAGCAGCCCACCGACGAGCCGCGGGCCCGCATGCGTGACCAGGTCGCGCAGCGCGTCGGTGTCACGGGTGAGGGGGCCGACGTCCTCCGCGGCGGAGCGGGCGTCGCGAGTGCGGCTCGGGGTCAGGGCGTGCAGGTGGCGCAGCAGGCGCGAGCGCAGTGCGGTCGCGGTCCCGGCGCCGGCCCGGCCGAGGGCGGCGGACGCGACGAGACGGGCGGCGACGGCCAGGACCACGAGCCCGCCGAAGAAGGCGAGAGGGAGGCCGATGCCGTCCGACCCGGTTCCCCGCGCCGCATCGACCGCCGAGCCGAGCGGCACGGGCAGGGCGACCACGAGGCCCACGCCGAGGACGAGCGCGATCCAGCCGGTCAGCACCGCACGACGGCGGACGGTGAGGTGCGGGGCGAGCAGGTCGAGGGCGGCCCGCAGGGTGCCGGGGGCCGACGGGGCGGCAGGCGCCGACGGGGCGACGGGCGCCGGGGCCGACGCCGGGGCCGACGGGCCGGGAGTCGCGGTGGCCGACGGGCGGACGGGCGCCGACGTAGCCCGCTCCGGATCGCCCGGCAAAGTCGGGGCAGGTCCGACGGAAGTCTCCGCGGCCTCGACGGGAGCGCGCTCGGGCTCCGCGGCGACCGCGTCGGTGTCCTCCGCCCCGGTGCCGGCGCCTTCCGGGACCTCGGCGGCGGTCGGCGCGGTCGGCACGAGCTCTGGGGCATCGGCCGCGACGGTCCGGGCCTCATCACGGGCGAGCGGCTGGGTGACGGCGTCTGCCGCCGCGTCGTCCGACTCCGCGACCACGCTCCAGCGGGCACCGGACTCGGGGTCGTCCGCGGCGAAGGGCCCGGGGACGGGTTCGGGGGTGGGCGCGAGGGCGGAGCCCGTGGCGGACGCGAGGGCAGAGTCCGCGGCGGGCGTGGGCCCAGCGGCTGCTTCCGGGGCGGGGACAGACGCGAGGGCAGAGTCCGTGGCGGGGGCGGGCTCGGCGGAAGATTCCAGGGCCGGGGCGAGTTCGGCGGAAGACTCCAAGGCAACGGCAGTCCCGGCGGCGGGGGCGGGCTGCTCGATCAACTCGGGCTCTGCGGGGGCCGCGTCCTGCAGCCAGTCCGCGGCGGTGGATGACGTCGCCGGGGAGGCCTCCGCGAGACGAGCGACGCGCTGCGCCGGCAGACGGAACGGAGCGGGGTTGTGGGCCACCTGCGGGCGGCGCCTCGGCCGCACCCCGCGCAGCACCCGGGCGGTCCGACCGGCACCGTCAACCGGGCCGCCACCGGCCCGCTCGCCGCCACCGGCCCGCTCGTCGCCGCCGGGCTGATCGCCGCCATCGGCCGTCGCCTCCGCACCCGAACCGGACGAGGCGCTCCAGAGGTCGGCCTGCGCCTCGGGGCTCCAGGCCGGGGGCATCCGACGGGAGGTGGGCACGGGGAGCGGCGGAGTCATGGCGGTCCTTGGTCGAGAGCGGGGCAGCACGAGTCTGTCACCTCCGGGGCGCACCCCGCCCCGTGGGCCGTCCCAGCATCCGCCGGTCCGGTGAACGGAGGGTGAGGACAGGATGAGGAGTCCCTCAGCACACCCCGCCGCACCGGCCCACGTACTACACTTTTCAAATACCCGCCGGGGGTCTCCGCTCCCCTGACGCCGCACCCCGACCCCGAGGGAGGCCCCCGTGACCGCCAACCCCCAGCCCGCCACCGAACCCCTGATCACCGTGGACGTCTGGACCGACGTGGTCTGCCCCTGGTGCTACATCGGCGAGTCCCGCCTGCACGACGCGATCGCCGCCGAGGGCCTCGAGGGCCAGGTGCGGCTGCGCGCCCACTCCTTCGAGCTCGACCCCACCTCCCCCGTCGACTCGGATCGGACCAACATCGAGCACCTCACCGCAGCGAAGGGCATCCCCGCAACCCAGGTGCGCGAGATGGAGGAGAACATCCGCACCACGGCCGAGGAGCTGGGTCGCGAGTACGTCACCGAGCGCCCCATGGCCAACACCCGCGGCGTGCACCGCGTGATGCAGGCGATCTCCGCCGCGCACGGCGCCGACGCGGCGACCTCGTACTTCATGGACCTCCAGCGGGACTACTTCACCGGTGCGGGCGACCCCTTCGACGCCGACGCCGTGGTGCGCCGCGCCGTCACCGCCGGCCTCGCGGAGGACGTCGCCCGCGACGCCCTCGAGGGGCGCAGCCACGACGACGCGGTCGAGGCGGAGGTGCGCGAGGCCGTCTCGATGGGCGCTCGCGGCGTGCCGTTCTTCCTGTTCAACGACAAGTACACGGCGCCGGGCGCCCTGCCGCTGGACGCCTTCCGTCAGGCGCTGCGGCAGATCGCCGAGGAGGCCCGGGGCGAGCGGTCGGCGGATCAGGCATGAGCACCGCTCCCGGGGCGCCGGAGGTCACGTCGGCCGGGACCACCGCGGCGACCCGGCCTGCGAAGCCGGCCCCGTCGGCCGACGGCCCAGCACCCGAGACCCCGACCGAGCGGGCCATCGCGCCGCTCTCCTCCCTCACCTCCCTGCTGGGCGGGGACATCGCCGGCGGGCAGGCCTGCGCCGCCGACGGCACCTGCGACTGACCCGGACCAAGACCCCCGGACACGACGAGCGGGGCGGGCCGAGGATCTCTCCTCGACCCGCCCCGCTCCGTCGCGCTCACGGCGCGCGTACCCACGGCGCGGCGCCGGCTCAGCGGGTCAGCAGCTCCTCAGTGCTGGTGCCCGGCAGGCTCAACGTGACCGGGGTGCCCCACGGATCCTGGACCGCGACGGAGCGGCCGGAGTCCGCGTAGGAGATGCCCGCGGCGGAGAGCCGGGCGGTGAGGGCGTCGAGATCCTCACGGGCGGGGAGGGTGATCGCGACGTCAGCGAGGCCCAGGGTCGCGGCGCGCGGGCCGGCGCCGCGGCTGTTCCAGGTGTTCATGGCGACGTGGTGGTGATAGCCGCCGGCCGCCGCGAAGAGGGCCCCCGGGTGGGAGCCGACGGTGGTCTCGAATCCCAGGGTGTCGACGTAGAAGCGGCGGGCGGCGTCGACATCGCCGACCTGCAGGTGCACGTGGCCGACGATCCCGGGGCGCATACCGGGGTCGGTCGAGGCGTCCTCGGTGAGGTGCTCGGTGAGGTACGCGTTGGGGTCGATGTAGAGGGTGTCCATCGCGACCTGGCCGTTGCTCCACTGCCAGGTGTCGCGCGGGCGGTCCCAGTACAGCTCGATGCCGTTGCCCTCGGGGTCGGTGAAGTAGAAGGCCTCGGAGACGAGGTGGTCGCCGGTGCCGGCGAAGCGGGAGCGAGGATCCTGCGCGGCGCGCAGCACGGTCCCGGCGAGGGATGCCTGGTCCTCGAACAGGAAGGCGGTGTGGAACAGGCCGGCCTGAGCACGGTCGACACCCGGGAGGCCCGGGGTCGCGACGAGGCGCACGAAGGGCACGTCGCCGCGGCCGAGCACGCGGTGCACCTCGCCGCCCACGCGAGCCTGCTCCTCGAGCGGGGCCAGGGCGAGGGCGTTCTCGTAGTACGAGCTCATCAGCTCGAGGTCGCCGACGCGGAGGGTGACGGCGTCCATGGCGAGGTCGGCCGAGAGGTGGCGCTCGTCGACAGGGCGGGAGGCGGTGGAGGGCTGGGCGGGCGACGACGTCATGGCGGCGATCCTTCCGATCGAGGAGAACAGGACCATCATGCCTCGAGTTGATCCAACATTCAACCACTTGGAGAGGTGCGGTGGCGCGCGGCACAGCGGGGGATGGCGGGACGGGGACGGCGGCCAGTTGGGGATTGCGGGAGGGGGGCTACTACTGGGGCGAGGGCGGCCGGGGAACTCCGGGCGAGGTCGACAGTGTCGGCTGGCGCGCCATTTCTGGGGTGGATCTGGCTCGTGAGCCGACACTGTCGACCCGACGTCACTGCGCGGTGGGGTCTGGGCCGGGACGGCTCCCGGAACCCCCACAGACTTGGGGGAATTCGGCGCGGATAAGCCCAAGTGTGCGGGGGTTTCCGGGGGCCGCGCGGGCACAGGGGGCGGCCGGGGCGCGAGGCGGGGGCGCCGGGCCGGTGCGGGACGAACGGGCGCGCAGGCCGACGCGGAGAAAAGCGTGCCCGGACAGGACTCAGGGCGGTGAGCTGTGCTCACCGCCCTGTCCGCCGCGGGTCCGCTCTCCCCTGCCGACCCGGGGTCCTGAACCGCTCCGCCCGAGAAGGCCCTCGTCGGTGGAGCGATGAGTTAAGGCTAGGAGCCCCAGACAACCCCTGGCCGGGACCTGGGTCCCGCATCGCGCCAGCCCCCGGCCGCGGCCTGGCACCGGGTCAGCCCCGCGCCGGGTCCCGCGTCACCTCGGCCGCAGCCCGGCGCCCCGTCAGCCCCTGGCCGGAGCCCCGTCGCCCGCACCTGCTCCGGCAGGGGCCGCGAGCTCCGCCGCTCGGGCCAGCACCGCCTCGCGCGCCCCGGGATCCGCGGCGACGTCCCGGATCACCCAGGCCATCGCGACCGCGGCATCGTCCATCAGGCGCAAGCCCTCGGCGGAGAGCGCGTGCTCGGCGAACTCGCGGGTGTGCAGCGCCCCGCCGGCGCCGGTGATGCCCACGAACGGGTGGATGCTCGGCACCCGCTGGGAGACGTTGCCCATGTCGGTCGACGCGCGCATGACGCCGAGCGAGCCGGCGAGCGGTCGCCCGAGGCGCTCCATCGCCGCGTTCCAGTGCCGGCCCAGCACCTCGTCCTGCAGCAGCGGCTCGTAGACGGGCTCGGTCTCCTCGATGGTGAGGCCGCAGCCCGTCGCGAGGGCACCCGCCTCGATGCAGGCCACCAGGGAGCGCCGCAGCTGCTCGAACTCGTCCATCGCCAACGCCCGGCACTCGAAGTCCACGATCGCGAGCTCCGGCACCACGTTCGTCACCCCGGACTGCTGGGGTACGAGGGAGAGCCGCTGCCCGTCCTGCAGCCGCTGCCGCAGCAGACCCGCCGCGACCTGGGCGATCACCGCGGCGTCGTTCGCGTTGATGCCGTCCGACGGGTTCGCCGCCGCGTGCGCCGCCCGCCCCGTGTAGGTCGCGCGCCACCGGCCGACGGCCTGGCTGGTCGAGCCGAGCACGTCGTAGGTGTCGGTGTGCGGCACGGCGTGGGTCATCAGCGACAGGTGCACCCCCTCGAAGACCCCGCGGTCGATGAGCAGCTGCTTGCCGCCGCCGTGCTCCTCGGCGGGGGTGCCGATGACCTGCAGGGTCACGTCGAGATCGGCGAGCTGGTCGGCGAGCGCGAGGGCAGCCCCGATCGAGGAGCCGGCGATGATGTTGTGCCCGCAGCCATGGCCGATCTCCGGGAGAGCGTCGTACTCGACGCACAGGGAGGCCACGAGGGAGCCGGTCCCGCGCGTCGCCCGGAAGGCGGTCGGCAGCTCGGCGACGCCGCGCTCGAGGGTGAAGCCGTGGGTCTCGAGCAGGTCGGCGCAGCGGTCGTGGGCGCGGTGCTCGGCGAAGGCCAGCTCGGGGTCGGCGTGGATCGCGCGGGAGAGGGCGTGGACCTCGTCGCGGGCGGCGGCGTAGGCGGCGGCGATCTCGGTGCGGGCGGCGGCGCCGACGGGATCCGCAGCGGGATCCGCGGACGTGCCGGGGGCGGGAGCGGGCTCGGGGGCGGTCATGTCCCCGATCGTGCCACGCCGCTCGACCCCGTCGGCCTCAGTTCCCGGAGCGGAGCAGCGGCGGGTTGAGCGAGGCGCCGGTGCCCGCGCGGTAGAGCCGGGCGGGGCGGCCGCCGGTCGGCGCCGCGTGGCGGTCGAGCTCGACGAGGAAGCCGTCGGTGCGGGTCGCCTTGCGGTGGAAGTTGCCCGCGTCGAGGCTGGTGCCCCAGACGCTCTCGTACACCCCGCGCAGCTGGGTGATCGTGAACTCCTCGGGCAGGAAGGTGACGGCGAGGGTCGTGTACTCGAGCTTGGAGCGGGCGCGCTCGATGGCGCTGGCGAGCACCTCGGCGTGGTCGAAGGCGAGGGCGATGTCGGCGAGCTCGTCGACCGCCCACCAGCGGGCGTCGGAGACGTCCTCGCCGCGGCGCGGATCGGGCAGGTCGGCGCCGAGGGCCATGAAGGCGATCGAGACGACGCGGCCGCGGGGGTCGCGGCCGGGGGTGCCGAAGGTGCGGACCTGCTCGAGATGCACGGCGCTGCTGCCCAGCGAGGCCTCGTCGGCGAGGACCCGGTAGGCGGCCTCCTCGAGGTCCTCCTCGAGGTGCACGAAGCCGCCGGGCAGGGCCCAGGCGCCGCGGTGCGGGTCGTCCTCGCGCTGGATCAGCAGCACGCTCAGACGACCGGCACGGAGGGTCAGGATGATCAGGTCGACAGCGACACGGAGCACGGGAGCGGGAGACGCCATGGGCTCAGGCTATGCCGCTTATCGTCATCGTGACGCCAGGTGCCGCGGATTTCCTCGTCGGCGCGGCGCGGGAGGAGCCGCCTCAGCCGTTCAGCCAGCGGGCCCACTTCTCGGCGCGGTGCTCCGCCCGCACGATGCGGACCGTCCCCGAGGTGGAGCGCATGACGATCGACTCGGTGACGATGCGGTCGGCCCGGTAGCGGACGCCCTGGAGCAGGTCGCCGTCGGTGATGCCGGTCGCCGCGAAGTAGCAGTTGTCGGAGGTGACGAGATCATCCGTGGTCAGGACGCGATCGAGGTCGTGGCCGGCGTCGATGGCGCGCTGCCGCTCGTCGTCGTCGGTCGGGGCGAGGCGGCCCTGGATCATGCCGCCGGTGGCCTTCACGGCGCAGGCGGCGATGATCCCCTCGGGGGTGCCGCCGGTGCCCAGCAGCATGTCCACGCCGGCGCCGCGGGCGGCGGCGATCGCTCCGGCCACGTCGCCGTCCATGATGAACTTGACGCGCGCCCCGGCCTCCCGGATCTCCCGCACGAGCGCCTCGTGGCGGGGCCGCTCGAGGACGCACACGGTCACCTGGCTGACGGGCTTGCCGAGCGCCTTCGCGACCAGCGCGACGTTCTGCTTGATCGGCAGGCGGAGGTCCACGAACTCCGCGGCCTCCGGACCCACGACCATCTTCTCCATGTAGAACACGGCCGACGGGTCGTACATGCTCCCCTGCTCGGCGACGGCGAAGACGGCGAGCGCGTTGTTGTAGCCCAGCGCGGTCAGGCGCGTGCCGTCGATCGGGTCGACGGCGACGTCGACGGTCGGTCCGCTGCCGTCGCCGACCCGCTCGCCGTTGAACAGCATCGGCGCCTCGTCCTTCTCGCCCTCGCCGATCACGACGGTGCCGTCCATCCGCACGGTGTCCATGAAGGAGCGCATGGCGTCGACGGCCGCGCCGTCGGCCCGGTTCTTGTCCCCGGCGCCCACCCAGCGCGCTCCGGCGATGGCGGCGGCCTCGGTCACGCGCACCAGTTCGAGGGCGAGGTTGCGGTCGGGCGCGGTGGTCTGGTTCTCGGTCATGGGTCCTCCGTCGTCGTTGTCGAAGTCCTGGCACGGTGCTGGTCAGCGGCGGGAACCGCGAGCAGCCGGGCGGCAGGCGCGCGTGCCGCGAGCCTACCGTCCCGGCTGCGGCGTGCGGGGCGCAACGGCGGGGTCCGCACTGGGTGCTGCGGCGGGGTCCGCGCGGGGCGCGAGGACCCCGCCCGATCAGCGGCCGACGGGGGCGGGGCCGGAGGGGTCGACGACGGCGGGGGCGGGCGCGGTGGCCGTCACGGCACCGCCGCGGGCGGCGAGGTACTCCCGGACCCCGGCACGGAGGGCGACGAACAGCGCCACGAGGCCGACGGTGAGGATCATGTGCCCGAGACCCGCGATGCCGGGGATCGCGGCGCTGGTGGTCGCGGGGTCCTGGCCGTCGAGGGTGAGGACGCCGCGCACGGCCTGCATCGCGACGGTCAGCAGCATGCCGACGTTGTAGGTCCAGTAGAAGACGGTGAAGGAGCGGCGGCCGCTGAGCGACAGCAGCGCGTCGAGGGCGAGCGCCACGAGGAAGACGATCATGCCCAGGACCAGCAGGTGGGTGTGCAGGGTGGAGAGCTGGGTGTCGACGCCGAGGGAGTCGGTGGCCTTGGTGTACTCGCGGTAGAAGAGGCCCGAGGCGAGCCCGAGGATCAGGTAGACGAGGGAGGTGTTCAGCAGTCGCATCATGCCCTCGACGGTAGGAACCCTGGGCCGCGCGGAGATCAACCGAAGGATGGAGCGCGGTGGTGGCCCGGGCCACGTCGGGCATAGGCTCGTCCCCGGCATCGACGCCCGACCTGCTCGACCCGGCTGGCATCGACGCCCGGCCGTCCGGCTCCCTCTCGCGATCCGAGGATCTCCATGAAGCACTTCACCCTGCCCCACACCGACATCAGCGCGCCGAACGTCGTGCTCGGCCTGATGCGCATCGCCGAGAAGTCCGACGACGAGATCCGCACCCTGGTGCGCACGGCCCGCGACGCCGGCATCGACTTCCTCGACCACGCCGACATCTACGGCGGGCAGAAGCACCGCTGCGAGGAGCGCTTCGCGGAGGCGCTCGCGCTCACCCCGTCCGAGCGGGACCAGGTGACGATCCAGACCAAGGCCGGGATCGTCACCGACGGCCCGTACTTCGACTACAGCTACGAGCATCTCGTGGAGTCCGTCGAGGGGTCCCTCGCGGCGCTGCGCACCGATCGCATCGACATCCTGCTGCTGCACCGCCCCGACGCCCTCGTCGAGCCGGAGGAGGTCGCGCGCGCCTTCGATCACCTGCACTCGAGCGGCAAGGTCCGCCACTTCGGCGTCTCCAACCACACCCCGCGCCAGATCGACCTGCTGCGCAAGCACGTGGACCAGCCGATCGTCGCCAACCAGCTGCAGCTGTCGATCACTCACTCGACGTTCATCGCGCAGGGCGTCGCCGCGAACATGCAGGGCACCGACCAGGCGATCGTCCGCGACGGCGGCGGGATCCTCGACTACTGCCGCCTGCACGACATCACCGTGCAGGCCTGGTCGCCCTTCCAGGCGGGCTTCTTCGACGGCGTGTTCCTCGGGCACCCCGAGCACGCGGAGCTCAACGCCGTCATCGACCGCCTCGCCGCGAAGTACGACGTGACCCCGGAGGGCATCGCGACCGCGTGGATCACCCGGCATCCGGCGCAGATGCAGGTCGTCCTCGGCACCACCACCCCGCAGCGGGTCGCCGACTCCGCGGCCGGCTCCGAGGTGCCGCTGACCCGCGCCGAGTGGTACGAGCTGTTCCGCGCCGCCGGGTGGATCGTGCCCTGATCCCCGAGGGTGCGCGCCGGTCGACGACCGGCCGGTGCGCTCCCGACCCCGTCGGCCGGGCATCCCGCGGCAACCCCTGCTGCCCCGCTGCCCGACCGACCAGAATGGGTCGGATCTCATTCCCCGGAGGAGCCGCAGTGGAGCGGCGAGGAGGCACAGCCCATGGCGCAGCGACGGATCGGCCTGGTCGGATACGGCGACGTCTCCGTGGTGCACGTCGGAGCGATCGAGGCGATCGACGGGCTCGAGCTCGTCGGCATCGCGGACCTCGACCCCGCCGCCCGCAAGCGCGCCGCCGCTGAGATCGGGGTGCCCGTGTTCGCGACCGTCGAGGAGTTGATCGACACCCTGGGCCCGAACGCGATCCACGTGACCACGCCGCACGATCAGCACGTTGGCCCGTCCCTCGCGGCGCTCGAGCGGGGCGTGCACGTGCTCCAGGAGAAGCCCCTCGCGCACACGCTCGCCGAGGGCGAGCGGCTCGTCGCGGCACTCTCGGAAGACTCGGGGGTCTCGGCACCGCGGGCCGACGGGGGTGTCGGGGCACCGAAGATCGCGATCTGCTTCCAGAACCGCTACAACCGCGGCAGCCAGGAGCTGCGCCGCCTGCTCGAGAGCGGGGAGCTGGGCGCGGTCCGCGGCGCCTACGCCTCCGTGGTGTGGACCCGGACCGCCGAGTACTACGCGGCGAAGCCATGGCGCGGCCGCTGGGAGAACGCGGGTGGCGGGCTGCTGATCAACCAGGCGATCCACACCCTCGACCTCGTGCAGTGGCTGCTCGGGCCGGTCGAGCGCACCGACGGCCTGGTCTCGCAGCGCAAGTTCGCAGAGGTCACCGAGGTCGAGGACACCGCGGAGCTGCTGCTGCACCACGCCGACGGCGTGACCACGAGCTTCTACGCGACGCTCACCGCGCCGATCGCCCGGCCCGTCGAGCTCGAGGTCGAGACCGATCTCGCCTACGCCGAGGTGCGCTCGGGGACCGGCGGCGGGCTGACCGTCCGCTGGAAGGACGGCCGCGTGGACAGCTTCTCGGACCGCGTCGCCGCACCAGGCGGACGCGCCTACTGGGGCGTGTCGCATGAGGAGCTGATCCGCGACTTCTACGCCTCGCTCGACGCCCCGGAGCCGTTCTGGATCGGGCCTGCGGAGGCGATGGCCTCGCTGCGGATCCTCAAGGACGCCTACCGCAACAGCGGCGTCGGGAACTGACCGGGCGGCCGCGGACAGCACGACGGAGGGCCCACCACTCCAGCTCGGGGTGGCGGGCCCTCCGGCATGGGGGCCGGTCAGATGATCGGGCGGCCCTCCCGGCGCGCCTGGGCGGCATCCTTCGCGAAGCCGCGTGCGATCGCGATGAGGACGCCGAGCACGAGCACGGGCCACATGAGGACGTAGGCGGTCAGCAGGACGGTCATGGTCTCTCCTGGGGTCGGGGCGGGCCGGGCGGTCCGCCGGGGACTGGTCGATCGGGGTGGGGCGGCCGGGGTGGTCAGCGGCCGCCGACGGGGTCGGCGTCGAGGTCGCGGTCCCCGTCGGCCGTCGCACCGGAGGCGGCGCCGCGGCCGTCGGCCCCGTCGGCCTCCGAGCTGGGGGTCTCGTCGTCGAAGTCGCCCGTGACCTTCTGGATCACCGCGAAGTCGAAGTCCTTGCCGGAGCGGACGCTCATCAGCGTGCACACCAGGAACGAGACCGAGTACGCGACGAGCGAGCCGGAGAGCGTCTCGTAGTCGCGCAGGAAGTCCAGGCCGAACGGCAGCGTCACCAGGGTCGCGAGCACGCCGATCACGATCGCGGCGCGCAGCCCGAAGAAGCCGAAGGCCATGATCCCCAGCACGACGCCGACGCCGAGGATCGCCAGCAGCTCGACCACGAGCGCCCACGGGCCCTCGAGCGGGATCCACTGGAAGCGGACCGGCAGGAACACGGCGAGCGCCGCGAGCACGGACACGGTGAACGCCGCGTTGGTGATCCGGCCCCAGTAGAAGGAGGCGATCACCGGGAACACCAGGCAGCCCCACAGGGCGCCGACGAACACCAGCAGGTCCAGGATGTTGAAGCGCGCGGTCGCGAAGTAGAGGGCGGCCGCGGTCGCGACCACCATCGTGAGGCGGCCGATCAGCAGCATCGTGCGGGGGTTCGCGTTCTTCCGGCCGACGGACTGGCCGTAGATGTCGGTCATCACGATCGAGCTGAGCGCGGCGAGGTCGGAGTCCGCGGTCGAGGACAGCGAGCCGATGATCATGATGAACGCGAGGGCGACCAGACCCACCGGCAGGTAGGTGCCGATCATCTGCGGCATGAGGTTGTTGACATCGCCATCCGTCGGCTGGATGCCGAGGTAGAGGGCCATCACGCCGAGCATGCCGATGCCGATCACCGTCGCGCCGTAGCCGACGGTCGCGGTGATGAAGGTGGGCTTGATGAGGTCCTCGCGCACGGCGAAGAGGCGCTGGGCGATGGTCTGGTTGCCGATCGCGTAGGCGAGCACCGCGGCGATGTACGGGGCGCCCTGGTTCATGAAGGCGTCGGAGGAGAAGAAGCTCTCCTGCTGCGGGGTGACGTTCCCGGCCGCGACACCTTCGGCGAAGATCTGCGGCCCGCCGACCACGAAGAAGACGGCCGGGATGATCACGACCGCCGCCCCGAGCATCGCCATGACCTGCGTGAAGTCGGTGAGCACGGAGGCGCGGAAGCCGGACCACAGGGTGTAGAGCAGCACGCCGCCCGCGATGATCACGATGCCCTGGCCGAAGCTGAGCGGGGAGAGCATGGCGATGAGCGCGCCGCCGGCGATGAAGTTCGAGGTCAGCGAGATGACGGAGCCGAGCACGTTGGAGCCGGCGAGCATCAGCTGCGAGGAGCGGCCGTGCCGGGCGTACATGACCTCGGCGAGGGTGTGGGCCTTGGGGGCGACCTTCCGGATCCGCTTCCCGAAGGGGTAGATGAACAGGATCATCAGCGCGCCCCACAGGCCGTAGTGGATGGGGCCGGAGACGCCGTAGGTGTAACCCGCGGTGACCGAGGCGTACATCGAGGACGCCCAGATCCAGGTGGCGGTCATCGACGCGGCGGAGACGCCGAAGCCGATGCGGTTGCCGGCGGTCATGTAGTCGTCGGCGTTCTCGGAGCGGCGCGAGATGGCGACCGACATCCACATCGTGCCGCCGTAGAAGAGGATCAGCAGGAGGACGACTCCGATGATCCCGAGCTGGGTGATCTCCCCCGGTGATGTGGGCGGCACTGCAGTTCCTTCCGTCGCGTCCGGGCCGTCGTGGGCCTCCTCGGTCCGCCGGTCCGTCGCGGGCAGGGCCTCGCGGTGATGCATCGACCGGCGTAGCCCTCGGGGACGGGAGCAGCGCGGGCAGGCGCGTCCTCAGAGGGGTCCGCGGGGGCGGACCCGCAGGGGCGGGAGGGCCTGGCCTGCTCACCGTCAACTCCTGCAGGGCCGCATAGATTCTCGCATGCGGATTGTCTGATTGCCAGCTGAAAGATCACCGAGGTGTTACGAACCGCAGGTGAGAGCGTCGAATCTTGGTTGTCGGGCATATGGATCGGATGGGCGTCAGGATCGGGGCGCATAGACATGCAGGCGGATGATCAGTCGGGGGCGGCGCGCGCGGCGGCCGTGGGGCGCGCGGAGGGGCGGGGCGGGCGAGATCCGGGGGCGGCGGTGATCGCCGCCCGGCTAGGGTCGCGACCATGCCCCGCATCGCCATCGTCACCACGCGCCCCGACTTCTTCACCGCCGCGGACCCGGACCGCGACTGCGCACCGCTCGTCGCCGCCCTGCGCGCCCGGGGCGTCGAGGCCGAGTCCGTGGCCTGGCGGGACGAGACGGCCGACTGGTCCGCCTACGACCTCGCAGTGATCCGCAGCCCCTGGGATTACGTCCTGCACGCCGACGAGTTCGCGGCCTGGCTCACCCGAACCGGCGCGCTGACCCGGATCCTCAACGACCCCGAGCTGGTGCGCTGGAACATGGACAAGAGGTACCTGCGAGAGCTCGAGTCCGCCGGGGTGGCGGTCGTGCCGACCACCTGGCACACGGACGAGGCGTCACTGCTCGCGGCGCTCGCGGAGCACGCCGACGGGGGGCACGTGGTCATCAAGCCCGCCGTCGGCGCCGGCTCGCAGGACACCGGGCTGTTCGCGCGCGACGACGCGGGGGCGCTCGAGCTCGGCCGACGGATCCTCGACGGAGGCGGCACGGTGATGCTGCAGCCCGAGATTCCCGAGCTCTCCGCAGGCCTCGAGAAGGCGCTGTACACGATCGACGGCCGCCTCACTCACGCGGTCGCCAAGGGTGCCCTGCTCGCCCGCGGGGGTGGACTGCGCGGCGGCGTGTACCACGAGGATCCGCAGGTCGTCGGGGTGGACGCGGGGGAGGCGGCGTTCGCGGAGCGGGTGCTCGCGGCGGTGTCGTCGGCGACGGGACTGACCACTCCGCTCTACGGCCGGATCGACGTCGTCGACTCCGCCGAGCACGGCCTGGTGCTGCTCGAGGCGGAGCTCTTCGAGCCGACGTACAACCTGCACCTCGTGCCCGAGGTGGTCGACGTCTTCGCGGAGGCGATCCTCGGGCGGGTGTGAGAGGTGGGGCGGCGGGGCTCCGGCGAGCGCGGGCATCTCCCGTTGTGTGACATCCCGGCGGCAACAATGTCTGTCAACGGGCCGTTCACTGACATTGTCGGGTCGACTATGTCTGACAATAGGCCGTAGAGTGACATGATGGACCTTGACATGTTCCTCAAGGAGTCTCCGGGAGCGCTCGTACCAATCACCGGCACCGATCCGATGCGTGGCGCCTGGGAGCATCGGGCATTCGTCCCCGACGCCCTGCCGGAAACGATGCCGCCCCTCTCTCCCGAGACCTTCTTGGCCGTGGCGAACGCTCGCGCGGCGATCGCAGCCCTCGACTCGACCGCTAGCCGCCTACCCGAGCCCGGTCTGCTGCGGTCTCCGACCCTGCGTCGCGAGGCTCAGAGCACCTCGGCGCTCGAGGGCACCTACGCCCCCTTGGAGCAGGTGCTGACGGCCGACGAGGAGGATCCGAGCACCGCCGAGATGACTGAGATTCTCAACTACGTCCGGATGGCGGAGACCGGCTTCTATCGCGTCGCCCAGGGGTGGCCGCTCTCCGTCAGCGTGGTCGCCGAGCTCCAGGGGATCCTGATGCGGGGGACGCCGCTCGAGGAGGAGTCCGGGCGGCTCCGCGCAGGCCAGGTCGTCATCGGCCTGCGGTCCGACGTCCCGCTCGATGACGTGCCGGTGCGCACCGCGCGATTCGTCCCGAGCCCGCCAGGAGCCGACCTCGAGGTCCGGCTGCGCGACCTGATCGACTGGATGCAGCGGGACCATGGGCAGCGGATCGACCCGATCGTCGCCGCAGCAATGGCGCACTATCAGTTCGAGACGCTCCACCCGTTCCGCGATGGAAACGGGCGCATCGGTCGCTACCTCATCGTCCTGCACCTCCTGGCGGCGGGCGTGCTCTCGGAGCCGACTCTCACCGTCTCCCCCTGGTTCGAGGCACGCCGCGCCGCCTACTACGACCATCTGCTGGGAGTGAGCGCCCGGGCCGACTGGGACTCGTTCATCCGCTTCTTCGCCGAGGGAGTCAGGAGCGCCGCCGACGGAACCCGAAAGCAGATGGTCGCGCTCGTCGACGTCCAGTCCCGGCTCCACGACCTCGTCCGCGAGTCGTCGTTGCGCTCCGGGCGAGCGAACGAGCTGATCGACTTCGCGGTCTCGCACCTGACGTTCACGGTGCGAATGGTCGAGTCGGCTCTCGGCATCTCGTACGGCCGGGCGAACACCCTTGTGGGCCAGCTCGTCGATCTTGGCGTCCTCGCCGTCGTCGACCCGGATGCCTACAAGCGCCGCTTCTTCGCCCCGCAGGTTCTCCAGGTCCTCACGAGCCGCACCGTCGCCTGACCCGTCCGGAGGGACGCCTCCGCGCAGGGGCCGTCGGCGGCAACCCCGGGCCCCGCCGCCCGGGCAGTCGCTCGTCCGACCGGGGCCATAGACTCATCCGGGTGATCACGGGTGAGTTGAAGAGCCGCATCGACCGGGTGTGGGACGCGTTCTGGTCCGGGGGCATCTCGAACCCCCTCGAGGTGATCGAGCAGGTCACGTACCTGCTGTTCCTGCGTCGACTCGACGATCAGCAGACCTCCGCCGAGCGGGAGCTGCGCCGCCTCGGGCGCACCGACAAGCCGATGCCGTTCCCGCAGAGCAAGGAGCACCTGCGCTGGTCGCGCCTGCGCGAGATGGGCGACACGCTCGCGATGCACGACTTGATGACGAGCGAGGTCTTCCCGTTCCTGCGCGGTCTCGGCGATGACATCGCGGGCGAGACCACCACCTACGGCGCGCACATGCACGATGCCCGCTACACGATCCCGAGTGCGAACCTGCTCGGCAAGGTCGTGGACATGCTCGATCAGATTCCGATGGACGATCGCGACACGAACGGCGATCTGTACGAGTACCTGCTCTCGAAGCTCGCCTCCGCCGGCGTGAACGGTCAGTTCCGCACGCCGCGGCACATCATCCGGCTGATGGTGGACATGATGGCGCCGACGCCAGCCGATGAGATCTGCGATCCCGCCTGCGGCACCGCCGGCTTCCTCATGGCGGCGAGCGAGCACGTGCGGGAGAAGCACCCCGACGCCCTCGTGGACCGGGAGCAGTCCCGCCACTTCCACCATTCGATGTTCCACGGCTTCGACTTCGACTCGACGATGCTCCGGATCGGCAGCATGAACATGCTGATGCACGGCGTGAACGCCCCGGACATCCGCTACCGCGACTCGCTCTCCGAGGGTGCGGCAGGCGATGAGGGCCTCTACTCGATGATTCTCGCGAACCCGCCGTTCGCCGGGTCGCTCAACTACGAGGAGACCAGCAAGGATCTGCAGCGCGTCGTCAAGACGAAGAAGACGGAGCTGCTGTTCCTGGCCCTGTTCCTGCGGCTGCTGAAGGCCGGTGGTCGCGCCGCGGTGATCGTCCCGGACGGAGTGCTGTTCGGGTCGACGAAGGCACACAAGGAGCTGCGCCGCATGCTGGTCGAGGACCACAAGCTCGACGCCGTGGTGAAGCTGCCGTCTGGAGTGTTCAAGCCGTACGCCGGTGTCTCCACGGCGATCCTCTTCTTCACGAAGACCGGAGCCGGCGGCACGGAGGACGTGTGGTTCTACGACGTCGCCTCCGACGGCTTCTCGCTCGACGACAAGCGCACTCCTCTCAGCGACTCCGACCTGCCGGACGTTCTCGCCCGATGGCAGAGCCTCGAGGGCGAGCGGGATCGCGCCCGCACCGACCAGAGCTTCCTGGTGCCGAAGGCGGACATCGTCGCCGAGGGCTACGACCTCTCCATCAACCGCTACAAGGAGGTCGTGCTCGAGGAGGTTGAGCACCGCTCCACCGAGGACATCCTCGCCGACGTCGAGCGACTCAACGACGAGATCGCGGCGGGTGTGGCGCGGCTGCGGGCGGTGCTGAAGTGAGCTCGACGCTTGGCGACTTCCTCCTCGACTCCCGGCCTGGATTCGCCTGCGGCGAGACCGACGACACCGGCATATTTCAGTTCCGCATGCACAACGTCACCAAGGCGAGTGATATAAGCCTGGAGACGCGACGCAGGATCCCCAGAGACTCTCACCGGAATCTGAACCAGTTTATGGTCACGCCCGGGGACGTCCTCTTCAATGCAACCAACAGTCCGGAGAACACTGGGAAGTCGATCCTGATTCCGGACCTCGACGAACCTGCCGTTTACAGCAACCACTTCGTCAGGCTACGCACCAACCCCCAGGAACTCCAGCCCGAATATCTATGGCGTTTCCTGCAGTGGCACTACCAGAGCGGGACATTCCAAGGAATGATTCGCGCTTGGGTCAACCAGGCTTCCGTGAGCAGGGCAGATCTTCTCGCCCTCCCGCTGGATCCACCACCCCTCCACAGCCAGCGTCGGATCGCCTCGATCCTCGACGAGGCCGCCGCGATCCGCACGAAGCGTCGCGCCCAGCTGGCCCATCTCGACGAGCTTCCGCAGGCGCTATTTCGCGAAACATTTGCCGGGCGCGCCGACAGAATTGCACTCATGAGCGAAGTTGCGCTTTCGATTGACAACGGGGTAAGTCCGGTTGCGGAAACGCGCAGCGCGGCCCCTGGCGAGTGGGGCGTACTCAAGCTCAGCGCGGTAAGTTACGGAGAGTTTCGTTGGCGGGAGAACAAGGCGTTCCTTGGCGATTCAGCGATCCTGGAACGCCACGAGGTCAAGCGTGGCGATGTTCTCATGACACGCAAGAACACACCCGAACTAGTGGGCTCGGTTGCGCTAGTGCGGGACACTCCGGCACAGATTGCCATCCCTGACCTCATATTCCGTATCAAATTCAACGACGATCTCCTCGACGGCACGTATGCACAGGCACTATTGATGTCTCCGACTGTTCGCCGACGCGTACGCAACCTGGCCGGCGGGTCGGCCGCATCAATGTCCAACATCTCCAAGGCACGCCTGTCGACACTTCAGATCCCAATCCCTCCCCTTAATGCGCAGAAGAGCTACGCCGAACAGGTCGAGGTCATCCATGCCGAGCGTGATCGCGTAGCCCGCGCCCTCAAAGCCGACGAGGAGCTGTTCGCCGCGCTGCAGTACCGGGCGTTCCGCGGGGAGCTCTGACCAGCGACAGGCGGTACGGCTCCGGCACCCGGGGAGCGGGTCAGCGCACTGGCCACAACTCGCCCTGGTGGATGTTTTGATCGTTTGAGTAGACTCTCCCCATGACTGGCGCCCTTGCACACGACCAAGCCGCCGCCCTCCGGGACGCGCTCAGCGGCGAGCTCCGCACGGCCGACGGCTCGTCGGTTGACATTCCGGCCGAGACTCTTGTGGTGCTCCTGCGCGCCCTCGACGTGATGGAGTCCAGTCGGGATGCGGTGATCTTCCCGGCCGATGATCTGCTGAGCACGGGACAGGTGGCGGAACTCCTCGGCGTCAGCCGCACAACGGTCACACGCCTGGTCGACAAGGGTGAGCTGGAGGGATCCGGTTCTGCCGTGCACCGTCGGATCCCGGCGGCCGAAGTGCGGCGATACCAGGAGCAGAGGCGCCACTCACGGCGCCGTGCGGTCAGCGTGCTCACCCAGGACATCGACGGCGATCTGCCGCCGGATGAACCCCCGGGTCGCACCCGATGAGCCGACCGGCGATCCTGCTCGACGCCTGCACTCTGGTCCCCGTCCGTCTGGCGACCACGCTCCTCTGGCTGGCCGAGGCCGACCTCCTCACACCGCTCTGGTCCGAGCAGATCCTCGACGAGGTGCAGCGGAACCTGCCTAGCGTCGCCGGGATCAGCCCGGCCGCCGCCGCACGGCGCGTCTCGGCGATGCGGGACGGGTTCGGGGCGGAGAGCATGGTCGAAGGGCACGAGGGGCTCGTCGAGTCGATGCAGTGCGACCCGAAGGACCGCCATGTCCTGGCGGCAGCCGTCGCTGCACGGGCCGATGTGCTCGCTACATTCAATCTGCGAGATTTCCCAGCGGAGTCGACGTCCCCGCACGGCATCGCGGTGCTACATCCGGAGCAGGTACTCCTCCAGCTGCTCACCGAACACCCCCGGGAGGTCACGACCGCGCTCGAGAGCGGGGTCGCAGCATTCCGCAACCCGCCGCAAAGCTTGGATGAGTTCCTCGCGACTCTTACGAGGGTCGCTCCGACCTTCGCCAACTTCGCCAACTTCACTGCCACCCTAGGCGAGGAGCTCAGCCCGATTCCCGCCCTCGTTGAAGCCCCACCCGAGGAGGCACTGGCGGCCTTCGGCGATCCTGGCGACGCGACGCGTCCTGAACAGGTTCTGTTTGCGTGGTGGTGCAGCCTTCTTGACGGCGATATAGGCACAGCAAGGATTCTCACGGCGAACCCTGGGGCGTTCGGGGACTACGGATGGGCGATGGACTGGCTAGCCGGGAGGGGGCTTGCCTCTCGCGTACTGCGGGCCGTGGACGCCCCCGAGAATCTCGCCTTCATGCGCTTCGTCCCGGAAACCCCGACCCCCGTACAGGTTTTCGCTCCACACATGGCCCCGTCCGTCATCGCTACCCTCGTACGCATCGAGGACGGCACGTGGCGGGTGTGGGGGCTAGGCACCGCAATGCCGTCGGCAGCAGATGTGTTCATCCAGCGCTGACGGAGTTGACGGGTGAAGGGGACAACATCCGCCCCCGGAGGAGCACCTTCACCTGCACTGTTTCTCGAAACGCCCTGTTTCTCACGATGGGAAACGCGGCGTTTCGAGAAACAGTCGACGACCCCCGACCCACAGGGCACGATAGCTCGCTCCCGCCGCCCGTCCCACCCTGTCGATACACTCTGACCTGGGGCTCGACCAAGGAGGGCGGCAGTGAGCAACTTCGGGTTCATCCGGGCGCAGTGGCCCGAGCTCTACGACACGTGCCAGCGCGCGGAGTCCTACGCCCTCTCCGACCCGGACACCGCCGCCTTCCATGCCCGCGTCGCGGTGGAGAAGGTCGTCGACTACCTGTTCGTGGACGTGTTCGGCCTGCCCGAGGTCTACCGCTCCGATCTCAGCGCCCGGATGAACGACCCGGCCTTCAAGAACCGCACCGGAGCCATCAACAACCAGCTGAACCTCCTGCGTCGGCGCGGCAACGACGCCGCACACGGGAACCGCCGCCTCTCCCGCCAGGACGGCATCGCCACGCTGCGGGACCTCTTCGACGTGATCGTCTGGACGGTCAAGCACCAGTCGACCTTCCCCGAGGCGGCGCCACTCGGCAGCTCCTTCGACGCCACCATCGCCCAGAAGCGCGCCCCGCTCGGCCCGGCCGAGCTCACCAAGCTGGCGCAGCGCTTCAGCGAGCAGCAGGAGTCCTCCCGGCGGGAGATCGCCGAACGCGACGAGAAGCTCTCCGCCCTCGAGGAGGAGCTCGAGGCGCTGCGACAGCAGATCGCCGACGCGAAGGCCGCCGACACCGCCGCCGACACCCACGACTACCGCGAGGACGAGACCCGCACCGCCCTCATCGACGAGCAGCTGCGCGACGCGGGTTGGGCGCTCGACGAGCCCCAGGATCGCGAGTACCCCGTCAGCGGCCTGCCGATCACGCCCGGTGGCAACGCGACCGGCACCGGTCGGGTGGACTACGTGCTGTGGGGCGCCGACGGGCTCCCGCTCGGCATCGTCGAGGCGAAGCGCTCCGCCGTCGCCCCGTCGGCCGGCGAACCGCAGGCGCGGCTCTACGCCGATGCGCTCGATGCGAAGTTCGGCCAGCGCCCCGTCATCTTCCTCAGCAACGGCGACCGGCACCTGCTGCTGGATGACGCCGCCGGATACCCGGCCCGCGAGGTTGCCGGATTCTTCACCCGCGGCGAGCTCGAGACGATGATCCGCCGCCGCACCCTGCGGTCGCCGCTTTCCGGAGTCCCCGTCGATCCGGCGATCGCCGGACGCCCCTACCAGCAGCGAGCGATCGCGAAGGTCGGCGCGCACTTCGATCAGAAGCAGCGCCGTGCCCTGCTCGTCATGGCCACCGGCACCGGCAAGACCCGCACCACCATCGCGCTCGTCAAGCAGCTCATGGAGCAGGGATGGGCGAAGCGGGTGCTGTTCCTCGCCGACCGCGCCGCGCTCGTGAAGCAGGCGCACCGCGCGTTCTCCAGCCTCCTGCCAGACGTCGCCTCCGTGAACCTCACCGCCGACAAGGAGACCGAGGCGCGGGTCTACCTTTCGACCTACCCCACGATGCTCAACCTCATCGACGCCGCCCGCACCGCCCAGGGTCGACGCTTCGGACCGGGGTTCTTCGACCTGATCGTCATCGACGAGGCACACCGCTCCGTCTACCAGAAGTACGGGGCTCTGTTCGACTGGTTCGACGGTCTCCTCCTCGGGCTCACCGCCACCCCCGTCGACGATATCGCTCGCAGCACCTACCGCCTGTTCGAGCTCGAGCCCGGCGTGCCCACCGACTCCTACCCGCTGGACGAGGCCATCGCCGAGGGGTACCTCGTCGGTCCCGAGAACCTGGTCTACGACTACGGCTTCCACCGCAAGGGCATTCGCTACGACGACCTCCCCGAGGACGAGAAGGAGAAGTGGGAGGAGATCGACTGGGAGGGCGTCGACGGCGAGGAGCATCCCGACGCGGAGATGCCCACCGAGGTCGAAGCGCCCCGGGTGTTCCGCTCGCTGTTCAACGCGGACACCGCGGACAAGGTGCTCGCCGAGCTGATGCAGCACGGATTCACCGTCGCGGGCGGCGACCGCATCGGCAAGACCATCGTGTTCGCGATGAATCAGCGCCACGCGCAGTTCCTCAAGGAGCGCTTCGACGCGCAGTACCCCCATCTCGGCGGGGACTTCGCCCAGGTGATCACGAGCCACTCCGCCTACGCGCAGACCCTCATCGACTCCTTCTCCCAGCCGGAGAAGGCCCCGCACATCGCGATCAGCGTGGACATGCTCGACACCGGCATCGACGTGCCCGAGGTGCTGAACCTCGTGCTGTTCAAGCAGGTGTTCTCCAAGACCAAGTTCTGGCAGATGATCGGCCGCGGCACCCGCCTCGCCCCCGGGATCTTCGGCGACGGGGACAAGGAGTCGTTCCGCGTCTTCGACGTGTGCGGGAACATCGAGTACTTCGCCCAGGACCCCGCCGACCGCACGGCGAGCGTGCAGATCTCCCTCTCGCAGCGGCTGTTCACCGTGCGGGCCCGACTGGTCGCAGGCATCGACGCGACCGCGGGCGATGGCGAGGTCCGTGCCGAGGCCGTCGACTGGCTCAGCAGCTTCGTCGCCGGAGTGCCGACGGGCTCCTTCCTCGCCCGCCCGCACCGTCGGCTCCTGGAGACCTACTCCGCTGCCGACGGCTGGGCGGCGCCGCTGACCACGATCGCCGCCGACGACGTCGCCGGCACGCTCGGCGCCCTGCCGTCGTCGGCCGCCACCGATGACGAGCACGCCAAACGCTTTGATCTCGTGGTGCTGCAGCGCGAACTCGCCCAGCTCGAGAACGACGACACCGTCGCCACTCGCACGAGGACCGTCATGCAGTCCGTGGCAGCCCAGCTGCTCGAGAAGCAGACGATCCCCCAGGTCGCAGCCGCCGCCGAACTGCTGCAGGACGTCGCAGGAGACGACTTCTGGGACGATGTCACGCTCCCGATGCTCGAGCGAGCACGACGCGGGATGCGTGCCCTCGTGCAGTTCCTCGACACGCCGCGACGATCGATCGTCGTGACGGACTTCGAGGACGACCTCGGCGAGGCACGCTCCGCAGATCTCCCACTCGCGACCGCCGGTGTCGACCAGAAACGCTTCCGCGAGAAGGTCACCGCCTACATCCGCGAGCACCGCGACCACGTCGCCATCCAGCGCCTGCGCCGCAACATGCCGCTGACCGAGACCGACCTCGAGGAGCTCGAGCGGATCCTCGTCGAGCAGGGCGAGGGCACGCCGGAGGCCCTCGCCTCGGCGAGCGGAGAGCGCGGGCTCGGAATCTTCGTGCGCTCCCTCGTGGGCCTCGACCGTGCCGCCACCGAGGCCGCGTTCGCCGAGAAGATCGCACCGGGCGGGCTGAACGCGACACAGCAGGAGTTCCTGCGGATGGTGATCGACGAGCTCACCCGCCGTGGGGAGATGCAGCCGGAGCGGCTGTACCAGTCCCCGTACGAGGACCGGGCCGCGACCCGGATCGACATCGTGTTCCCGCGGGAGTCCGAGGCCGACGCGGTGTTCGCGGTGCTGCACGACATCGAGCGAGCTGCGGCGCCATCAGGGCCCCTCGAGGAGAAGTCGCTGGCCTGAGGATCGAGCCTAGCCAGCCTTGTCCGACCATTTGGACCGCTCTCAGCGCGCCCAAACGACTCATACGCAGCACTGGGCACCGGCGAGGGCAGCCACCCACGCGCCACTCACCACTCCGCGGTGCGGTCCTTCAGCGCGCGGTATGCCTCGAGGACCTGCGGGGTCGCCTCCGCCGAGACCACCCGCGAGCCGCTGATCTCCCAAGCCGGCGGCTCGTCGGTCCCGGCGAGCGCCCACGCGGCCTGACGGGCGGCGCCGAGCGCGACGTACTCCCCGTCGGGCGCGATGGTGACCTCGCGGCCGAAGACCGCGGGCGCCAGCTCCTGGACGGCGCGCGACCGGGCGCCGCCGCCGATCAGGGTGATGCGCTGCGGGGCCGTGCCGGTGCGCTCCTCGAGCGCGGCGATGCCGTCGGCGAGCGAGCAGAGCAGGCCCTCGACATAGGCGCGGGCCACGTCCTCGCGGGTCGTGGAGGTGCTCATGCCGGTCAGGGTCGCGCGGGCGCCCGGCCGGTTGGGGGTGCGCTCCCCGTCGAAATAGGGCAGCAGAGTCACGCCGTGCGCACCGGGCACCGAGGCGAGGGCGAGCTCCGACATCTCCTCGTGGCTCACGCCGAGCAGCGCGCGGCCGGCCTCGAGGATGCGGGAGGCGTTGATGGTGGTGGTCATCGGCAGGAAGCGGCCGGTCGCGTCGGCGAAGCCGGTCACGGTGCCGCTCGCGTCGCCGGGCCGGGCGTCGCTGACCATGGCGCACACCCCGGAGGTGCCGATCGACACGGACACGTCGCCGGGGCCGAGGGAGAGGCCCAGCGCAGCGCCCATGTTGTCGCCGGTGCCGGCCGCGATCGCGGCGCCGCCCGCGGTGCGCGCCATGATCTCCTGCGGGACCGACGGTAGGCGCGGCAGCTCGAGCGCGCGCCCGATCGCCGCCTCGGCGAGCGCCGGCGCCCACGCCTCCTCGCGGGTGGAGTAGTAGCCGGTGCCGGAGGCGTCGCCGCGGTCGGTGAAGGGCTCCGTGCTGGCCTCGGCGAGGTGGAGGGAGACGTAGTCGTGCGGGAGCATCACGCGCGCGGCGCGGGCGGCGTTCTCCGGCTCGGCGTCGCGCACCCAGCGCAGCTTGCTCGCGGTGAAGGAGGCGACCATCAGGCTGCCGATCTCCTCGACGCTCGCCTCCGCGCCGCCCATCTCCTCGATCAGCGCAGTCGCGGCGGCGGCGGAGCGGGTGTCGTTCCACAGCAGCGCGTCGCGCACCACCTCACCGGCGTCGTCGAGCAGCACCATGCCGTGTTGCTGGCCGCCGACGGCCACGGCCTCCGCCCGCTCGAGCAGGGGGCCTGCGGCCTCGTCGACCGCGGCGAGCCAGGCGCGCGGGTCGACCTCGGTGCCGTCAGGGTGGGTGGCGCGGCGCTCCTCGAGGACCTGGCCGGTCTCGGCGTCGACGAGCAACGCCTTGGTGGACTGGGTGGAGGAGTCGATGCCGAGGACGAGCGGAGCCATCGTGGGTCCTTTCGGGGTCTGGGGTGGTGAGCGGCGGGGCCGACTTTCCCGCCGACGGGACCGGCCGACCGACCCGGGCAGGTCACCCGCCCGGGCCCGCCGGCCGACTGGATCAGGCGCGGAAGCCCAGCAGGTGCTGCATGGCCAGCTGCTGCAGGCGCACGAAGCCGTAGTTGCGCTCCCCGGCCTTGTCCGCGTCGAACTCCTCGAAGGTGGAGCGGTCCGCGAGCAGGTCCGCGAGGGTCTCGCCCTCGGCGAGGGTGGGCTGTGCGAGCTTGTCGATGCCGGAGTACGCGAGCGCCTCCTGCACCTCGGAGTCCTGGCGGAACGCGACCGCGCGCTCCTTGAGCATCAGGTACATCTCCATGTTCGCGGCCGCGGAGTCGTACTGGCCCTGCTCGTGCTCGGTGCGGGAGGGCTTGAAGTCGAAGTGGCGGGCGCCCTCGTAAGCGCCGGGCTTCGACGGGAAACCGTTCTCGAGCAGGTCGACGGTGAAGAAGGCACTGATCAGGTCGCCGTGGCCGAACACGAGGTCCTGGTCGTACATCGGGCCGTGCTGGCCGTTGAGGTCGATGTGGAACAGCTTGTCGCTCCACAGCGCCTGCGCGAGACCGTGGGTGTAGTTCAGGGTCGCCATCTGCTCGTGGCCGGTCTCGGGGTTGATGCCGACGATGTCGCCGTGCTCGAGCTGCTCGATGAAGGCCAGGGCGTGGCCGACGGTGGGCAGGAAGATGTTGCCGCGGGGCTCGTTGGGCTTGGGCTCGAGGCCGATCCGCAGGTCGTAGCCCTTGTCCTTGATGTAGCCGGCGACGGTGTCGAGGCCCTCGCGGTAGCGCTCGAGCGCGGCGTGGAGGTCCTTGGAGCCGTCGTACTCGGAGCCCTCGCGGCCGCCCCACATGACGAAGGTGGTCGCGCCGAGCTCGGCGGCGAGGTCCACGTTGGCGAGCACCTTGCGCAGGCCGAAGCGGCGCACGGAGCGGTCGTTGGAGGTGAAGGCGCCGTCCTTGAAGACGGGGTGGGCGAAGGTGTCGGTGGTGACCATCTCGATGACCAGGCCGGTCTCGTCGGTGACGGCCTTGAGCTGGTCGATGATCCGCTGGCGCTCCTCGGGGGTGGCGTCGAAGGGGATCACGTCGTTGTCGTGGAAGGTGAAGCCCCAGGCGCCCAGCTCGGCGAGCTTGCGGATGTGGGCGGACAGCTCGAGCGGCGGGCGGGTGGCGAGCCCGAACTGGTCGCGGGCCTCCCAGCCGGTGGTCCACAGACCGAAGGAGAACTTGTCGTCGCGGGTGGGCACGGGGGCGGTCATGGCAGCTCCTGGGTGAGGGCCGACGGCGGCGTCGGCGGGTGGCAGGGATGTCGTCGCGAGAACGCCTTCCCTTAGTAAGTTTCCGTAACTAATCTACTCATGGGAAGCTGATCCGCACAAGCGGGAGAGCGAACGGATCCGCCGTCCGGCCCACCCGGCACCGCCGCCGACGAGAGGAAGGCCCCCATGCAGTCCGCCCATCTGCGCGAGCACAACCTCTCGGCCGTGCTCGGCGCCCTGCAGTCCGCCCCCTCCCCCACCTCGCGCGCGGGCCTCGCCGCCCTCACCCGCTTGACCAAGCCGACCGTCTCCAAGCTGGTCGAGGAGCTGGTCGGCGCGGGTCTGGTCGAGGAGGGCGCTCCCGTCTCCGCGGGCGCGGGCCGGCCGATGGTGCCGCTGCGCCCCGCCGCCGGGACGCTGCTCGCGATCGGCCTCGAGATCGCCGCCGATCACGTCTCCTGCCTCGGGATCGACCTCACCGGCGAGGAGCTGGCCCGCCGCACCGTCTACCGGCGCATCGCCGACGGCACCGCCGAGGACACCCTCGCCCTCGCCGCCCGGCTGGTCCGCGAGGTGCGCGCGGAGGTGCCGGAGCTGCCCGTCGTCGGCGTCGTCGCCGCGGTGCCCGGCCGGATCGCTCCGGACGACGGCCGGATCCTCTCCGCCCCAGGCCTGGACTGGGCCGACGTCCCCGTCGGCGCCCGCCTGCACGAGCTGCTCGCGCCCGCGGACTGGCCCGTCGGCGCCCAGAACGACAACCGCCTCTCGGTCCTCACCGAGATCGACCGCCGCCCCGGCGAGTCCTTCCTCTACGTGCGCGGCTCGACCGGCGTGGGCGGCGCGGTGGTGCTCGAGGGGAGCGTGCTCGAGGGCGTCCACGGCTGGGCCGGCGAGTTCGGGCACACGGTCGTGGTGCCCGACGGGCTCGAGTGCCGCTGCGGCCGCCGCGGTTGCCTCGAGGCCTACATCTCCTACCTCTCGCTCGCGCGCCAGGCCGGGCTCAGCGAGGACGTCCGCCTCGAGGACCTCGTCGAGGAGCTCGCCCGCAGCTCGAGCCGCGCCGAGGCGATCGGGGTGATCGGCCGCTCCCTCGGCCTCGCGGTGGCCAACGCCCTGAACGTCCTGGACCTGTCCACCGTGGTGCTCTCGGGCTATCTCGCGCCGATCGCCGAGGAGATCACCCCGATCGTGCGCGAGACCGTGGAGCGCCATGCCCTCGCCGCCGAGGCCGGGCCGCTCGCGATCGAGCGCTCCGACCATCTCGCGGACCCGGCCCTCCACGGCGCCGCCCGTGCCGCCCTGCAGCCCGTGTTCGACCACCCCGTCACCTGGATCGAGAGGACCCGATGATGACCGTCCTTGCCCGTGAGAGCCCCGCCGCCGACTGGCTCGACGCCCTGCCGCTGGGCAACGGCCGCCTCGGCGCGATGGCCTGGGGCGATCCGACCCGGGCCCGTTTCGGGCTGAACGAGTCGACGCTGTGGTCGGGCATGCCGGGGGTGGATGCCGCGCACCGCACCGATGCCGAGACCGCCCGGGCCGCCCGCCAGGAGGCGCTGACCCTGTTCCGCGCCGGCCGCGAGAGCGAGGCGGAACGGGCGCTGGGGGTGCTCGGAGCGAGCTGGAGCCAGGCCTTCCAGCCCGTCGGCGATCTGGTCGTCGAGGTGCCCGGGGCGCTGCCGGGGCCGCGCGAGCTGGATCTCGTGGCCGCCCTGCACCGGGTGCGCACGCCCCCCGGCGAGCACGTCTCGTACGTCTCCGCGGCCGACGAGGTGCTCGTCCACGCCGTCCCCCTCGCCGCCGGAGCCTCCCTGCGCGTCTCCCTCGACTCCCCGCAGGTGGAGGAGCATCGCGAGGAGCTCCCCGACGGCCTGGACCTCGTGCTCCGCGTCCCGTCGGACTCCCCGCCCGGCCACGCCCCCGGGAGGCCGCCCGTGCGCTGGGACGAGGACGCCCCCCGCGTGGCGGTCGCGGTGCGCTGGCAGCACGGGAGCGGCGCCGACGGCGAGGGGCGCGCCGTGCTCGTCGCCGCCGTGGTCACCAGCTGGACGAGCTTCGGGCGGCGCCCCGACCGACCGGCCGCCGAGATCCTCGCCGAGGCGCGAGAGCAGGCCGAGGGGGCTCTCGCCCGCGGGGAGGCGGAGCTGCTCGCGCGCCATGCCGCCGCTCCCCTGCCCGGCGCGCACGAGATGGGCATCGAGCTGCCGCGCGAGGGTCGGACCGGCCTGCTCGGCGACGTCCTCGCCTACGGTCGCTACCTCCTCGCCGCCTCCTCCCGGCCCGGCCTGCCGCCCGCGAACCTGCAGGGCCTGTGGAACGAGCTGCCGCGGCCGCCGTGGTCCTCGAACTTCACCACCAACATCAACGTGGAGATGAACCACTGGCCCGCGGCGACCGCGCACGTCCCGGACGCCGCGGCGGCGCTCGAGGCCTGGGTGGGGCTGCTCCGCGAGACCGGCCGCGAGACGGCGCGGCGGCTCTACGACTCAGGCGGCTGGGTGCTGCACCACAACTCCGACGCCTGGGGCTACACCGATCCCGTCGACGGCGACGCGTCGTGGGCGATCTGGCCGATGGGCGGGCTGTGGCTCGAGCTGCAGCTCGAGGACCTCTCCCGCTTCACCGGCGAGGAGCCCGTCGCCCGCGCCGCCCGCCGCTTGCCCGCCCTGCGGGAGACCGCGGCCTTCGCCCTCGACCTGCTGCGCGAGGACCAGGCGGGCGAGCACCTGGTCACCTTCCCCTCCACCTCGCCCGAGAACCGCTGGCGCACCACGGACGGCCAGGTCCTCGCGCTCACCGAGGGCTCCGGCATGGACCGCTGGCTCGTGCGCGGGGTGCTCTCGGCGCTGCTCGAGGCGGCGGAGCTGACCGGCGCCGCGGAGGATCCGCTGCTCGAGCGGGCGCGGGCGGCGCTGCCCCGCGTGCAGGGCCCGCGGGTGGGCGCCGACGGACGGCTCCTCGAGTGGCACGACGCCCTGGACGAGGCCGAGCCGGCCCACCGCCACGTCTCCCACCTCGCGACCATCTTCCCCGGCACCGAGCGGCTCTCCCCCGAGATCGAGGCGGCCGCGATCGCCTCCCTCGAGGCGCGCGGCGACGAGGCGACCGGCTGGTCGCTGGCCTGGAAGACGGCGCTGTGGGCGCGGCTGCACCGCCCCGAGAAGGTCCAGGACCTGCTCGAGCTGTTCCTTCGGGACGCCCGCACCGAGGACGGCGAGCGCAGCGGCCTTTACCCGAACCTGTTCTCCGCGCACCCGCCGTTCCAGATGGATGCGAACTTCGGGATCGTCGCCGCGGTCGCGGAGTGCCTCGTGCAGTCCCACCGCGGGGAGATCGAGCTGCTGCCCGCGCTCGCGCCGCTACTCGCCACCGGCTCCGTGCGGGGACTGCGCGCCCGGCCCGGCGTGGTCGTGGACCTCGCGTGGGAGGACGGGCGGCCGACGTCGGTCCGCCTCGCGGCGCTCGGGCCCGGCGCGGCCGGGGAGCACACGGTCCGGCTCGGCGCGGCGCAGGTCGTGGTCGATCTTCCGGCCGACGGCACGGCGGTCGAGCTGGGCGAGGACGAGCTGCGGGCGCTGGCCGGAGCACACTAGTCCCATGGCCACGATGACCGACATCGCCCGGGAGGCGGGCGTCTCGCTGAGCACCGTCAGCTACGCGCTCAGCGGCAAGCGCCCCATCTCCGATGCGACCCGCACCCGGATCCAGTCCGCGATCGACCGCCTCGACTACCATCCGGCGGCGGCGGCCCGGGCGCTCGCGACGCAGCGCACGTCCCTGATCGGGATCGCGGTGCCGCGGCACGAGCGGGTCGACGACCACGTGATCATGGAGTTCGTCGGCTCGATCCTCGAGGCGGCGCACGCCCACGACCACGACATCCTGCTGGTCGCGGCGGAAGATCACGCGCGCACGATGAAGGTCGTCGAGGAGGGCAAGGTCGATGCGCTGATCGCCATGGACCTCGTGGAGGAGGATCCGCGCCTGTCCGCACTCGCGCGCCTGCCGCGGCCCGTGGTGCTGATCGGCTACCCGCAGGACTCCGGGGGCCTCGCGTGCGTGGACTTCGACTTCCTCTCCGGCACGATGCTCGCGGTGCGGGAGCTCGCGCGGCGCGGCGCACGGCGGGTTGCGCTGATGGTGCCGCCGCTGCGGGCCGACGGCCCGGTGCCCACCTATGCGCGCCGGGCGCGACTCGGCTACGAGATGGCCTGCCGGGAGCTGGACCTCGAGCCGCTGCTCATCGAGACCGGCCATGATCCGGAGGAGGTCGAGGCGGCCGTCCGGGCGCACCTCGCCGGGCGCGGCGGGTCAGTCGCGGCCGACGGCAGCCTCCCCGCCGACGGCCTGATCGTGCATCACGAGCGGGCTCTGCCGCCCCTGGCCCGCGCGCTCGCCGCGCAGCAGGTCTCCGTCCCGGAGGACCTGCAGCTCGTGGCGATCGCCCCGCGGGACGTGGCGCAGTCGGGACCGGCGGAGATGTCCTCGGTGGACCTCCCGATCCCGGCCATCGGCCGCACCGCCGTGACCATGGTGCTCGAGCTGCTCGGGGCCTCCGAGGTCGCCCCGCACTCGCGCCTGCTCAGCCCGAGCTTCACCGCACGCGCCACCACCCGCGCCCTCTGAGGGGGACGCGGGTGGCGGGGTGACGTCGGCCTGGCGGCCTGGCGGACGGACCGTCGGTCCGTCGGCCGGAGGATCAGCCGAACTGGGCGGCGACCTCGTCGCGGAGGGCGGCCTGCGCCTCGGCGTTGGCCATGTCCACGTCGAGCACGGTCTGGTAGCCGAGGCCCTCGGCGGTCGAGCGCATGGTCTCCAGCAGCGAGTCGAACTCGGCCTGGTCGCTCGCGAACGCCATCTTCCAGGAGTTCTCGACGATCACGGCCTTGACCTGATTGCGGATGGTCTCGACCTCGGAGGAGTCCTCGGGCGCGACATAGCTCGCGCCGGTGCCGACCGCGATCATGTCGTTCGCGGTGAGGTACTCCATGGTGGTGGCGAAGCCGCCCATGTGCCCGGACCAGTCCTCGACCAGCGGGTTGGAGACGGACTCCTGGTAGGTCTCCCACATCTTGTAGTTGTAGGGAGCGCCGGTGTCCGGGTCGATGTCGTTGCCGAGCACGGTGGTGACGTTCAGCCAGGAGGAGCCGTCGATGTAGTCGCCCCCGCCCCACTCCGCGGGGACCTCCGCGCCGTCGCCCAGCAGCGCCTGCCGGCCGAAGTCGGTCAGCTCGGGCTTGCCATCGGCGTTGAGCTCCCAGGTGAGGCCCTGCGGACCGGCCGCACCCATGGTCTGGCTCGAGTTGGCGTACACGCCGGCGGGCGAGTACAGCCAGTCGATGAAGGCCGCGGCGCGCTGGGGGTCCTCGGCGTCGGCGCCCACGGCGAACACCTGGTCGGCGCCGTAGACCGAGGCGCCGTAGGAGAAGATCTTCTGATCCGCGAGCGGCGCGATCATGAAGCCCTTGCCCGCGGCGATGTTGGCCTCGGTGTTGTACGCGGCCTGCCCCTGCCAGGGCCAGAAGGAGAACAGCACCTGGCCGGCCTGGATCTTCGAGAACAGGGTGTCGTAGTTCTGGGTGGTGGACTCGGGGTCCATGATCCCCAGCTGGTTCGCGTCGAAGAACCACTTCAGCACCCGGATGTACAGCGAGTCGGGATCGAGGATCGACTGGAAGTCGGTGCCGTCGGCCTTGGCGAGTACGAAGCCCACCTCGTCGTAGCCGTAATAGCAGCAGGGCTGCTTGGCGTTGTTCATGTAGTTGCCGTCCCAGTCGGCGAACAGCGACAGGGCGTAGGTCTTCTTGCCGTTGTCCGCGGTGGGCAGCGCGTCCTGCATCGACTTGAGCACCGGCAGCAGGTCCTCAAGGGTGCCGATCTCGGGGTAGCCGACCTCCTTGTAGAGGTCCCAGCGCACGAACGGGCCGAAGGTCGGGTCGATGCCCTCGCTGGGCTCGGTGGGCTTGATGGAGGAGACCTGGGTGGGGATCGCGTAGATCCCGTCCGTGCCCTCGCTGACCTTCTGCACCGCGGCGTCGAAGCGGGCGGCGTTGGTCATGTTCTCGTAGTACGGGGTGAGGTCGGCGACGAGGCCGCCGTCGATCAGCTCGTTGAGCTTCTGGCCGACGTCGGTGAGGATCACGTCGCCGAGGTCGCCGGCCGCGACGCGGGTGTTGTAGAGGGTGTCGCCGCCGCCGGCCACGTTAGGCGCGATGACGTTGAGGGTGAGTGCGAACTCCTCCTTGACGAGGTGCCCGAACCAGCCGGGCTGGTTGCCCATCTGGTTGGCGAGCCCGTCGAAGACGTCGAAGCTGAGCTCCTCGTCCCAGGACTCGGGGAACGGGCCCTCGGCGACGACGGCGTCGCCGCCGCTCGAGCAGGCCGCGAGGCCGAGGCCCGCGAGGGTGAGGCTGAGCCCGCCGCCGAGGACGGTGCGGCGGGAGGGACGGCGCCGGAGGGTGGGGGAACTGGTCATCGTTCTTCCTTTCAGGGGGCCATGCAGGGTGGGTGGGCGAGCACCGCCCGGCGAGGTCAGCCCTTGACCGCGCCGAGCATGATGCCCTTGACGAAGTAGCGCTGGAACAGCGGGTAGATGAAGAGGATCGGCAGCACCACCACGACGGCGACGGTGGTGCGGATCGACGTCGCGGTCTGCTGCGTGGCGGCACCCGCGATGGCGGAGAGGTTGCCCCCGGACTGCTGCGCGGCCTGCGCCAGGCTGTCGGCCTGGTTGATGTACATGTAGAGCAGGAACTGCAGGGTGTAGAGGCTCTGATCCGTGATGTAGATGAGCGTGTCCTGGAAGCTGTTCCACTGCGTGACCGCGGAGAAGATCGCGACGGTCGCGAGGATCGGGGTCATGTTCGGCAGGTAGATCCGGAAGAAGACCTGCAGGATCCCGGCGCCGTCCATCTCCGCGGCCTCCTGCAGCTCCTGCGGCATGGACTCCACGAAGGTCTTCACCAGGATGATGTTGAAGGGCTGCACGATGAGCGGCAGCACGTACACCCAGAAGCTGTTGGTCAGGCCCAGCGACTTCATGATGATGAAGACGGGGATCAGGCCCGCGTTGAAGTACATGGTGATGACGACGGCTCGGTACCAGAAGGCGCGCTTCCACAGCCGGGCCTGGGTGAACATGAACCCGAGGTAGGCGGAGGCGAGCACGGTCGCGGCGGTGCCGATGACGGTACGGGCGAAGGAGACAAGCGCCGCCTGCGGGAGGCCGTCGAGCTGGAAGACCTGCCGGTAGTTGTCCAGGTGCATGCCCTGGGGCAGGAAGCGGATGTCGCCGAGGGCGGAGACGTCGTTGGCGCTGACCGAGTTGATGATCAGGTAGTAGAAGGGGTAGCCGCACACGAAGGCGAGCAGCGCGAAGACCGCGCAGTTCACGATCGTGAAGGGCAGGTGGCCGCGGTGACGGTCCAGGGATCCGCTCCGACGGGCGGGCGCAGGGCGGGACGCGCCGGACGGGGTCGGGGCGCCGGGGCTGGTGAGCTCGGTGGTGGTCATCTCGGTCCCCTCAGATCAGCGAGGTGCCGCGCACGCGCTTGGACAGCGCGTTGACGGACAGCAGCAGGGCGACGGAGATGAGGCTCTTGAGCATCCCGATCGCGGTGGCCAGCGACAGGTTGTTGCCCGTCATCCCGATGTTGTAGACGTACAGGTCCAGCACCTGGATCTGTTCGCGGTTGAAGGCGTTCTGGAACACGTAGTACTGCTCCATGCCGTTGTTGAGGATGTTCGCGATGGAGAGCATCAGCAGCACGAAGAAGGTGGGCATCAGCTGCGGCACGGTGATGTGCCACATGGTCTGGAAGCGGCCTGCGCCGTCGACCCGCGCCGACTCGTAGAGCGACTGGTCGATGCCGGCGATCGCGGCGAGGTAGAGGATCGCGCCCCAGCCCACGGTCTTCCAGATGCCCCAGGCGGCCATCTTCAGCCACACGTGCTCGTCGCTGTCGAGGAACTTGATCGGCTCGGTGATCAGGCCGATGTTCTCGAGCAGGCCGTTGACCATGCCGGTGGTGGAGAACATCGAGAAGGCGATCATGTACACCAGCACCCAGGAGATGAAGTTGGGCAGCGTGGTGATGGTCTGGACGAGGTTCTTGAACCAGGTCGCCCGGATCTCGTTGAGGAACACGGCGAAGGCCAGCGGCAGCACCGAGGCGGCGATCCCGAGGAAGCTCATGGCCAGCGTGTTCAGCATGACCTGCACGATCTGCTGCACCTGGGTGGGCGAGCCGACGAGCATCTCGAACCACTGCAGCCCCACGAACTCGCTGCCCGCCAGGCCGCGCGCGGGGCGGTAGTCGAAGAGCGAGTAGATCCAGCCGTACAGCGGCAGGTAGCTGAACAGGAAGACCAGCACCAGCAGCGGCAGGATGCTCAGGAACAGGCCGAACGACTGCCGACGGTGGCTGGGCAGCGGCTTGGTGCCGGCGCTCCGGCCGCGCACGCCGCGGCGGCTCGCGCGCGGCGACTCCTCGTGGGCGGCCTCGGTCGCGGCGACCGTGCCGATGCCCGCTCCCATGGGTGCCGCCATCAGTGCCGCGCTCCGGTCTCGATGCCGTTGGCGCTGCGGGCGCTCTGCGGCGATCGCGCTCTCGTGCTGTCCACTCCGCACTCCCTCGTGGGTCGGCCGCGGGCGTCATCGCTCCCGCGGAGGTTTGTTAACTCGGAACACTAAGTGCGAGGCCCTTCCTCGTCAAGACTTTCTCCGAAGCGCTTCGATAACGAATCGGACGCGATCGCGGGCGACGAGCGGGTCGAGGGATCGGCGCGGGCCGGGCCGCTGGGGCGTCGACGCGGGAGGTCTCGCGGCGGCGGTCGGCGATCAGCCGGCGCTCGGGTGGCGGCGGTGGATGCCGCGCAGGATCAGGGCCGCGAGATAGCCCGCGACGCTCGCCCCGATCGTCGCCACCACCCACCCCGCGCCCGGCACCACGAGGGCCAGGGCCACGAGCGTGACGGGCAGCAGCACGAGCCCCGCGGTACGCAGCGGCTCGGCCCCGGGCAGCAGCAGGGCGTTGCGGAGGGTCTGCCGCAGCGGCGCCCGGAAGGCGGCCACGAGGCCCATCGCCTGAATCCAGGCGCCCGCGAGATAGAGCGCCGCGAGCAGCGCGATCACGGCTCCGAGCAGGGACAACGGCCCGCCGAGGGTGATCCAGAAGCGCGCGATGAAGAGCAGCGCGAGCAGCGGCAGGCCGAGCACGAGGTGGACCGCCGTGGCCCGGGGGAAGTCGCGCACCAGGGCACGGAGGAAGTCCCGCAGGAGGTGGCCGCGCTCCTCGTCGGCGTAGCGCAGGGTGACCTCGAGCAGCGCGCTGGTCGCGGCGCCGGCGGTGATCAGCGGGAGGCAGCACAGCAGGTACAGAAGGTTCAGCACCACGAAGGCCACGAAGGCGTTCAGGCCCTGGAGGGTCCGGTTCTCGAGGTCGATCGCCATGCTTCGGCTCCTTGGTCGCGCGCCGCGCGCCCGTTCGGCGACGACATGCCGATGGTACGCGGCGACCCGCCCTTCCCGACAGGGACTTGACGTCTCGATGTCGAAGCGATTCGATGGGGTCTGTCGTCCCGCGGCCCGAGGAAGGGTGGCGGGGACGTCCCCACCTGCCGAAGGATCCTCCGCCATGACCCCTCGCTCCCGCACGCGCCGCACCGCCACCCCCGCTCGCTCCGCCTCGGGCTCCGCCCACGGCGCCCTTGCGCGCGGCACGACGGGCACGGCCGGGCGCGGCGCCGCAGCGGCCGCAGCTCCTGCTTCGCGCGAGATCGACCCAGTCGACGGCCGCCGCCTCGAGCGCGCCCGCGAGCTCGCCGCCGCGATGACCCCGGCGGAGCGGATCTCCCTGCTCCACCAGTACTCCGCCGGTGTGGAGCGCCTCGGCATCGGCCCCTTCGTGACCGGCACCGAGGGCGTGCACGGGCTCGCCTGGCGCGGTGCCGCGACCCAGTTCCCGCAGCCCGTCGGTCTCGCCGCGACCTGGGACCGAGAGCTGCTGGCCGCCGCCGCGGGCGTCGTCGCCGAGGAGGTCCGCGAGCTGCGCGCGAGCGACCCGTCGGTCTCCCTCACCGTCTGGGCGCCCGTGGTGAACCTGCTGCGGCACCCGCTGTGGGGCCGCACCGAGGAGGCCTACTCGGAGGATCCGCTGCTGACCGCCGAGCTGGGCACGGCCTACTCGCGCGGCCTGCGCGGGCCGGGCGGGACCTGGCGCACCGTCCCCACCCTCAAGCACTTCCTCGCCTACTCGAACGAGACCGATCGCTGCGCGACCAGCTCCGACCTCTCCGGCCGTGTGCTGCACGAGTACGAGCTGCCGGTCTACACCGGCCCGGCCGCCGAGGGCGTCGCGGGCTCCGTGATGCTCGCCTACAACCTGGTCAACGGGCGGCCCGCGCATCTCAGCGAGCTGCTCGAGACCCAGCTGCGCGCGGTCCTGCCCGACCCCGATCTGCTGTTCGCGGTGACCGACGCGGGCGCTCCCTCTAACCTCTTCCGCAGCCAGCGGGTGGTGGGCACGGCCGCCGAGGCGTACGCGGCGATGCTGCGCGCGGGCGTGGACTCCTTCACCGACCACGACCGCGATTCCACGGAGACCGTCGCGGCGCTCACCGAGGCGCTCGAGCGGGGACTGATCGAGGAGTCCCACCTCGAGCGGGCCGTGGTGCGCCAGCTCGTGGCCCGGGCCCGCACCGGGGAGCTCGCCGAGCTGATGGGTGAGGACCCGTTGGCGGCCGACGCCCCCGCGCCCGGGGTCCCCGCCACCCGCGCCGCGCGCCGGGCGCTGTCCCGCGAGGTCGCGACCCGTGCCGCGGTGCTGCTCTCCCGCCGCGACGAGGGCGCCCTGCCGCTGCCGGCGGGACCGATCGCTCTGCTCGGCGCGCAGGCGGAGGAGGTCCACCACGACTGGTACAGCGGCGACTTCCACGAGGTCACCTCCCTTGCGGAGGCGCTCGAGGAGCGACTCGGCGCGGAGTCCGTGCGCCGCGCGACCGGCCGCGACACCGTGACCCTCGCAGTGCTCGACCCCGCCGCGCCGGCACACCCGGGCGCGGATCCCATGGGCGGAGCCGCTCCCGAGCCGCTGCACCGGGCGGCCGACGGCGCGCTGCGCGCGGACCGCGCCGCCGCGCATCCGGCCACCCCCGTCCCCGCCCCGGAATCCCTGGTCGTGGTCGATCTCGGCGAGGACGTGATCGCCCTGCGCGCCACGGCCGACGACCGCTACCTCGCGCCCGATGATCGCGGCCGCCTGGGCCTGCGCTCGAGTGCGATCGGCGGCTGGGTCGTGCAGGAGACCTTCCATCGCACCGTGGACGAGCGCGGGGACTGGACCCTGCGCCACCTGGGCAGCGGGAGGATGGTCGGCGTCGAGGCCTTCACCGGAGACCTCGTGCTCACCACCTCCCTGCCCGGCTCCGCCGCCCCACTGCGGCCGACGGTCCTCGAGCACGGCCGCGCCGCCGTCCGGGACGCCGTCGACGGGGCCCGGGCCGCGGTGCTCGTGGTCGGCAACGACCCGCACGTCCACGGCCGGGAGACCGAGGACCGCCCCCACGTGCGGCTCGCGGCCCCCGATCTCGCCGCGGCCGAGGCCCTCGCCGATCTCGCGGGCGAGGTGGCGACCGTCCTGGTGATCACCTCCTCCTATCCCTACGACCTGGGCGGGCTCGAGGAGCGGATCGGCGCCGTGGTGTGGTCCTCCCATGCCGGGGAGGCGGAGGGCGAGGCCCTCGCGGACCTCCTCACCGGGGCCCGCGACTTCAGCGGCCGCCTCGCCCAGACCTGGCCGGACTCCTCCCCGCTGCCCTCGGTCCTGGACTACGACGTGATCGGCACCGGCGCGACCTACCTCTACGGCCAGGGCGCACGCTTCCCCTTCGGGCACGGGCTCGCCGTGGACCCCACGAGCTGGCCCGAGGCCTCGCTCACGACCGGTCCTGCGGGTATTACCGCCCGGGTGCGGGTCGCCGCCCCGTCCGAGAGGCGCACCGCCGGACCGCTCCACGAGGTGGTGCAGGTGTACGCGGACGTGCCCGCCGGGTCCTTCTCCCGTCGGCGCTACGCCGTGCCGACCACCCGGCTGATCGGCTTCGCGAGCGTGGTCGTCCCCGAGGTGGGATCGGCGGAGGCCGTCGTCGAGATCCCCTGGCAGCGACTCGCCCTGTTCGCCCCCGACCTCGACGCCTGGGAGCTGCCCGACGGGCCGGTCACCGTGCGCCTGGCCCGTTCGTCGGCCCGCACCGAGACCGCCGAGGTGCTGCACGTGCCCGCCGCGGTGCGCGCGGAGCCGGTGCCCGCGGCCGGGTCGCCGACAGGCGGGCCGACGTCGGAGGCCTCGACGCTGATCCCGGCTGCCCGCGCCGAGGAGACCGTGGGCCTGTTGCGCAGCGCCGCGACCCTGCTCGAGGGCACCGTGCTGCGCCCTGCCGTCCCGGCCCTCGGCGGCACCGCCGAGTTCGTGCTCCCCGCGGGCTCGACCGTGCTCGCCGGCGAGCTCGAGGGCGACGGCGAGGGCACCGTCGAGCTCGTCGACCCGACCACCCCGTCTGCTGCATCGGCCGTGCCGGACCTCTCACCCCTGCCCTTCCCGCATGTCGTCCCCGCGGACGGCGACCGCCCCACCGGCCGCGTGCGCGTGCGCCTCACCGGCCGGGCCGCGCTCGTCGGCCTGCGCGTCACGCACCCCTGAACCCCTTCCCCACCGAGGAGACCCGCCCCATGAAGTTCACCGACGGCTACTGGCTGCTGCGCGAGGGCGTGACCATGCTGCGTCCCGCCGAGGTCCACGACCACGAGGTGCTCGGCGCCGAGCTGCGCGTCCACGCCCCCGTGAAGCGCATCGTCACCCGCGGCGACACCCTGAACACCCCCGTGATCGAGGTGTCCTTCACCGCGCCGCGGGAGGACGTCATCGCGGTGCGCATCCGGCACTTCGCCGGCACTCCCGCGCCGCTGCCCCGCTTCGCGCTCGAGACGGCGAGCACTGCCGTCGACCCGGAGATCACGCACGACGAGGAGGCGGGCACCGTCACCTACCGCTCCGGGCGGCTCGCCGCGCGCGTGGCCCTCACCGGCCCCTGGCACGTGGAGTACCTGTGGGACGGCGAGCTCCTGACCAGCTCGACCGAGCGCTCGATCGGCTACGCGCAGGTCGAGGGCGCGGGCCCGCACGTGCTCGAGCAGCTGTCCCTCGACGTGGGCGAGCAGATCTATGGCCTCGGCGAGCGCTTCGGCGCCTTCGTGAAGAACGGCCAGAGCGTGGACATCTGGAACGCCGACGGCGGCACCAACTCCGAGCAGGCATACAAGAACGTCCCCTTCTTCCTCTCCTCCCGCGGCTACGGCGTGCTCGTGGACGACGCCGGTCCGGTCTCCTTCGAGGTCGGCTCCGAGAACGTCGCGGCGACGCAGTTCTCGGTGCCCGGCGAGGAGCTGCGCTACGAGGTCTACGGCGGCGGCAACCCGCTCGCGGTGATCGACCGGTACACCGCCCGCAGCGGACGTCCGCCGCAGCTGCCGGAATGGAGCTTCGGCCTGTGGCTGTCGACCTCCTTCACCACGCAGTACGACGAGGAGACGGTGCTCTCCTTCGTGGACGGCATGGCCGAGCGCGGCATCCCGCTGAGCGTCTTCCACTTCGACTGCTTCTGGATGCGCGGCTTCCACTGGTCTGACTTCACCTGGGATCCGACCACCTTCCCCGACCCCCGCGGGCTGATCGCCAAGCTGCACGAGCGGGGCCTGAAGGTGTGCGTGTGGATCAACCCGTACATCGCCCAGCGCTCGCATCTCTTCGCGGAGGGCGCCGAGCTCGGCCACCTGGTGCGCCGCACCGACGGCGCCGTCTGGCAGACCGATCTGTGGCAGGCCGGGATGGGCCTGGTGGACTTCAGCAGCCCCGCCGCGCGGGAGTGGTTCGCGGAGAAGCTCGACGCGCTGATCGACGACGGCGTGGACTCCTTCAAGACCGACTTCGGGGAGCGGATCCCGGCGGAGGGCGTGGTGTGGGCCGACGGCTCCGATCCCCTGCGCATGCACAACCACTACGCGCAGCAGTACAACCAGGTGGTCTTCGACCTGCTGCGGGAGCGGCGCGGGGAGGGCGAGGCCGTGGTCTTCGCCCGCTCCGCCACCGCGGGCGGGCAGCGGTTCCCGATCCACTGGGGCGGCGACTGCGAGTCGACCTACGTCGCGATGGCGCAGTCGCTGCGCGGCGGGCTGTCGCTGGTCTCCTCGGGCTTCGGCTACTGGTCCCACGACATCGGCGGTTTCGAGGGCACCCCCGATCCGACGCTGTTCATGCGCTGGGTCGCCTTCGGCCTGCTCAGCTCGCACTCACGGCTGCACGGCTCGAGCTCCTACCGGGTGCCGTGGCAGTTCGGCGAGGAGGCGGTCACCGTGATGCGCGAGTTCGCGGAGCTGAAGAGCCGCCTCATGCCGTACCTGCTGGACGCGGCGGCGGTCACCACCGCCACCGGCGCCCCGGTGATGCGGCCGATGGTCATGCAGTTCCCGGAGGATCCGGCCTGCCGCACCCTCGACACCCAGTACATGCTCGGCGAGGACCTGCTGGTCGCGCCGGTGTTCACCGCCTCCGGCGAGGTGGACCTGTACCTGCCGGCAGGCCGCTGGGTGCACCTGCTGGACGGCGAGGTCGTCGAGGTCGGCCAGGGCGAGGAGTCCGACGGGGGCCGCTTCCTGCGCCGCCGCTACGACGTGCACTCGCTGGGGCTGTTCGCCCGCGAGGGCTCCGCCCCGCTCGCGCTGCTCGCGGGCGACGGAGCATCGGCCGCGGCCGGTGCCGACGCGGGGTCCGGGCGATGACCCGCGGCGACTACGCGCCCGCACAGGTCCTCTTCGGCGGCGACTGGAGCCCCGAGCAGTGGGACCCGGCGACCTGGGACGAGGACCTGGCGCTGATGCGCCGGGCGAAGGTGAACACGGTGACGCTCGGGGTGTTCTCCTGGTCGGCGCTCGAGCCGACCGAGGGCGCCTTCGTCACCGACTGGCTCGATGAGATCCTCGAGCGGATCACCGCCGCGGGGATCGGCTTCTTCCTCGCCACCCCCACCGCCTCGCCGCCGCCGTGGTTCACCCGCGCCCATCCCGACGCCCTGCCGGTGCGGCCCGACGGCACCCGTCTCACCCACGGCTCGCGGGACACCTATGCGATCAGCGCCCCCGCCTACCGGGAGGCCTCGCGGCGGATCGCCCGCCGCCTCGCCGAGCGGTACGGGGACCACCCGGGTCTGCGCGGCTGGCACCTGCACAACGAGTACGGCACCCTCGACCACGGCCCGCACGCCGAGCGCGCCTTCCAGGCCTGGCTCGCGCGCCGCTACGGCACGATCGACGCCCTGAACCGGGCCTGGACCACGGCCTTCTGGTCCCAGGGCTATGCCGACTTCGCGGAGATCACCCCGCCGCGCGCGACCCAGTACCTGCCCAATCCCGCCCAGGCGATCGACTTCCGCCGCTTCAGCTCCGACGAGATGCTCGCGGCGATGGTCGAGCAGCGCGAGGAGATCCGTTCCGTCGGCTCGACCGCCCCGGTGACCACCAACTTCATGCTCCCCACCTGGAACCATCTCGAGCAGTGGTCCTGGGCGGACGAGCAGGACGTGGTCTCCCTGGACCACTACCTCGACACCGTCGGCCCCGATGCGGAGGCGCACGTCGCCTACGGCTCGGACCTCGCCCGCTCCTGGTCGGGCGGGCCGTGGGTGCTCATGGAGCAGAACGCGCGGGGGATCCGCGTGGACGGCCGCACCGTCGCCAAGGGCGCGGACCGCATGATCCGCCACTGCCTCGGCTACATCGCCCGCGGCTCCCAGTCCTCGCTGTTCTTCCAGTGGCGGCAGAGCGCGGGCGGCTCCGAGCAGTGGCACGGGGCGCTCGTCCCCCACGCCGGCGGCGACACGCGGGGCTTCGCCGCGGTCGAGCGGCTCGGCGGGATCCTCGAGCGGCTCGCCCCGGTGACCGCGCTCCCGGCCGACGGCCCGCTGGTGCGCTCGGAGGTGGGCATCCTCTGGCACGCCGATGCCTGGTGGGCGCTCGAGACCCCGGACCTGCCCTCCTCCCACCTCTCCTACTCGGCGGAGGTCCGGGCGACCCACCGCTCCTTCTGGCGCGCCGGGATCCCCGTGGATTTCGTGCGCCCCCTCGCGGACCTCTCCGCGCACCGCCTGCTGGTCCTCGCCGCCCAGTACCCGTTGAGCGACGCCCAGGTGACCTGGCTCGAGGAGTTCGTGGAGGGCGGCGGCGAGCTCGTCGTCACCTACCTCAGCGGTCTCGCCGACGAGCACCTGCGTATCGCGACCGGCGGCTATCCCGGACGGCTGCGGGAGCTGCTGGGCGTGCGCGGCGAGGAGCTGCTGCCGCTGCCCGCCGGGGAGCGGATCACCCTCTCCGACGGCTCCGAGGCCGAGGGCTGGACCGAGCTGCTCGAGACGACCGACGCCGAGGTGCTCGCCGCCTACACCCACGGGGAGCTCGCCTCCCTGCCCGCGATCACCCGCGCCCGGCGCGGCGCGGGACGGGTCACCTACGTCTCCGCCGGCTGGACCCAGGAGGCGCGGGACCAGCGCCTGTCCGCCCTGGCCGCGGAGCTCGGCATCAGCCCCACCCTGCCGGGCGCGGCGGAGCGAGGGCTCGAGGCGGTGCGCCGTCGGT
This sequence comes from Brachybacterium sp. J153, assembly GCF_036311905.1. NCBI lineage: Bacteria > Bacillati > Actinomycetota > Actinomycetes > Micrococcales > Dermabacteraceae > Brachybacterium > Brachybacterium sp. J153. Next base: position 4,185 of record NZ_JAZDCH010000020.1, on the reverse strand, counting down.
CCGCCGGCGCGGACCACCTGTTCCTGCTCCACCACGGCGCAGCGCCGGTCACCGTGCGCGCCGACGGGCAGGATCTGCTCAGCGGCGACTCCGCGACCGGCGGCCTGCGCCTCGAGCCCGGCGAGAGCGCCGTGCTGGGCCTCGCCCCGGACGCCCCGATCACCCTGCTGGAGGACTGACATGGCCCTGTTCGACCTGCCGCTCGAGGAGCTGCACCGCTATCGCCCGGAGCTGTCCGAGCCCGCGGACTTCGATGCCTTCTGGGCGGGCACCCTGGATCGCGCCCGCGAGCACGAGGTGCTCGAGGACGTGGTCGACGTGGAGACCGGCCTCGACCTGGTGGAGACCTTCGACGTCACCTTCCGCGGGCACGACGGCGCCCCGATCCGCGCCTGGTACCTGCGGCCCGCGGGCGCCGCGGCGAAGCTGCCCGTGGTGGTCGAGTACATCGGCTACGGCGGCGGGCGGGGTCTGCCGCTCGAGCACCTGCTGTGGCCCGCCGCCGGCTACGCGCACCTGGTGATGGACACCCGCGGCCAGGCCGGGGCCTGGGGCAACGGCGGCGACACCGTCGATCCGGGCGGCTCGGGCCCCGCGGCGCCCGGCTCGATGACCCGCGGGATCGAGGACCCCTCCACCTCCTACCTGACCCGGCTGATGACCGATGCCGCCCGCGCCGTGGACGCCGCGCGGGCGCTGCCGGGGGCCGACGGGCGCGTCGCCGTGACCGGCAACAGCCAGGGCGGCGGCCTCGCCCTCGCCGCGGGCGGCCTGGTCCCGGACGTCGATGCGGTGATGGCGAACGTGCCCTTCCTGTGCCAGATCCGCCGCGCGATCGACTTCACCGACAACGACCCGTACCGGGAGATCGTGCGCTTCCTGGCCAGCAACCGCAGCAAGCAGGCCGCGGTCGAGCGGACCCTCGGCTACGTGGACGCGGTGCACCTGGGCCGCCGCTCCCGCGCCCGGGCCCTGTTCTCGGCGGCGCTGCGGGACATGACCTGCCCGCCCTCGACCGTGTTCGCGGCCTTCAACCACTGGGGCGGGGCGAGCGGCACCGACCCCGAGCGGGACATCGAGGTCTACCCGTGGAACGACCACGAGGGCGGGGCCGCGGTCCAGAACGCGCTGCAGCTGCGCTGGCTCACGGAGCGGATGCCGGTGCGGGTGGGCTGACGCCGGAGCGGTCCGCCCTCCTGCTCAGCCGCGCCGGGCGAGGGCCAGCGCCGCGGCGCCCACCGCGCAGGGGTGGGGCTGCACCGTCGAGACCCGCAGCCGGGTGCCCGCGGGGAGGTGCGCGGTCATCGCCTCGAGGTAGAGCCGCGGCGCCATGGCCACGCTCGTTCCGGAGAGCACCACCTGGGCGACGCCGAGCGGCTCGATCAGCGCGCCGACGGCGTGAGCGATCCGCTCGGCGCCCGCGACCACCACGGCGCTCGCCTCGGCATCGCCGTGGGCGGCGGCCTCGGTGAGCCGGGCGTGGGCGGTGATCACCCGCTCCTCGACGGCGTCGAGGTCGATGTGCCGCCCGAGGCCCGCGGCGAGCGCCCGCTCGACGTCGGCCGTGCAGCCCGCCTCCGGCACGGGCAGGATCCCGGGCGACTCGCCCCAGGGCAGCAGGGGGCGGCCGTCGAGCAGCAGGGCCACGCCGACGGTGGGTCCGAGGTGGACGGTCAGGCACGGCTCGCCGCCGTCCTGCTCCCCCACCCAGTCGCTGCCGAGCCCCGCGCAGACCGCGGCCGTGCCCCGCACCACCCTCTGGCCGGTGAGCTCCTCGACGTGCGCGGCCAGCTCCTCGATCCCCTCGGAGCGGGGGCGCAGGTCCGTCAGGCCCACGCCCTGGAAGGCCGCCCGCTCGGAGCGATCGAAGGCCCCGAGCGCGGCCAGCGCGGCCTCGAGCCGTTCCCCGGTGCGCACCGGCTCCTCGTCGGCGATCAGGGGCAGCATCACCCTCCCCCGCAGCGCCCCGCCGATCCCCATGGCGACCAGGGCGATCCGGTCGCTCTCGACCGTGCAGCCGATCGCCCAGCGGGAGGTGGTGGAGACCCGCAGCAGGGAGGCGGGCTTGCCGCCCGTGGAGCGGGCGCGGCCGCTCTCGACCACGAGCCCGTCGGCGAGCAGGCGCTTGACCGAGTTGGTGACGGTCGCCGGGGTCACCCCGAGCTCCCGGGCGATCGCGATGCGCGTGGTGTCGGGGACCCGACGGATCGCGTCGAGGATCGCGGCGTCGGTCGCGGCGCCGCTGCGAGCGGTGAGAGCGGGCACGGGGAGCCCCTGTCTGTCGCGGGTCGGTGGTGCGCTCTGATCGTGACGTCTTCGTGACGGGAGCGGAGGGGGTTTCGGTGTTGACGCGACGTGAAGATGGTCGCATACTCCTATCACTTCATTAACTTACTGAAGTTAGTCGCACCGCCGCGTCACCAGGAGAGCAACGATGCACCTTTCCCGTCGGACCTTCGCCGCCGCCTCCCTCGCCACCATGCCGCTCGCGCTCGCCGCGTGCTCCGGGCAGTCCAACCTGGACACCGGCTCCGGGGAGGGGTCGGACCTCCCGATCGTGAACTGCTACAACGGCGCGGGCGCCGGGTTCACCAAGAACTTCAACCCCCACTCCCCGACCGTGCTGAGCATGGTCCAGGGCCTCATCTACGAGCCGCTCTTCTACTACAACCCCCTCGCCGCGATCGACGTGGCCCCCGTCCCGCAGCTCGGCGAGAGCTTCGAGTGGAACGAGGACGGCACGGTCCTCACCGTGACCGTCCGCTCCGGCGCGACCTGGTCCGACGGCACCGCCTTCACCGCGAACGACGTCGCCTTCACCTTCAACGCCATCAAGGACAACGCGACCCTGAACCCCGCCGGCGCGGCCCCGGGCGCCGAGGCGACCGACGACACCACCGTCGTGCTCACCTACCCCGCGCCCGCCTTCGTCGAGGGCCCCAACGCGCTGGGCCGCACCTGGATCATCCCCGAGCACCTGTGGACCGACGTCGAGGACCTCGCCACCTACACCAACGAGGAACCGATCGGCACCGGCCCCTTCGCCCTCGGCGACTTCACCCCCGAGTCGTACCTGCTCAGCGCCAACACCTCCTACTGGGAGGAGGGCAAGCCCGCCATCGGCGGCGTGCGCGTGCAGTCCCTCTCCGGCAACCAGTCCGCGACCGACAAGTGGCTCGCCGGCGAGATCGACTACACCTCGACCTCCATGCCGAACCTCGACGAGCACGTCGCGAACAACCCCGACCTCAGCTACACCAACTCCCCCACCTCGCAGTGCGCCCTGTTCGCCGCGAGCAACCCGGAGCTGGGCTGCGAGGGCCCGCAGACCGACCCCGCCGTGCGTCGCGCCCTCTACCTCGGCATGGACCGCGAGCAGCTCTCCGCGCTCGCCTTCTACGGCCTCGGCACCGACATCTCCCCCGCCTTCGGCCTCCCCGAGCGGGACGTGGACTTCATCGACCCCTCGATCGACGTCGCCCCCTGGAACGCCGACGTCGCGGGCGCCCGCGCCGCCCTCGAGGAGGCCGGCTACGCGGAGGGCTCCGACGGCGTCTACGCGAAGGACGGGGTGCGGGTCTCGATGACCATCAGCTGCCCCACCGGCTGGTCCGACTTCGTGACCGCCCTCGACACCCTCGCCGAGCAGTACAAGGCCGTGGGCATCGAGCTGATCCCCCAGCAGGTCTCGGTCAACGAGTGGAACGACGCGAAGTCGACCGGCAACTTCCAGCTGGTCATCGACTCGCTCGGCCAGGGCCCCGCCCCGGATCCGTACTACCTGTACCACACCTTCTTCTCCACCGAGACGACGGTGCCCGTGGGCGAGAACGGCAACCCGTACCAGAACTCGGCCCGCTTCTCCGACCCGGAGGTGGACGCCGCCCTCGCCGCCGCCGCCGGCACCGACGACCCCGAGGTGAAGAAGCAGCAGTACGCGATCATCCAGCAGATCATCGTCGAAAACATGCCCTACATCCCGGTGCTGATCGGCTCGAGCCTCACCGAGTACAACAACTCCCGCGTGACCGGTTGGCCCACGCAGGATGACCTCTACTGCTACCCGATGTCCTGGTCCGCCCCGGACAACGCCCAGGTCCTCAAGACCGTCGTCCCCGTCTGACGGCCCCGGGGGGATTCGCGCCCCCCGAGGGGACCCCGCCCCTCCCACCCCGCAACAAAAAG
>NZ_JAZDCH010000019.1:0-29259 GCF_036311905.1 Brachybacterium sp. J153 | reverse complement strand
TTCTTCTCCCCTCTCCCCCCCCCGGCCCCCCCCCCCCCCTCCCCCCCCCCCCGCGCCCTCCCGACCCGTCGACGAAAGGACCGCGGTGCACATCCTGCGGAAGCTCGGCTTCTACCTGGTCGCCCTCTGGGCGGCCGTGACCCTCAACTTCTTCATCCCCCGCCTGCTGCCCGGCAGCCCGGTCGACGCCGTGCTCTCCAAGCTCGCGCTGCGCGGCCCCGTCTCCCCCGAGACCCGCTCGGCGATCGAGGTCATGCTCGGCGCCGACGACCAGGGGCCCCTGATCCAGCAGTACGTGCAGTACCTGGGGAACCTGCTGCGCGGCGACTTCGGGGTGTCGGTGACCTACTTCCCGACCCCGGTCTCGCAGGTCGTGGGGCAGTCCCTGCCCTGGACCCTGGTGCTCGTGGGCGTCTCCACGATCATCACCTTCCTGATCGGCATCACGCTCGGCACGATCGCCGGCTGGAAGCGCGGCACCTGGCTGGACTCCCTCATCCCCGCCACCACGATCCTGCAGTCGGTGCCCTACTTCTGGCTCGCGCTGCTGTTCGTCTACGCGCTGAGCGTGAACCTGCACCTGTTCCCGATCTCGGGCGGCTACGACGTGACCCTGGTGCGGCCCGCGCTGGACTACCCCTTCATCTCCAACGCGATCTACTACGCCTTCCTGCCCGCGCTCACGATCGTGCTGAGCTCGCTGGGCGGCTGGCTGCTGGGGATGCGCAACATGATGGTCTCGACCCTCAGCGAGGACTACATCCTCACCGCCGAGGCGAAGGGCCTGCACCCGCGCCGGATCATGCTCACCTACGCCGCGCGCAACGCGGTGCTGCCGAGCGTCTCCGGCTTCGCGATCTCGCTCGGCTTCGTGGTCTCGGGATCGATCGTCGTCGAGTCGGTGTTCTCGTACCCCGGCATCGGCTTCACCATGCTGCAGGCCGTGCAGAACAACGACTACTCGCTCATGCAGGGCCTGTTCCTCATCATCACCGTCTCGGTGCTGGCGGCGAACCTCGCCGTGGACCTGCTCTACGGCGTCATCGATCCGCGCACCCGGGCGCGGGACTGAGGAGGAGCCATGTCCGTCATCACCGAAGAGTCCGCCCAGATCGGGGCGGACGAGCCGAAGCAGGCCGCCCCGTCGGCCCGCCGGAAGCGGCCCGCCGCGACCCTCGTCATCGGCGTCGGCATCGTCGCCCTGATCGTCCTGTTCGGGCTCATCGCCCCCTTCGTCACGCAGAACCCGCTGGCCGTCTCCAACGACGGCATGCAGCCGCCGAGCGCCGCCCACCTGCTGGGCACCACGCAGACCGGCCAGGACGTCCTCGCCCAGCTCGCCCATGCGACCCGCGGCTCGCTCCTGGTGGGCATCCTGGTCGCGGTGCTCGCCCTGTTCCTCTCCGCCTTCTTCGGCATCCTCGGCGGCTACCTCGGCGGCTGGCTCGACGAGGTGTTCTCCCTGTTCACCAACGTGGTGCTGATCCTGCCGGGGCTGCCGCTGATGATCGTGATCGGCTCCTATGTGGAGCAGCGCGGCCTGCTGCTGATCGCCTTCGTCCTGGCGATCACCTCCTGGGCGGCCTCGGCCCGCGTGCTGCGCTCGCAGACCCTCTCGATCCGCACCCGCGACTACGTGCACGCCGCCCGCATCGCCGGTGAGAAGCCGTGGCGGATCATCTCCGTGGAGATCCTGCCGAACCTGCTGCCGGTGATGTCCAGCGGCTTCGTGTTCGCGCTGATCACCGCGATCCTCGGCGAGGCGGGGCTGAGCTTCATCGGCCTCGGCGTGGTGGGCACCCAGACCTGGGGCTCGATGCTGTTCTACGCCCAGAACGGCCAGGCCCTGACCCTCGGCGGCTGGTGGTGGTTCGTGCCGCCGGGCTTCATGATCGCGGCGCTCGGCTGCGGCCTGTCGCTGATCAACTTCTCGATCGACGCGATCATCAACCCCCGCCTGCGCAACGCCCCCGCGAACGCGCGCCGCGTGCGGAAGGCCCAGAAGGAGGCGGCGGCATGAGCGAGCCCGTCGACGAGATCATCCCCGACCTCGAGCAGGTCCGGGCGACCGACGGCCACGAGGTCGCGACCGCGGAGCCCGTGCTGACCGTGCGGGACCTCGACGTGGTCTACGAGGTGGCCCAGCCGGTGCACGCGGTCAAAGGCGCAAGCCTGACCCTGCACCGCGGCGAGGTGCTCGGCCTCGCCGGCGAGTCCGGCAGCGGAAAGACCACCCTCGCGTACGGCCTGAACCAGCTGCACCGGCCGCCGGCCCGGATCACCGGCGGCAGCGTCACCTTCCACGGCCGCGACGGCGACGAGGTGGATGTCCTCGCCCTCGAGGGCGAGGCGCTGCGCGCCTTCCGCTGGTCGAAGATCGCGATGGTCTTCCAGGGGGCGATGAACTCCCTGAACCCGGTCATCTCGGTGAAGGCCCAGCTGGAGGACGTGTTCACGACGCACCGCCCGCAGATGGGCGCGGCCGAGCGGCGCCGCCGCTGCGAGGAGCTGCTCGAGCTCGTGGGTGTGGACCCCTCCCGCATCACGGCCTTCGCCCACGAGCTCTCCGGCGGCATGCGCCAGCGCGTCATGATCGCGATGGCGCTGGCCCTGGACCCCGAGCTGATGATCATGGACGAGCCGACGACGGCGCTCGACGTGGTGGTCCAGCGCGAGATCCTGCAGGAGATCCTGCGGCTGCGGCAGGAGCTCGGCTTCGCGGTCGTGTTCATCACCCACGACCTCCCGATGCTGCTGGAGATCTCCGACCGCATCGCCGTGATGCGCCGCGGGGAGATCGTCGAGCTCGACACCGCCGAGAACCTGTACTTCGCGCCGCAGCACCCGTACACCCGCCGGCTGCTGGGCTCCTTCCCCTCGCTCACCGGCTCGACGGGGGACTTCCTCCGCGCCGGCTACTCCCCGGAGGAGACGCGATGACCACGCTGACCGCCACCGATATCTCCAAGACCTACCTGCTGCGCAACGGCCTGCGCTTCTCGCGGCTGCAGGCCGTGAAGGAAGTGTCCTTCGAGCTGTCGCCGGGGCGCACCCTCGCGCTCGTGGGCCAGTCCGGCTCGGGCAAGTCCACGATCGCGAAGCTGCTCATGCAGCTGGAGACCCCCACCTCCGGCAGCCTGTTGCTGGACGGGGCGCCGATCGGCCGCCGCGGCCGGGCCCTCGCCGACTACCGCCACCAGGTGCAGATGGTCTTCCAGGACCCCTTCGCGTCGCTGAACCCTTACCACTCGATCGCCCACCACCTGGTGCGTCCGCTGCTGCTGCACGGGCGGGCCACGTCGGCGACCGCCCGCGGGGCGGCGAAGGAGCTGCTCGAGCGGGTGAACCTGCCGTCGGACGAGGCCTTCCTCGAGCGACGCCCGCACGAGCTGTCCGGCGGGCAGCGCCAGCGCGTCGCGATCGCCCGCGCGCTCGCCCCGGGGCCGAGCGTGCTGGTGGCCGACGAGCCGGTGTCGATGCTCGACGTGTCCGTGCGCCTGGGCGTGCTGAACCTGCTCGCCCGGCTGCAGCAGGAGGAGGACCTGGCGATGCTCTACATCACCCACGACCTGGCCACGGCACGGCACTTCTCCGACGAGATCATGGTGATGTTCGAGGGGCGGGTGGTGGAGCGTGGTCCGGCCGACGACGTCATCCTCTCGCCGCAGCAGGAGTTCACCCGCCGCCTGCTCGCGGCCGCCCCCGAGCCGGCCACCAATCAGCGCTTCCTCGCCGAGGCCCGCCGCCGCGGCGTGCCGATGCCCGACCACCTCGCCCATCAGGAGGACCTCGCATGACCGTCTCCCGCCGTGACCTGCACGAGGGGTGGACCCTCACCGTCACCGACGGGCCGATCCCGTTCGCGGTGGAGGACCTGCCAGCGACGGTGCCGGGCACCTTCCTCACGGACCTGCTGGACGCTTCCCTGATCGAGGATCCGTACCTCGACCGGAACGAGCACGATCTCGCGTGGAGCGGCGAGTGCGATCTCGTGTACCGCACGAGCTTCACCCTCGACGCGGTGCCGGCGGGGCGCACGGACCTGGTCGCGGCGAGCCTCGACACCGCGGCGACCGTGGTGCTCAACGGCACCGAGGTCGCGACCGTGCAGAACCAGCACCGCTCCTGGCGCTGGGCGGTCGAGGAGCTGCTGCGCGCCGGGGAGAACACCCTCGAGATCCGTTTCGCCTCCCCGCTGCGCACCGCGCGGGAGAACGCGCAGGCGCAGGGCAACCTGCCCTTCGTGGGCAATGCGCTGCCCTACAACGCGATCCGCAAGATGGCCTGCAACCTCGGTTGGGACTGGGGTCCGGTGCTGGTGACCAGCGGGATCGCGGGGCCGATCGGGTTGGAGAGCTGGTCGGGGGCGCGGCTCGACCGGGTGCGGCCGCTGGTCGTCCCCGCGGCCGACGGGCCCGGCGGCACGGTCACCGTGCACGTGCCCGTCGAGCGGGAGCCGGGGACGGACGCCCCGCTGCGCGCCCGCCTCGAAGTCGCGGACACGGACGGCACGGTGCTCGGCACGGCGACCGCGGAGATCCCAGCCGGGGCCGACGCGAGCGACGCAGTGGAGCTCACCGTGGCGCTGGACGCGGTGGAGCGCTGGTGGCCGCGCGGCTACGGCGAGCAGCCGCTGTACACGGCGCGGGTCGCGCTCGAGGACCCGTCGGCCGACGGCGCGGGCGCGACAGACCCGTCGGCCGGGACCCCGTCGGCCGTGCAGCCGCTCGATCAGGTGACCCACCGGATCGCGTTCCGCACCGCGCGCGTGGTGGAGGAGCCGGACGCCGTGGGCACCTCCTTCACCGTCGTCGTGAACGACCGGCCGATCCTGGTCAAGGGCGCGAACTGGATCCCCGACGACTGCTTCCCCACCCGGCTCACCGCGGCGGACTACGCGCGCGGCGTCGGCCATGCGGTGGACGCCGGCATGAACCTGCTGCGGATCTGGGGCGGCGGCCTGTACGAGTCCGAGGAGCTCTACGACCTGTGCGACGAGCTGGGCGTTATGGTCTGGCAGGACGTCGCCCTCGCCTGCGCCGCCTACAGCGAGGAGCAGCCGCTGCGCGGCGAGATCGAGGCGGAGCTGCGCGAGCACGCGGTACGCCTGGCCTGGCACCCCGCGCTCGTGCACTGGAACGGCTCGAACGAGAACGTCGAGGGCTACTACCACTGGGGCTGGAAGGACGTGCTGCCCGAGGGCAAGGGCTGGGGCAACGCCTACTACACGGAGATCCTGCCCGCGATCCTCGCGGAGCTGGACCCCACGCGCTCCTTCACGCCGTCGAGCCCGTACTCGCGCGGCGCCCTGGACCAGCCGCGGAACCCCGATCACGGCACGGTCCACAACTGGGTGGTGTGGGCGAGCGAGGAGGACAACGACTACGTCCACTACCGCGACACCGACCCGCGCTTCGCCGCCGAGTTCGGCTTCCAGGGCCCGGCGTCCTGGGCGACGATCGAGCGGGCGATCAGCGAGCGGCCGCTCACGGCGGACTCCCCCGCGATGCTCTCCCACCAGAAGGCGGTGCGCGGCCAGGAGAAGCTGATCTCCGGCTACCGCCCCCACTTCCCGGACCCGGATCCCGGCAGCTTCGCGGACTTCCACCTCACCACCTCGCTCAACCAGGCGCGGGCGCTGCGGGTGGGGATCGGGCACTACCGCGCGCTGTGGCCGCACTGCACGGGCACGATCATCTGGCAGCTCAACGACTGCTGGCCGGTGACGTCGTGGGCGGCGGTGGACGGCGACGGGCGGCGCAAGCTGCTCTGGTACGCGATGCGGGACCTGTACGCGCCGCGCCTGCTCACCGTGCAGCCGCGCGAGGACGGCCCCGTCGCCGCCCTCGGCAATGACACCGACGAGGAGCTCACGGGCACGCTGCGTCTGCGGCGGATCGACCTCGAGGGCACGGTCCTCGCCGACGGGTCCCTGCCGGTGCAGGTGCCGGGGCGCGGGAGCGTGCTGCTGCCGCTGCCGGCCGCGGTCGCCGCCGCCGGGGACCCGTCCCGGGAGGCGCTGCTGCTCGAGACGCAGGGGCACGACGGGCCCGCCGTGCGCGCCGTGCACTGGTACGCGGAGGACAAGGACCTCGCCCTCGACCCCGACGCCCTCGAGGTGAGCGCCGCCGCGAACCCCGCCGCGCCGGGAGCGGTGGTGCTGACCCTCCGCGCCCGCTCGCTCGTGCGGGACGTGGTGGTGGTCGCGGATAGGGCACATCCGAGTGCGGTCGCGGATCGGCAGATGCTCGACCTGCTCCCCGGGGAGACGGCGATCGTGCACGTCACGGCGGGGGCCGACGGGCCGCTGGATCCCGCGGCGTTCCTGGCCGACGGGGTGGTGCGCAGCGTCAACGAGCTGGTGGCGCGCGCCGCCCGCTGACCGGGGCACCATGTCCCCATGAGCACCTTCGGCTTCCTCGCCCCCCAGGACCTCTGGGACGCCCGTTCCGAGATGTTCTTCAGCCAGGTCCTGGCCGGGGTGGAGGACGAGGTCGCCCCGCACGGGCACACCGTGGTGACCCTCGCCGCGCAGTCCCCCGCCGAGGAGATGGCGATCTACCGCCGCTGGGCGGAGGACGGCGCGGTGCGGGCCGTGGTCCTGCGGGACCTGCGCGAGGGCGACCCCCGGCCGGCCCTGCTGGACGAGCTGGGTCTCGGCTACGTGCTGCTGGGCGACGTCACCCAGCGGGGCGAGGAGGCCGCGGTGCTCGTCGACAATGCGGCCGCGATGCGCGCCGTGCTCGCCGAGCTGCGCTCCCTCGGCCACGAGCGGATCGCGCACCTGGGCGGGCCGGCGGACCTGCTCCACTCCCGCCTGCGCCGCGCGGCCTTCCTCGCCGACGTGCAGGAGGCGGCGGCCGGGGCCGGTCTGACCGCGGAGGGCGACTACTCCGAGGAGTCCGGCGCGGCGGCCCTCGCCCGGCTGCTCTCCCGCGACCCGCGCCCCACCGCGGTGGTGTGCGACAACGACGCGATGGCGATCGGCGCGCTCGAGGCGGCGCCCGCCCTGGGCGTGCGCGTGCCCGAGCAGCTCTCGATCATCGGCTGGGAGGACTCCATGTCTTGTCAGCTGCACGAGCCGCCGGTGGCCGTGCTCGGCCACTCGCTGCGCCTGACCGGATCGCTCGTCGGCCGCGCCCTGCAGGCGCTGGTCGACGAGCCGCCGCGGCGCTCCCGGATCCTGCGCCCCGTGCCCGTGATCCTGCCGCGCGGGACGCTGGGGGCCGTGCGCGGGACGCTGGGGGCCGCGCGCGGGTAAGCGCTTCTGTCAGGGCGCTTGTCCGGCCTAGGTCTTGACAAAGCGCTTTCCATGTCGGGATCATGTGAGCACCTCGGGTTCCCCCGAGCCCCCGGGTCCGGCGCCGATGCCGCCCCGGGCGGACCAGGCCACGTCGACGATGCGTCGCCGCCGAAGGAGCTCACGCCATGCCCTCCATGAATCGCCGTTCCCTCCTCGCCGCCGGCGCCGTCGCCGCGGCCGCCGCCCCCGCGCTCGCCTCGTGCGGCTCGTCCTCCTCCGGAGGCTCGGGCGGCTCCTCGAGCGGCCCCCTCCAGTTCGTCCTCTCCGGTGACGCCAACCAGGGCGGCGGCTACGCCGCGATGGCCGCGAAGTACCTGGAGGAGACCGGTATCGAGATCGAGATCGTCGACGTCCCCTACGACGATCTCGGTACCAAGATCACCAACGCCGCCCGCGCGAACGACCTGCCCGCCCTCGCGCGCATGCCCGCACTCGACCCGGCATGGCTGGACCGCACCGCGGACCTCGCCGAGATCGCCGGCGAGGTGAAGCCCATCGAGGGCATGTACGCCGCGGACGCCGACGGCAAGATCCCCTCGCTGCCCAGCGACCTCACCGCCGTCGGCATGTTCCTCAACAAGGACCTGTGGGATCAGGCGGGCGTCGCCTACCCCACCTCCTTCGAGGATCAGGTCTGGACATGGGACGAGTTCGTGGACGCCGCGGGGCAGGTCCGCGAGGCGACCGGGATCAAGTTCGCGATGGCGATGGACCGCTCCTCGCACCGCCTGAACTCCTTCCTCTACCAGTTCGGCTCCGAGGGCCTGGCCCTCTCCGAGGACATGACCTCGTACTCCGCGAACGAGCAGACCGCTCCCGCGCTCGAGTACTTCGTGGGCCTCAACGACGACACCTTCATGCCGCGCAGCGTGTGGCTGTCCGAGGACGACCCCAACGCCATGTTCAAGACCGGTCAGGTCGCCGCCTACTACTCGGGCTCCTGGCAGATCGCGGACTTCGACGCGAACATCGCCGACTTCGAGTGGGTCAGCGTGCCGATGCCGGCCCAGCCGGAGAAGGCCACCAACTTCGGCACCGCGGCCGTGGTCGTGGTCTTCGAGGGCACCGGCCAGGAGCAGGAGGCGCTCGACTTCGTGCGTTGGCTCTACCAGCCGGAGAACTACGGCGAGCTCTCCACGATCTCCGGGTTCCTGCCGGCGACCGAGGGCGTCGAGGTGACCTACGCGTCCCGTCCCGAGGACTTCGCGCTCTACAACGAGGCGATCGCCAACACCCCGGCCTTCGTGAAGACCCAGAAGGCGCTCGCGCTGCAGGTGCAGGCCGCCGGCACCGCCGCCCCGCTCGACGGCGACCCGCTGCGCGACGGCATCATCCAGGTGATCAACGGCGAGACCACCGTGGACGCGGCCCTGAGCAGCGCTCTCGAGCAGCTGAACGAGAGCCTCGCCTGAGCATGGCCGTCACCACCGCCCGGTCGGAGAGGAGGCGCCGCAGCCTGATCGCGGCGGCCTTCCTCCTCCCCGCGTTCGTCCTGTTCGTGCTGTTCTTCGTCGCGCCGGCGGGGCTGGGCCTCGCGTACTCCTTCACGGACTACCGCGGGTACGGGACGCCGGAGTTCGTCGGCGCCGCCAACTACACGGATCTGTTCACCGACTCCGACTTCTACCGGAGCCTGTGGCGGACCGTGCTGTACACGGCGGTGTCGGTCCCCTTCGGCTACTTCGTCACCCTGATCATCAGCGCCCTGCTGGTGAGCCGGGAGACGAAGGGTTCCTCGCTGGCCCAGGTGATCTTCTTCTTCCCCTGGCTCATCTCGCCCATCGTCACGGGCGTGGTGTGGCGGTGGATGTTCGGGGAGAACTTCGGGCTGGTGAACTACCTGATCTCCTCGGTGGGCCTGGACCCGCTGCAGTGGGCCTCGGATCCGAACCTCGCGATGGTGGTGGTGATCCTCGCCGGGTCGTGGGGCGGGACCGCGTTCTCGATGCTGCTGTTCATGGCGGCGATGCGGAACATCCCCACCTCGTACCTGGAGGCGGCGAGCCTCGACGGCGCCGGGTCGATCACGCGCTTCGTGAAGATCGTCTGGCCGCTGCTGCGGCCCACCTCGTTCCTGGTGATCCTGCTCGGCACGATCGGCGCGATGAAGGAGTTCGCGATGATCCAGGCGCTCAACGGCGGCGGCCCCGGCACCTCCAACGTGCTGATCGTGCAGTACATCTACAAGACCGGCTTCGAGCAGTCCAAGATCGGCTACGCGAGCGCGGCCTCGATGGTGCTGATGGTGATCCTGCTGATCATCGCCCTGGTCCAGACCCGTTTCGACAGGAGCGACCTCTCATGACGAAGTCCCTGCGCTGGGTGGCACCGACCACCCTGACCTGGATCCTCGCGGCGCTCTTCCTGCTCCCGGTGCTGTGGTTCCTGCTGAGCTCCTTCAAGCCGGGCAGCGAGCTGTTCACGTGGCCGCTGCGGATGTTCCCGGAGGACTGGACGCTCTCCGGCTATCGCACGGCGTGGGAACGGTACGACTTCCAGCAGTACTTCCTGAACACGGCCCTGGTGGCGGTGGTGACGACGGTGTTCACCGTGTTCGTCAGCGCGTGCACCGGCTTCGCCCTCGCGAAGTACCGCAACCGCTGGGTGCAGGCGTTCTTCCTGTGCATCCTCGCGACCACGATGCTGCCCACCGAGGTCATCATGCCCTCCACCTTCTCGGTGATCCTGGGGCTTGGGCTGTACAACTCGCTCGCGGGCATCATCATCCCGTCGATCATCACCGCGACCGGCATCTTCATGTTCCGGCAGTTCTTCTCGACGGTGCCCGACGAGCTGCTCGAGGCGGCCCGCATCGACGGCGCCGGCGAGTTCCGGATCTTCTTCACGCTGATGCTGCCGATCGCGCGGCCGATCATCGCGGTGCTCGCGATCTTCTCCTTCCAGTGGCGCTGGAACGACTACATCTGGCCGCTGCTCGTGCTGAACGATCCCGACAAGTACACGCTCCAGCTGGCGCTGCGCTCGATCGTGGGCGCGGAGAACATCGACTGGTCGGTGCTGCTGGGGGCCTCGGTGATCTCGCTGCTGCCGATGGTGCTGCTGTTCCTGGTGTTCCGCCGCCAGATCATGAACTCGGACATCAACTCCGGCCTGAAGGACTGAGCCCAATGCCCGCTGCCGCCGAGACCAGCCCGTTCGACCCCCTCGCGCTCCTGCCCGCGCCGCTCCCGGAGCTGGCGCGGGAGGGGCTCGCGCGCGTCCCGGCGCGGGCGGCGGCGCTGCGCGGACCGGGGGCGCGGCATCGCGCGCTCGGGCGCGTGGTGCGGGACGTCGTGCTCGACCGCTGGGTCGCGGGGCCGACGGGCGGGGCCGACAGCGCGGCGGAGCCGGGCGCGTCGGCCGGAGCCCGTCGGCCGAGGAGCGATGACCTCGCCGGGCTCGCCCTCGAGGCGCTGGGCCGCCTGCGGGACCTGCAGTCCCCGGGCGGCACCTTCCGCTCGGGCGACAACGTCGACTCCCCGCCGGACTCGGCGTTCACGCTCAACGACCTGGCGTGGGCGCGTCGGGCGATCGAGGTCGAGGGACTTCAGGCGGGGCCGGACGGTCTCGGCGGCCTGCTGCCGGTGCTCGACGAGCTGCTCGCCGCGGCGGCGCCAGCGCTCGTGACCGGCGGGGTGCACACCCCGAACCATCGCTGGGAGATCAGCGCGGCGCTCGTGCGGCTGTGGGAGCTGACCGGGCGGGTGGACTGCCGTGCGCGCGCCGAGCAGTGGCTCGCCGAGGGCGTGGACCTGCAGGCCGACGGGCTGTTCTCGGAGCGCAGTGCGAACTACGCCGCGCACGTGTCGGTGCCCTCGCTGCTGGTGCTCGCCCGGGTGCTCGGACGGGAGGATCTGCGCGCGGCGGCGGATCGGGCGACGCGAGCACAGGCGGCGCTGACCGGGCCCGACGGGATGATCGAGACGATCGCCTCACGGCGCCAGGATCAGGGCGCGCCGTTCGACGGCGGCGCCATGCTGCCGGTGCTGCACGCGCATGCCGCGCGCACCGGGGATCCGCTCACGGCGCGGGCGGCGCGACGGGTGCTCCCCCGCGCGGACACCGAGGCGGCGCTGACCCTGCTGGCCCTCGGGCTCGAGGACCGCACCGCCCTCGGCGCGCTGCCGGCTGCGGCGGCGGACCCGTCGGCCGAGGCCCCGGAGGTGCACGAGTTCGCCGACTCAGGCCTCCACGTGGTCGACCACGGCACGACCCGCGTGGTGATCCACGGCGGCACCGACACCGCGGCGCTGGGCCGCGTTACCAGCGGCGCGGCGTCGAATCCGACGCTGCTGCGCTTCTCCGCCGGCGGGTTCTCGGTGCGGGAGCTGCGTCTGAGCCGCGACTTCTTCTCCCTCGGCCCGCTGCGTCCGAGCTCCCCGCGCCGCCTGCCGGAGGACCGACCCGGTGAGGAGCCGATCCGCTTCGGGTTCGAGGAGCGCGTGGCGGGCGAGTACTTCCACCCGCTGGCGGCTGCGGACCGCTCGCCCGACGGCGCCTACGCGCTCACCTTCAATGGCCGCTTCGCCGCGGCCATGGACTTCTCCCGGCGGACCGCCGACGAGGTCGCGCTCGCGACGCGCGGCACGGTCGAGGTGCATCCCGGGAGGACCGTGCTGCGCCTCGCGTTCACGGGTCCGACGACCGCCCTGTGCCTGCTGCTCGCCCTCGAGGGCGGGGAGCTCGCGGGCGATCACCTGGAGCTCGACGCCCAGGGCCGGCACGTGCTGCGGGCGGTCGAGCCGGGCGAGCCGGCCCCGGCTGCGGGCGGCGGAACCGCCGGCGAGCGCGAGGCCGCCGGCGAGCGCGAGGCCGCCGCCGAGGTGGTCGCCGCCGCGGAGCTCGTCGCCGCCGACGGATCGGGCCGCCTGCGCCTGACCGCCCGCGGGGCGCTCGGGGGCCCCGCCTTCTACGCTCCCGGCGAGGCGTTCACCTTCTTGGGCGGGACCGACGAGCCCACCGGCACGATCCTCCTCATCCCCGCGAGCAGCACCGCCGAGCTCGAGCTGGAGATCGCGACGGGGTGAGGACGGCGGGCCCGACGAGCCCCCGCTGCCGTGTGACCCCTTGACGGGCAATGGGCCCCGACCTACTCTTGCCAGCATCGGTCGTGTATCGATACATTTGCCGTCTGGAGCCGCGACAGATCTGCATCGCCGCAGGTCAGCGACCCTCCGGCACATCCACACCTGCTCACCGGCACACCCCGGGCCGCGCACCCAGCGCCCTCCCCCTCCGAAGGAGGCCAGAATGCTCCACCACCCCCTGCCCCTGCCCGTCTCGCGACCCCGCCGCCGCTCCGTGCTCGGACTCGGTGCCGCCGCCCTCGGGGGGATGACCCTCGCCGCGTGCGGAGGGAACAGCGACGAGCCCGCCGATGTCGCCTCGCAGAATGTCGGGGCGATGGAGTCCTACGAGGCGGACCAGCAGTTCACCGCCACCGAGCCCTTCTCCCTCTCCATCCTGTGGACGGACTGGCCCGAGAACCCCGTGACGGAGTCGTGGAAGCTCTTCGACCACATCGAGGAGCTCACGGGCGTCCGGCTCGAGCCGACCCACGTCCCTTTCAGCGACAACGTCGAGAAGCGCAGCCTGCTGCTCAGCGCGGGAGACGCCCCCAGCGTGATCCCCCTGATGTATCGCGGGGACGAGACCCCCTTCGTCTCCTCCGGTGCGATCCTGCCGCTGAGCGACTACGTCGAGCACATGCCTCACTTCCGCAAGTACGTCGAGGAGTGGGATGCGGTCGCGATGCTCGACAACATCCGTCAGGCCGACGGCAAGCACTACCTGATCCCCGGCCTGCAGGAGGTCTGGGTCCCGGCGTTCTCGCTCGTGATCCGCCGGGACGTGTGGGACGAGGTCGGCATCGGGGTCCCGGCCACGTGGGACGAGGTCCGCGAGGGCCTGCGCCTGATCAAGGAGAGCTATCCCGAGTCGGTCCCGCTCGCCGACGGGTTCGAGGGCCAGTCGCTGATCAACTACGGCGGCTACGCCTTCGGCACCCGGGCCGGTTGGGGCTTCGGCGACGGCATGATCAAGGGCCAGGACGGTCCGGTCGAGTACGCCGCGGCGACCGCGGAGTACCGGGACATGGTCGAGTACTACCGGTCCCTCGTCGAGGAGGGGCTGCTCGACCCGGAGTCGCTGACCGCGTCGAACGACGGCAGCGGCGGCGGGGGCGTGCACGAGAAGTTCGCGGCCGAGACCTGCTTCGCGGCGTCGGGCTCGTCGGGCACCCTGATCGAGTTCGCCCAGGCGCTCGATGCCACCGTCGGACGCGGGAACTACCAGCTCGAGCTCATCCCGCCGCCGGCGGGCCCGGCCGGGAACATCATGGGGCCGCGCAACTTCTGGCACGGCTTCGTGCTCTCCTCCCACGTCGCCGAGTCGGAGAACTTCCTGGCGACGCTCCAGTTCCTCGACTGGCTGTACTTCAACCCCGCCGCCCGCGAGATGCTCCGCTGGGGCATCGAGGGCGAGACCTACACCAAGGCGGAGGACGGCACGATCACGCTGGACGCGGAGCACTCCCTGACCGCCTTCGACCTGAACCCCGACGGGGGCACCGACCTCCAGAAGGACCTCGGCTTCTCGACCTACCTGGCGGAGTCGACCGAGTCCCGGGCCCTGAAGGAGTCCTACAACTCCGCGGACTACACGACCTACATCGACGGCGTCCTGGAGAACCTCGAGCCGATGCCCCCGTGGACCCCCGCGCCTCTCGACGAGGCCGAGCTCGAGCAGGCCGCGCTCATGGCAACCCCGCTGAAGGACGCCGTCGACACGGCGACGCTGCAGTTCATCCTGGGCCAGCGGGACATCGAGGAATGGGATGCGTTCCAGCAGGAGCTCGAGGCGGCGGGACTCCCCGCCTATCTCGATCTGGTCAACACCGCACGGGACCGTTTCGAGGAGCAGTCCTGAGGTGCCGCTGATCGCCTGCCCGTGAAGGGAAGGAGGTCACGCCCGGGGCGGCGCCGTCGACTCCCGCTCGACCAGATGGGTCTCGAGCTTGAAGGGGTGAGCGAACAGCCCCGGGTCCGAGGACAGGGCGAGCAGCCGCTCGACAGCGACCTGCCCCATCGAGAACAGCGGCTGGCGCACGGCGGTCAGCTGGGGGTGGGTCCATCGTGCGATCATCGTGTCGTCGAAGCTGACCACGCTGAGCTCCTCCGGCACGTCGATCCCGTGCTGCCGGGCGGCCCGCAGGGCTCCCACGGCGAGGGTGTCCGCGACGGCGAAGATCGCGGTGGGCGGCTCGGGTAGCCGGAGCAGGCGCTCGGCACCGCTCTGACCGTCGGCGTACGAGAAGTCACCGTGGGCGATGAGCTCCTCCTCCCACAGCACGCCGGCTGCGCCGAGCGCGGAGTGATAGCCCTGCAACCGCTGGCGGGCGGGCACGGAGTCCGTCGGCCCGGCGAGCACGCCGATCCGACGATGCCCGAGGTCCAGGAGGTGCTGCACGGCTGTCGCGCCGCCCTCCCAGTTGGTCGCGGAGATGACGACGATGCCGTTCACGTCGGGATCGATGGAGACGGGGTCGATCGCGATCAGCGGCAGGCGCAGGTCCCGGCTCCACCGCGCGTGGCGGGCACCGATCGGTGTGGTCACCAGGATCACGCCCTCGACCCCGCGGGCGGCGGCGTCGGCCATCCAGGCGCGGGTGAGACCCGCTGCGGTCTGGTCCCCGCTAACCACCAGCAGGTCCACCCCCGCCCGATGGGCGGCCTGCTCCGCGCCCTCGAGCACCTGCAGAGAGTAGGGGCTGGTGAGGGTATCGAAGTGGATCAGGACGGAGCGCCGGCTCTCGCTCCCCCGCCTCTTGGACTCGTAGCCGAGCTGACGGGCGGCCTCGGCGACGGTCTCGCGGGTCGACTGACGCACATCGGCACGGCCGTTCATCACCTTGGACGCGGTCGCCAGGGAGACCCCGGCCCGCTCCGCCACGTCCTTCAGGGTCACGCGCTCACCCTGCGACTCGCTCTGCACCATGTCCTCGTCCTTCGCTGCTCCATCGCCACCGGCACTGCGGCACCTCGCTGAACGGTACCCGCAGATGCCCTGCTTGACCGTCACCACGGCCGCCCCTAGCCTAAAATCCTACGCAACTTTCAGTTGCCTTTCGCATTCATCGTCCACCGGAGCGTGGGGTGTCCCCGCCCGGTCCTCACCGCGGAGGCCCACCCCATGGCGTTGTTCGACCTGCCCCTCGAGGCGCTGCGGGAGTACCGCCCGCAGCTCTGCGAACCCGACGACCTCCCGACCTTCTGGGAGCAGACGCTCTCCCGGGCCCGCGAGAGCTCCGGGCCCATCCTGTCGCTCGAGCAGGTCGACAACGGCCTGACACTGATCGACACCTGGGACGTGACCTTCGCCGGCCACGACGGCACGCCGGTGCGCGCCTGGTACAACCGTCCCGCAGCGGTCGAGTCGGACCTGCCGGTCGTCGTCGAGTACCTCGGCTACGGCGGCGGCCGCGGCGAGCCACTCGAGCGCCTCTCCTTCTCCGCCGCCGGGTACGGACACCTCGTGATGGACTCCCGCGGTCAGGGCTCGACCTGGGGCTCCGGTGGCCACACCGATGACCCGGTCGGCTCCGGGCCGGCCGCCCCCGGAGTGATGACCCGCGGGATCTCCTCCCCGCACACCAGCTATCTCACGCGCCTGTTCACCGACGCGGTGCGCGCCGTGGACGCCGCCCGTGCACTGCCCGGCGCGGACGGACGCATCGCCGTGACCGGCAACAGCCAGGGCGGGGGGCTCGCCCTCGGGACCGCGGGCCTGGTGCCCGACGTCGACGCCCTCGTGGCCAACGTCCCCTTCCTCACCCACATGCGCCGCGCGGTCGACATCACCGATGCCGACCCCTACCAGGAGATCGTCCGCTACCTGGCGGTCCACCGGGACCGCGAGGAGCAGACGTTCCGCACCCTGGCCTACGTCGACGCGCTGCACCTGGGGAGGCGAGCCACGGCGCCGGCGATGTTCTCGGTCGCCCTGCGGGACACGATCTGCCCGCCCTCGACGGTGTTCGCCGCCTACAACCTCTACGGCAGCGCGAGCGGCACTGATCCCGAGCGGGAGATCGTCGTCTACCCCTACAACAACCACGAGGGCGGAGGAGCCACGCAGCAGCATCGTCAGCTCGACTGGCTGCACGCGAACCTCTGAGCGGAGGCGCGGGGGCCGGTGCCGCAGCACCCGCCCCCGCTCCGTCGGGGCGGGCCGGGCCGTCAGCGCCGCAGCGCCGGATGCCCCGCACGACCGCTCGCCTCGGCGAGCGCGTCCTGCACCGCGTAGTAGGCGGGCTTGCGGGTGAAGTCGTCCCACAGGACGGTCGCCGCGCCCTCGCCCGGAAAGGTGCCCGGCACCCACGAGTACTTGTCGAGCACGCCCCACAGGGTCAGGGAGTCGCAGCCGTCCACGGCCAGCGCCGCCTCGGTCACGCGGCGGTAGTAGTCGGCCTGCTGCTCGAGCTGCGCCTGCGTCGGCGCCCCGCCGCCCGGCAGGTCCATGCGCACGTCGAGCTCGGTGATCGCGGTCTGCAGCCCGAGGTCGGCGAAGCGCTGGAGGTTCTCGGCGAGATCGCCCGGGAACCCGTAGCGGATCGACAGATGGCCCTGGGTGGAGAAGCCGTGGATGGGCACGCCGTCGGCGAGCAGCTCCTGGATCAGCGCGTAATAGGCGTCGGACTTGGGGTTGATGCCGTCGACGTTGTAGTCGTTGACGAACAGTTGCGCCTCCGGATCCGCCTCGTGCGCCCAGCGGAAGCAGTCGGCGATGATCCCGACGCCCAGCTCCCGGAGCCAGATGTTGCCCTCGAGGCGGAACGCCGCGCTGTCGTCGACGATCTCGTTGACCACGTCCCACTGCTGTATCCGCCCGGCGTAGCGGCCGACGACGGTGTGGATGTGCTCCCGGAGGATCTCGCGCAGCCGCTCGGGGGTGTAGCCGCCCTCCAGGAGCCAGCTCGGGTTCTGGTTGTGCCACATCAGGGTGTGGCCCCGCACCACCTGACCGTTGGCCTGGGCGAAGTCCACGATCGCGTCGGAGTCGGCGAAGGCGAAGGCATCAGGAGCGGGGCGCAGATGATCCCACTTCATCTGGTTCTCGGCCGAGAGCGACGTGAACTCGGCGGCGAGCACCTCGCGGTACGGCTCGTCGCTCGTGAACGGGTCGGGATAGTCCTGGCCACGGTGGTGCCCGCCGCCGGCGACGGCGCAGCCGACCTTCAGCCGGTCGTCGGCGGCGAAGGCCAGGGTGTCCTTCGCCGCCAGGCCCGGCGGCGTCGTCCTCCCGTTCCCGGGGGGCCGCCCCGGACCGGTGCCGCCGTCGGGGGCTGCGGAGGCGGAGGGGGCGGCCGCCACCACCGTGGTGGCGACTGCTCCGGCGGTGAAGATCTCGCGGCGTCTCATGGGTCTCCTTCGACGTCGTCGTCGGGTAAGGACAGATCGGAACTGCGCCAGCACGTGCGCGCGCCCCGTCGACCGGGGATCGACGGGGCGCGGGTGCTCAGCCCTTGACCGAGCCGAGCATGATCCCGGAGACGAAGTACCGCTGCACGAACGGGTACACGCACAGGATCGGGATCAGGATCAGGATCATCGTCACCGACTGGATGTTGGCGTTGATGTCGTTGACGGCGGCGCCCGAGGCCGCGGCGCCCTCGGACGCGGCGGTCGAGGCCCCGGCGATGAGGTTCCGCAGGAACAGCGTCACAGGGAAGAGGTCGGTGCGGTCAAGATAGAGGAAGGCCCCGAACCAGTCGTTCCAGTACTGGACCGAGTAGAACAGCACCATCGTGGCGATGACCGCCTTGGACAGCGGCAGCGTGATCCGGAAGAAGATCCCGAACCAGCTCAGACCGTCGATGTGCGCGGCCTCCTCGAGCTCCGTGGGCAGGTTCTCGAAGAACGCCTTCATGACCAGCAGGTTGAAGACGGAGAGGGCCGGCGGCAGGATGACCGCCCACATCGTGTTCTTCATGCCCAGCGAGGAGATCAGCACGTAGTTGGGGACGATGCCGCCGTTGAAGAACATCGTGAACACGGCGATGCCGATGAGCAGGCCGCGCCCCCGCAGGTGCTTCTTGGAGAGCACGAAGGCGTACGTCGTCGTCAGCACCATCGCGATGGTCGTGCCGATCACGGTGTAGACCACGGTGTTGCCGTAGCTGCGCCAGAAGCTGCCGTTGTTGGCGACCGCCCGATAGGTGTCGAGGTTGAAGTCGACAGGGAAGAGGTTGACCTTGCCGGCGTTGATCGCCCCGGCCGAGCTGAACGACTGCGCCAGGAGCATGATGAACGGGTAGAGCATCATTGCGCACAGCAGCAGCAGCGCCACCGTGTTCACGACGGTGAACACCTTGTAGGACGTCGAGTCCTTGATCCGGGAGGTCCGCCGGGCCGGCGCGGTGCTGCGCGGGGCGTCGGACGTCATCGCTTCGATCACCACAGGCTCGTCCCCACCAATCGCTTCGAGATGTAGTTGGCCGTCATAACCATCGCGAATCCGATGATCGCCTGGAACAGGCCGATGGCCGCGGCATAGCTGAGGTTGTTCGACACCAGGCCCACGCGGTACAGGTACGTGGAGATCACGTCGCCCGTGGAGTAGGTCATGGGGTTGTACAGCAGCAGGACCTTCTCGAACCCGACGTTGAGGAAGCTACCGATGTTCAGGATCAGCAGCGTGACCATGGTGGGCCGGATCCCCGGGATGGTGACGTGCCAGGTCTGTTGCCAGCGGTTGGCGCCGTCGATGCGCGCGGCCTCGTAGAGGGCGTCGTCGACCGCGGTCAGAGCGGCGAGGTACAGGATCGTGCCCCAGCCGACGGTCTGCCACGCCTCGGAGGCGACGTAGACGAACCGGAACCACTCGGGTCGCTGGAGGAAGGAGACGGCGTCGCCGCCGAAGGCCTCGATGACCTGGTTGACCGTGCCCTGCAGGGAGAGCAGCTGGTAGACCATGCCCACCACGATCACGACCGAGAGGAAGTGCGGCAGGTAGCTGATGGACTGGACGATCCGCTTGAAGTGCCGGCGCCGCACCTCGTTGAGCATGAGCGCGAGGATGATCGGCAGCGGGAAGCAGACCACGAGTGTCATCCCGCCGATGATCACGGTGTTCGTGAAGACGTTCCAGAACGCCGGGTCATGGATGAACATGTCGACGTAGAAGGTGCCGACCCACTCGTCGCCGAAGATGCTCCCGCCCGGTCGGAACCGGCGGAAGGCGATCACGTTGCCGAGCATGGGCACGTACCGGAAGATCGCGAGGAAGATCAGCGGCGCGATCACGAAGGTGTAGAGCGGCCAGTCGCGGCGCAGCGCTCGCTTCCAGGCCCCTGGCCTGCGCACCGGGGCCGGAGGCCGCGGCGCCGCCTCGGGCGCCGCGACCTCCACGGTCGATGTGGTCGTCATGGGGTCACCATCCCGCCGGTAAAGGGGCCGGTCACCCGTTCGCCTCGACGAACCGGTCCCGAGCGGTGTTGAGCAGCTCGAGGTAGCGCGGCAGACCCGCGGCCTCGAGCTCGCCCACGAAGGCATCCCACTCGCCGAGGTCCCGCTCGCCCATGATGAACTGCAGGGTGGCGGTGTCGACCGCGTCCTTGATCGGGGTCGCCAGCAGCGAGGCCTGCTCGAGCTCGGCCTCGTCCATGGGCTTCGGGGGGTAGGGATCCCGCGGGGTGCGCACGGACAGGACGTTGTCGATGTACTCGACGAACTCCGGGGTGCTGTAGGACTCCTTGAGCGCGCGCGACTCCGTCGACTCGCAGGGGAAGGTGGAGAACCCGAGATCGACGTTGATGTCGACCTCGGCCCCCGAGTTGATGTTGTAGCTCTCGAGCGCGAATCCGTCCATCAGCTCGATGGTGCCGTCCTCGGACTTGGTGTAGTTCACGTCCTTCTCGCCCCAGCGCAGCATCTCGCGAGCGTCGGGGTTGTAGTACAGCCAGTCCAGGAACTGCAGCGTGGCGAGGAAGTTCTCGGACTGCGTGATCTGCGAGTTAAGCATGAAGCCGTGCCAGAAGTTGCGCGGCTCGACGTTGTCCCCCGCGGGCCCGGCGGGCGGCGGGATGAGCGTCACCGAGTAGTTGCCCTCCCCCACGGTCTCGTTCAGGGCCTGGGCGAACTCGATCGCGGTACCCGAGGAGCCGGAGGCGGCGAAGCAGGTCTCGGCGGCGAACTTCTCGCTCACCGAGGCCGCGCCGCTGCCGTCGTTGGAGGCGGTCAGGGACTCGCGATCGAGCAGACCGTCGGCGACGAGCGCGTGGAAGGTCTCCAGCAGCTGCTTGTACTCGTCGGTGACCGCGACATAGGCGAGCTTGCCGTCGGGCCCCTCGACCGTGCCGTCGCCGAAGCCCCAGCCGGCCTTCGTCCCGAAGGCGTGCGAGGCGTAGTTGAGCATGGACTGCGCCTCGAAGCCGTCCGCCAGCGGGACGGCGTCGGGGTACTGCTCCTTGATGAGCTTGAGGCCCTCGTGGAGCTCCTCCCAGGTGTTCGGCACCGCGCCGGTGAGCTCCTCGAAGACGTCCTTGCGGATCACGAGGCTGAAGACGGGGACGGAGACCTCCTGCAGGCCCGGCACCATGTAGTACTTGCCGTCGGCCTGCTTGAGGTTGTTGATCATCTCGCCGAGATCCCACTCCTCGACGTACTTCTGGAAGTTGGGCATCTGGTCGACGTAGTCGCTCATCGGCACCACGGCACCGGAGGAGACGAACGGGGCCTCCTCACCCGTGTAGACCAGCGGGATCAGGGTCGGCGCGTCGCCGGCGCTGATGAGGAGGGAGCGCTTCTCGGTCGCATCGCTGAAGGGGATGTGCGTCAGCGTGATCTCGACGTTGGTGAGCTCCTTGATGAGGTCGAAGATGCGCCAGGTGTCCTCCACCGGCACGTCGGGCCAATCGGTCCACAGCATGCTGACCTGGATCGGCTCGGTCGCCTTGAACTGCATGTCGGCGGTGTAGTTCTCCATCGCGCCGACGTTCTGGGTCGAGACGTCGACCTCCTCCCCGGCGTCGGAGCTGCAGGCGGAGAGGGCCACCGTGGCGAAGGCCGCGGCGGAGAGGCCGACGAAGCTGCGTCGGGAAGGGGCGAAGGGGAAGGTGCGGGGCGTCGTCATTGCCGTCTCCTCATCAGAGTCAGCGCCGCGGCCGGTCGGTGCGGCGAGGGTGAAGTGGATCGTTACAGTGCTGCACTCACGTCGGTCCAGCTCCTCCCGGATGATCATGGAGATGCTCGAGCGCACCTGACGATCCGCCTCGTTGACGGGGCATTGGCCAGCGACTGTGCCGGGGTGTTTGCCGAGACTTTCGTCAGGTTTTCGTGACTCTCTCAACCTAGCCCCGGAACCAGCGCCGGTCAAGAACTTCCCGAAAACACGCAGTTTTGATCGCAGGGCCGGATGGAAGTGCTGCGACCTGCGCTTTTGTGTCGCATTGCCCTTCTCGCGCTCCGCAGAGCCGGCGCGCCCTCAGGTCACATTCCGGCAACTACGCCTCGACAGGAGTCGAAACTTTCGGGCATGATGGGCCGTGTCGCTCCCGGCGGCACCGCGGCGCCCCCAGGAGGAGCAATGACGCCACCCCACCGCTCACGCGGACTGTTCCTCGACCTCGCCGAGGGGATCTACTGGTACCTCGCGGTCGACGTGCTGCTGGTGCTCGCAGTGGCACCCACCCTGGTGCTCTGGACCGTGATGTCCCCGAGCCCCCTGAGCTCGATGCTCTTCGTGCTCGGAGCGCTGCCGATGCTGCCCGCGGTGGCAGCCGGTCTCCACGCCAGTCGCGTCTGGCGCGAGGACCGGGACCTGATCCCTGCCCGTCACTTCCTCACGGGTTATCGGCGGAACGCGGTCGACAGCCTGAAGGTCGGCACACCAGTGCTGATCGTGCTCTCCCTGGTCGCGCTCAACCTCTCCACCGTCGCGTCCGCCGGCGGCGGGGCGCCGACCATCGCCCTCCTGGTCACGGGGGCGATCTCGCTGCTGGTGCTCGTGCGCGTGCTCTCGATCGTCTCGACCTTCAGTTTCCGTGTGCGTGACACGTTCCGACTGGCGGCCTTCACGCTGCTGGCCGCTCCGCTCTCCACCCTCGCCCTGCTCTCGCTGAGCGTGCTGGTGCTCGGCATGATCCTCATGGTGAGCGAGTTCCTGCTGCTCGTCACGGCATCGCTGCTGGTGTTCGCGCTGTGGGCCTCGGAACGACCCGTGACCCGGCTGATCGCCGAGCGGTTCGTCAGCCCCGGACCTCCGGACGAGGCCGGGACAGCTCCCTCTCCCCGCCCCCTCGGGGAATCGTAAGCGGGATGCTCTCCCCGTCCAGCTCGAGGAGGTACTCCCCGGCGAAGCCGCGGAGCTCCAGGACACCCTCCCCGTCGGCGTGCACGGTGCTCTCCCCGACCCACCACTCGTCGCGGATCAGTCCGCGCAGCACCTCGTAGCTCGGCTTGGGCGAGCCGTCGGCCCGCACCAGGCCCGCCGGGGCGCCGAGCCAGGCGCCGGCGTCGCCGAGGCCCCAGTAGGTCAGCGACTCGACAGCGGGCTGGGCGAGGACCGTGCGGTAGTGGCGTTCGATCTCGTCGGCCTGCCGCGCCTCCCCCTCGTCCGTGGAGGGCCAGGAGTCCACCACGTGATCGTTGAGGTCCTCGATGTGTGCGGGCATCAGGTCCCCCGAGACCAGGGTGGTCTCGGTGAGCTGGATCGGCAGGTCGAACCGTGAGAAGCGTTCGATGACCTCGGCGATCTGCTCCTCGCCCCGGAAGCCCTGGTGCATGTGGGTCTGCAGCCCGATGGCGTCGATCCCGAGCCCGGCCTCGAGGCACTCCTCGATGACGTCCTCGAAGGCCGGGGACAGATCGAAGTCGTTCAGCACCAGCCGGGCCGCGGGGTCGGCGGCGCGCGCGGTCTCGACGGCGAGCCGGATCACCTCCCGGCGACCTCGGGCCCGGGCGAGGCGGGTGATCGCGTTCTCCTCGGCCTCGAAGACCGGCAGGATCACGGTCTCGTTGATCACGTCCCACTGCTCGATGACGCCCGCGAAGTCGGTCGCCTCGCGGGTGATGCGCTCCCGGATGTGCCGCTCGACCGCGGCGTCGTCCTCCGTCATCAGCCAGTGGGGTGCGAGCGTGTGCCACAGCAGCGGGTGCCCCCTGAGACGCACCCCGTGGTCGCGCAGTCCACGGGCCAGCCGGAGCAGGCGAGCGGTGTCCGGCTCGCCGGGCGTCCTCTCGAACCACCGCCAGTAGAAGGGCAGCGTGGCCATATCGAACAGATCGAGCCAGAGCCGGGTGTGGGCGTCGGGCTCCTTGGGGCGCAGTTCGAAGGCCGAGCAGCCGAAACCGAACGCATGGCGGACCTGCTCGAGGCGGGCCGTCTCTCCGGGGCGGGAGAGGCCGTGCTGGTCCGTGATCCTCAGCCGGAGGGTCTCCACGCGGTCATGCGCGATCACGTCGCGCTCCGCACCGCGCCGGTGGGGGCGGCCACGTCCGCGGCGGTTCCAGGGATGGTCCTCGCGGACTCACGCTCCACCCGGACCGGGGTCTCGAGGACCCGGTCCCCGTCGCCGACCTCGCGCACCTCGCCCACCACGGTGAAGGATCCCTCGAGCGTCATGTCCTCGCTCGAGGCGCCGACGCGCACGATCAGTTCACCCGGCTCGACGATGCGCCGGAGGCGCTCGTCCAGGAACGCGGTCCGGTCGGCGTGGAGGGAGAAGGTCACCCGCGCGCTCTCGCCGGCGGCGAGGGCGATCTTCGTGAAGCCGACGAGCCGCTTGAGCGGCCGGACCACCGAGGCGACGGGGTCGCCGAGGTAGAGCTGCACGACCTCAGCGCCCTCCCGATCGCCGACGTTGGTGATGGTCGCGGAGATCTCGACGGAGCCGTCCGGGGCGATCTCCTCGGCGGAGAGGCTCAGATCGGAGTAGGCGAAACGGGTGTAGCTCAGGCCGTGCCCGAAGGGGAACAGCGGCTTGGGATCGAGGTTGGAGATCCCTTCGCTGACCCAGGCGAGCACGGGGGCGAGATAGGTGCCTGGCTGACCCCCGAGGGAGGCGGGCATGCCGATCGGCAGCCGCCCGCTGGGGTTAACGCGACCGGACAGCAGCCCGGCCAGCGCGCTCGCGCCCTCCTCGCCGGGCATGAACGCCTGGACGATCGCGGCGCAGCGGTCCGCGTACTCCGCGAGCGCGTAGGGACGACCGGTGACCAGCACGAGCACCACGGGCGTCCCGGTCGCCAGGACGGCCTCGACCAGCTCGTGCTGGGCGCCGGGGAGGCGGAGGTCGGCGACGTCGCACCCCTCGCCGGAGGTGCCGGCACCGAAGAGCCCCGCGATGTCACCGACGGCCAAGACGGCCACGTCGGCGTCCTGGGCGGCGGCGACGGCGGCGGCGATCCCACTGGTGTCGTCACCGGTGAATCCGACGCCGCGGGCGAGGGAGATCCGAGCATCCGGGAATTCCTGGCCGAGGGCCTCCTCGAGGGTCGGCACCGGGACCGAGGTGCCGTTCTCCGTGAGCCGCGAGAGCACGTGGTTCGTGAAGCTGTAGCAGCCGAGGAAGCTGCGCGGTTCGACCGCGGCCGGGCCGATCAGCGCCAGCGAGGCGGGGGCCGCGAGCGGCAGCGCGTGGGGTCCCGCATCATTGCGCAACAGGATGATCGACTGCTCCGCCATGCGTCGCGCGAGGGCCCTGCTCTCCGGGGCGTCGAGGTCGACGGCCACCCCGGTGGTCCGCGGATCGAAGTCGGGGTCGAGCAGGCCGAGGGAGATCTTCTGGCGGAGGACCCGCCGAACCGCCTGGTCCAGGACGGCGGGATCGATCGTGCCGTCCTCGAGGGCGGCGGCCAGCTCCGGGAAGGTGCTGGTCTCGGGCAGCTCGACGTCCATCCCCGCGCTCAGGGAGGTGGCGGCGGCCTGCCGGCTGGTCCCGACGACCCGATGCATCGTGCGCAGGAAGTCCACGGCCCAGTAGTCGGAGACGACGGTGCCGTCGAAGCCCCACGTGTCCCGGAGGAGCTCGGTGAGCAGCCAGCGGCTCGCCGCGGGCGGCACGCCGTCGAGATCCGCGTAGGAGTTCATCACGGCTCCCGCTCCGGCACGCCGGACCGCCATCTCGAAAGGCACCAGGTCGATCTCGGCGAGCTCGCGCCGCCCGATCGAGACGGGGGCGTGGTTCCGCCCGGCGCGCGACGCGGCGTGCCCGGCGAAGTGCTTGAGGGTCGCGATGATCCCCTCGCTCTGCAGGCCGCTGACGTAGGCCGTGGCGAGGGTGCCGGTGAGATAAGGGTCCTCCCCCATGGTCTCCTCGATGCGACCCCAGCGGTAGTCGCGGACGATGTCGAGCACCGGGGCGAGGCCCATGTGGATGCCGAGGGCGCGCATGTCCGCACCGATGCGCGCGGCCATCTCGTGGATGAGCTCGGGGTCGAAGGACGCCCCCCAGGCGATGGACGCGGGGTAGGTGGTGGCGCCGTGCGCCATGAGACCGGTGAGGCACTCCTCGTGCACGATGGCCGGGATGCCCTGAGGCGAGGCGGCGACGACGGCGGCCTGCATCGCGCGCAGCGCGTCGACCCCCTCCGCGGCGGTCACGGGGGCGCTGCCGTAGGGACGCGTGAGGTGACCGAGCCCGTGGGACACGGCCTCCTCGAAGGGATCGCGCCCCTCGTCGAAGGTGGCCTGCATCGGGGCGAAGCCCTCGGCATCGCCGATCTCCGGCCGCTTCCAGTAGCTGCCGAGCTGGGCGATCCGCTCCTCGAGGGAGAGCTCGGCGAGGAGGGCATCGGCGCGCTCCTCGATGCTGCGCGACGGGTCGGTCCACGGGGCTGCGCTCACGGGTGCTCCTTTGCACGGCGGTCGGTGCGGGTCGCAGACGACCGTCGACCGTTTTGATTCATTCGGAAAGTTTTCTGTCTGCTTTCGTGCCAGCGTAGGGCAGTGCGCGCGAGGCAGTCAACGGGCGACCTCCCCCTCCGATAGCCTTCGGGAACCGCGTTCAGCGGGCCTGCACCGGAGAGGAGGACCCCGTGAGTGCTGCGAGAGTGACCATGGCTACCGTCGCCCGCGAAGCAGGGGTCTCCCCGATGACCGTGTCCAACGTGCTGAGCGGAAAACAGAGCGTCTCCCCCGATCTCCGCGCCCGCGTCGCGGCGGCCATCGCCGCCACCGGCTATCGCATGAACGCCACCGCCCGCACGCTCCGCTCGGGCCGCAGCGGGGTGATCGGCCTCCTAGTGCCGGGAGCCACGGAGCCGTACTCCTATTACGCCCGCCTGGGCGGGCTCGTCGCCCAGGAGGCGCGACGACACGGGCTGACCCTCGTCGTGGAGTCCCCCGGTCCCGCCCCGGAGGCGGAGACCGAGCTGGCGGCGATCGAGCAGGGTCGGTCACTCCAGTACGACGGCATGATCATCACCCCCCTGGCCCTCGGGCCGCAGCACGCATCACGCCTGCCCGCGGACTTCCCCCTGGTCGTCCTCGGAGAGAGGCCCGGCCCGCTGGGCGTTCCGCACATCGGCCTGCCGAACCGGGACGGCGCCTACGCGGCGACATGGCATCTGCTCGAGCAGGGAGCACGGGACATCGCGCTGATCAGCGGGGCGCCGACGGACGAGGAGACCGTGCTGACCCGGCGCGCGGACGGCTACCGCGACGCCCTCGCCGACTGGGGACCCGAAGCGGGCGAGCCGCACCTCGTCGAGATCTCGGACCTGTCCCCGTACGCCGCCCGCTCGGCGGTCCGGGAGTCCGTGCGCCGGGGACGCCGCCCGGACGCCTACCTCGGGATCACCGACGGGGTCCTGCTCGGCGCCCTGCGCGGGCTGGCCGACGTCGGTCTCCACGTCCCTCGCGACGCCCTGGCGATCGGCTTCGACGGCATCCCCGAGGGGGAGCTCTCCGTCCCGTCGATCTCGACGATCAGCCCCGACCACGCCTGGATCGCGCAGCGGGCGGTGGCCCTGCTCCGCGGGCTGCTCGAGGCCGGGACGCCCGACGACCTGGAGTTCACGGCGCCGTACGTCCTCGTCGAGCGGGAGTCAACGCGGCGCTGAGGCGACCGGAGCCCCGCCACCCCTCCGTGCAAGCCGGCAGGGCGCCTTCTCGTCGAGCATCTCTTGACGGGGCCGATGTATCGATACACGATGGCGCTGGGCGCCTTCCTCCGCGCTCTCTTCGATGACGCAGGAGCACTTCCTCATGACCACAGCCAATCGCCGTCGCTCGCTCGCGACGGCTCTCGTCTCCTCCCTGTCCGCCGACGGAGCCAGCGCCGAGCGGGCCGAGCTGCCGACCGGACCGCTCTCCCCCGCCCGGGTCGTGGTGGACCTGGACCTGCCGGGGGCCACTATCTCTCGGCATCTCTACGGCCATTTCGCCGAGCATCTGGGTCGGTGCATCTACGGCGGGTTCTTCGTCGGGGAGGACTCGGAGATCCCGAACACCCGCGGCATCCGGGATGACGTGGTGGCGGCTCTGCGGGCGCTACACATCCCGAACCTGCGCTGGCCGGGCGGCTGCTTCGCGGACGAGTACCACTGGAAGGACGGCATCGGCCCGCGCGAGCAGCGGCCGCGCATGGTGAACTCCCACTGGGGCGACGTCGTGGAGGACAACTCCTTCGGCACCCACGAGTTCCTCGACCTCGTAGAGCTGCTGGACACCGAGGCGTACGTGAACGGGAACGTCGGCTCCGGCACGGTGCAGGAGATGAGCGAGTGGATCGAGTACCTGACCCGCGCGGATGACTCGCCGATGGCGGCGCTCCGCCGGGCGAACGGTCGGGACGAGCCGTGGAAGGTGCCGTTCTTCGGGATCGGCAACGAGTCCTGGGGCTGCGGTGGGAACATGCGCGCCGAGGACTACGCGGCGCTCGCGCGTCAGTACTCGACCTTCGTCCGTGACCATGCCGGGAACCAGGTCACCCGCATCGCGGCCGGCGCCGCCGACGGCGACCTCGCCTGGACCGAATCGCTCATGCAGGTCTTCGGCGAGAGCCTCATCGAGCGGCCCGAGGCTCGACCGAACCCCTTCCAGGCGATCTCCCTGCACCACTACACCGTCTCGGGCCCTTGGGCCGAGAAGGGGAACGCCGCGGACTTCACGGAGGGCGGCTGGTATCTCACGCTGTCACGCGCCTACGAGATCGATGCTCTGCTCGCCCGGCACAGCACGGCGATGGATCGCTACGACCCGTACCGCACCGTCGGCCTCGTGCTCGACGAATGGGGCACCTGGTGGGACGTCGAGCCGGGCACCAATCCCGGCTTCCTGTACCAGCAGAACACCCTCCGCGACGCCCTCGTCGCTTCGATCCACTTCGATGCCTTCCATCGCCATGCGGGACGTCTGACCATGGCGAACATCGCGCAGACCGTGAACGTGCTGCAGGCGATGATCCTCACCGATCCGGACACCGGTGCGCTCGTCCTCACGCCCAGCTATCACGTGTTCGCGATGAACGTCGGTCACCACGACGCCGCCGCCGTTCCCGTGCACCTCACGCTGCCCGAGCGCACGGCGAGCGTCGACGGCCGCGAGCTCCCGCTCCTCTCCGCGAGCGCTTCGGTGAAGGACGGCTCGGCCCTGATCTCGCTGACGAACGTCCACGCCACGGCGGGTCGGACGGTCGAGCTCGATCTGCGCGGCGCGGAGCTACGAGGGCATCGGGCCACCGTGCTCACGTCCGAGACCCTTCAGAGCGTCAACACCCCGGAGACGCCGTCGGCGGTCAGCCCGCGGGAGCTCTCGGCCGTCCGGTCCACGCCGAGCGGCCTCGAGATCGACCTTCCGCCGGCCTCGTACGTCACCGTGCAGCTCGGCCTCGCCTGAGCTGACCGATCAGCCAATCAGTCGACCGACCAGTCGACCGGACGAACCGATCGCGGACCCCGTGAGCCACAGATGGCTTCCGGGGTTCGCGCCGCCGTCGATCCCCGTTCGACGAAAGG